>JAAYEI010000023.1 GCA_012728815.1 Clostridiales bacterium
CGGATGACCGCCATCTCGTGGGTGATCAGCAGGATGGTGATGCCAAGGCGGCGGTTGATGTCCTGCAGCAGGTCCAGGATGGATTGGGTGGTCATCGGGTCCAGGGCGCTGGTGGCCTCATCGCACAGCAGCAGGTCCGGCTCGTTGGCCAGGGCCCTGGCAATGCCCACCCGCTGGCGCTGGCCGCCGGACAGCTGGGCCGGGTAGGCTCGCGCCTTGTCCTGCAGGCCCACGATGTCCAGCAGCTGCGCCACGCGCTGGTCCGCCGCCTTGCGGCTCACGCCGGTAATCTCCAGCGGGTAGCGGATATTCTGCGCCACGGTGCGCTGCATGAAGAGGTTGAACTGTTGGAAAATCATCCCCATCTTGCGCCGGGCGCCCAGCAGCTCCTGCCGGTTCATGGCCAGGATGTCCTGGCCGCGGTAGATGATCTGCCCCTCATTGGGGGTGTCCAGGCGGTTGATGCAGCGGATCAGGGTGGACTTGCCGGCGCCGGACATGCCGACGATGCCGTAAATCTGCCCCTCCTGCACCTGCAGGCTGATGTCGTTGAGGGCGGTCACGCGGTTCTCCGCGTCCGCGAAAATCTTGGACAGCCCCCTGACCTCAATCAGCACCTTGCTAGACACTGTTGTCCCCTTTCATACGAAAAACCCGCTTCGCACTTCGGCAAGCGGGCATTGAACGGCGGAAAAGCCTCAATCAGCGCAAACCAAGAAGTACGGGATCAAGCATCACGCACATCATGGACATTCGCATCGCCATAGAACGCATTCTGATCCCTCCCTCCTGTCAAACTGTGGGCATCATACCCCCTGCCGCGGCAATTTGTCAAGCGACGGCTGGTGAAAACAAGATTTAAACAGAACGGCCCGGCGCTGAGGGTGCTTACTCACCTTGCTCCAAGCGCGCCAAGGCGTCTTCCAGGTGCCGATCCGCCTGTTCCCAGCGCTCGTACTGCCGCTCGACCCTGGCCTGCAGCTGGCGGTTGCGGGCAGCCTGGAGGCTGGCCTTTTCCGGGTCGGCGTAAATGGCGGGGTCCTCCAGCTGGCTGAGGCCCTGGGCCAGCTGGTGCTCGGCCTGCTGCACCGCCAGCTCCGCCTGTTCCAGGGCCTGCCGTAAGGCTTCAATCTGGGCCGCCTGCTCCCGCTCAGCCCTGCGCTCCCGCGCGATCTGGGTGCGGGTGCGCTCCGGCGCCTGGTCGTCCGTCCCTTCCTCCAAGCGGCGCAGCTGGGCCTGGTAGTCGTCATAGTTGCCCTCATAGGCGGTGAGGCCCTCCGGGCCCATGACCAGCACGCGGTTGGCAAAGCGGTTGATGAAGTAACGGTCGTGGGATACTGCCAGGATGGTGCCCTCATAGCCGTCCAGTGCCTGTTCCAGCGCCTCTCGGCTGTCCGCGTCCAGGTGGTTGGTGGGCTCATCCAGCAACAGAAAATTGTCCCTGCGCAGCATCAGCTTGGTCAGGCTGACGCGGCTGCGCTCACCACCGGACAACAGGCGCAGCGGCACAAACACATCATCCGCCGAAAACAGGAAAAGCCCCAGCGCGCCGCGCACCTGGCTCTGGTTCAGGGCAGGGAAGGCATCCCAGACCTCGTTCAGCACGTCCTTGTTGAGGTCCAGGTCCTGCTGGCGCTGGTCAAAATAGCCAACCTGGGCCTTGGGCCCATAGCGCAGCTCCCCTGCGTCCAGCGGTTCCCTGCCCATCAGGCAGCGCAGCAGGGTGGTCTTGCCAATGCCGTTGGGGCCAATCAGGGCAACACGGTCCCCGCCGCGCAGCTTCAGGTCAAGGCCATCAAACAGCACCCGCTCACCAAAGGCCTTGCGCAGGCCTTCCGCCTCCAGGGCGATGTCGCCCAGCAGCCGCTTGGTCTCAAAGCGGAACATGATCTGCTTCTCTTCCTCCGGCCGCTCCACCAGCTCCATGCGCGCCAGCGCCTTTTCACGGCTCTCCGCCGCGCGGATGGACTTCTCCCGGTTGAAGCTGCGGAAGCGCGCGATGATGGCCCGCTGGCGCATGATCTCCTTTTGCTGTAGCTGCCAGGCTTTGTCCCTTGCCGCGTGGCGCTCCGCCCGCTGCTTCAGGTAGCTGGTGTAGTTTCCATGGTAGGTTTCCAGGGTGCCAAACAGCAGTTCCGCCATGCCGGTGCACACAGCGTTGAGGAAATAGCGGTCATGGGAAACCAGCATCACGCTGCCGGGATATTCCATCAGGTAGCTCTCCAGCCAGGCCATGGTGGTCATGTCCAGGTGGTTGGTGGGCTCATCCAGAAGCAGCAAATCCGGCTTTTGCAGCAGCAGGCGGGCCAGGTTCAGGCGGGTCAGCTCCCCGCCGGACAAGGTCGCGGCCTCCTGCTGGTGGCGCTCCTGGCCAAAGCCCAGGCCGCCCAACACGCCCAGCACCTGGGAGCTGGCCTCGTAGCCCCCTTCACGCTCAAACAGCTCCATCAGCCTGGCATATTCGCTCAAAACGGGCTGCAGTTCCTCTTCAGAGAGCTGCTCCCCCATCTGCCGTTCAAGGGCCCGCAGCTTCTGTTCCATGGCGCTCAGGCCCCGCAACGCCTCCTGGGCTTCCTGCAGGACGCTGGCGCCCGACGCGGGCTGATAGATCTGTGTCAGGTACCCGACGCGGATGCCGCGGGCAAAGCTGACCTGGCCCTCGTCGGCTTGCAGTTCCCCGCACAAAATGCGCAGCAGGGTGGTTTTCCCGCTGCCATTGACCCCAACCAGGCCGATCCGCTCGCCTGATTTCAGGGTGAAGCTGACGTCCCGCAGCACTTCATCCGTGCCAAAGGACTTGGCCACCCGGGCCAGTTCAAAGACTATCAAGCGTTGATCCTTCCAAAGAAAAACAGCCGGCGCTGTGCGCAGCGTCAGCTGTCAGAACGTGGCATGGCTCAGATAAAAATCAACACCAGGCCCAGCACGACAAAGGCAATGGCGCTGCCCTTGGTGAGGGTGGCCAGCCTGCCTTCGAGGGTCCTGGTCTTGTTCTTGCCAAAGAAGCTGCTGGCGCCGCTGCCGCCACCGGTCAGGGCGCCAATGCCGTCGGCGTCCCCTTTCTGGAGCAGCACGGACACAATCAGGGCCAGGGAGGCCAGCAGCAGCAAGGAAGTAAACACAACTTGAAGCGTGGTCATCAGGAAAACCCCCTACATAAAATCAACAGGTGAATGATAGCACTAAGCAGGAGAGATTACAAGCGCATGGCGCTGGATAGGCAAGGTTGTTCAGGCAGTCCTCGCAGCCGTCCACCTCGGCCTCAGGGTGCCTTGGGCTTGTAGGTATAGCGCGCGATCAGCCTGGGAATGTTGCCGTAGATACCAAAAGCATCCGCGTACAGGCGGTATCGCTGGCCCAGCTCCCACTGGGTCTTGGTTTGGTTCTCCACCATGACCAGCCGCTCGCTGCCGCTGCCGTCAGCCGCGTCAAAGAGCACCAGCTGGGGCTTGTTGCTGACAATCTCCTTCACAGGGCCTGTGAAGGTGTAGATCTGGGTGTTGTTGATGCGGGTGGTGAGGTTGGCCAGCAGGTCCGGATAACCCCAGCTGTCCAGCGCCCAGGCTTTTCGGGTGTAGATGTCCGGGCTGGGCAGGTAGTACACATCGTACTTGACGGTGGTGGGGTTCTTGTCCGGGAAGTCGGCGCGGATTTCCACTGTGTTGTAGCCAATCTTGGGGAAGACCGCCTCAAAGCTGAACACACCGGTGCTGCCCAGCTGGCTGACATCCAGGTTCTTGTGGGGGCTGAGCACCGTGATGGTGGCCCCGGCGCGGGTGGTGGCGTGGATGGTCATGCTGTCATTGGAGCTTTCATCATCCAGGGTGCTTGCCAGGTCCAGCGGGATGTCCTGCACCGCGCGGTAGATGTTGATGCTGACGGTGTTCTCCCGGTAGTACTGGCTGCGCACGGAGATGTTGATGATGTTGTCACCCACAGGCTGCACATCGGCGTTGTAGGTGATAAAGCCGCTTTGGGTGTTGACAAAGGAGGAATAGTCCTCGCCGTTGATCAGCACACGGCTGTTTTGCATCACATGGAAGCGGATGTTGTACACCGGCGTGCTGACCTCCAGCCGGGTCACGTCCGGGTTGAGCATGGTGATGGGCGAGAGCGGGATGTCAATGGTGTAGCGCACGCTGTCCATCTGGCGCTGCTCGCCGGAGCTGGTGCGGATATACGGGGTCAATTCCACCTCCATGCTGGGCTCGGTGACCTCTTCCATCAGCTCATACCAGATGTAGTCTGCCACCTGGAAGGTGGCGTAGCCGCCGGTGACGATGTAACTCTTGCGCAGCTCCTTGATGTAGATCTGCGCGCCCTCGGGGGCGGGGATGGAGATGGTATGGGCCGCCATCTCATCCAGGATGGAGGCGGTGATGACCGGCTGGGGCGTGATGGCCGCCTCCTGGCGCTGAACCAGCCAGGGCTTGAGCACAAACTGGTACAGGGAGAACAGGCCCACCCCCACCAGCAGGGCGATGGCCAGGAAGGGCAGCACCCGCCGCCAGCCAAACAAGCGCCTGCGCTTGCGTTTGGGCAGCGGCATCTGCAGGCTGCCCACCGCGCGGGGGTTGAAGTGGATATCGTCCCCGGCCAGGGCGTAGTAGGAAGGCTGGTCCACAAAGCCGTCATAGTCAACCGGGGAGGCTTCACGCTCCAGCGCCTCCTGGCTGCGGCGGAAGGTGCCGGGATCCGCGAAAAAGCGGTTGCGCCGCGCGGAGGCGGACACCTGGGTGCCCGAGGGCGCAAACCCCCGCTCGGCCCCCAGGGAGCGCAGCTGGCGCTGCTTGGCCTCGCCCCGGCGCTTGCGCTCGTGCAGGCTCAGCATCTCCTGGGCCAGGCGGTCCAGCTTGTCATCCCGGACGGATTCGTTGCCAAAGTCATCCACCTGGATATGGGTTGGGCCTTCCTCAGGAACAGGCGCGGTCTGCTTGAGCGCCTCAGCCGGGGTGGGCGCAGGCTGCCCCAGCCTGGCCAAGGGGTGGCCACACTTGAAGCACTGGGGGAAGCTCGCGCGGTTCCAGTGACCGCATGCAGGGCATTTCATCTCTTGTCTCTATCCTTGACTTGGCGGGGAGGCGCCCAGGCCTATTCATCCCCCATCTTGAGCACGGCGATGAAGGCCTCGCTGGGCAGCTCCACGCTGCCAAACTTGCGCATGCGCTTCTTGCCTTCCTTCTGTTTCTCCAGCAACTTTTTCTTGCGGGAGATGTCGCCGCCATAGCACTTGGCCAACACGTCCTTGCGAACCGCCTTGACCGTCTCCCGGGCGATGACCTTGCTGCCAATGGCGCCCTGGATGGGAATCTCAAACTGTTGGCGCGGGATGACCTCCTTCAGGCGCTCGGCGATGTTGCGGGCGCGGCTGTAGGCCTTGTCCTTGTGCACAATCATCGTGAAGGCGTCACAGACCTCGCCGTTGAGCAGGAAGTCCAGCTTGACCAGCTCGCTGTCCTGGTAGCCGGTGACCTCATAATCCAGCGAGGCGTAGCCGCGGCTGCGGCTTTTGAGCTGGTCAAAGAAATCGTAGATCACCTCGTTGAGGGGCATGTCATAGGTCAGCTTGACGCGGCTGCCCTCATACTGCATGTCCCGGAACACGCCACGCTTGTCCCGGCACAGCTCCATCAGGGTGCCTACAAACTCCTGGGGGGTGAAGATGGTGGCCAACACATAGGGCTCGCGCATGTGGTCGATCTGGGCGGGGTCGGGCAGGTTGCTGGGGTTGTCAATCTCCAGCGCTTCCCCGTCGGTCTTGACGATGTTGTAGATGACATTGGGCACGGTGGTAATCAATCCCAGGTCAAACTCCCGCTCCAGGCGCTCCTGGATGATCTCCATGTGCAGCAGGCCCAGAAAGCCGCAGCGAAAGCCGTAGCCCAGGGCGGAGCTGGTCTCCGGTTCAAAGGTGAGGGAGGCGTCGTTCATGCGCAGCTTTTCCAGCGCGTCGCGCAGCGCCGGGTAGTCGGCTCCGTCAGCCGGGTAGATGCCGCAGAACACCATGGGCACCGCCTGCTTGTAGCCCGGCAGCGCGGCCGCCGCCGGCCGGTCGGCATTGGTGATGGTGTCGCCCACCCGGGTGTCCCGCACCTCCTTGATGGAGGCGCTGACGTAGCCCACCTGGCCGGCCACCAGGCTGTCCGCGGGCTCAAAGCGGGGCGTGAGCCGGCCCACCTCCACCACGTCAAACTCAGCCCCGGTCTGCATCATGCGCATGCGCATGCCGGGCTTGAGCTGGCCGTTCATCACCCGCACATAGCAGATGGCGCCCTTGTAGTTGTCATACACCGCGTCAAACACCAGCGCCTGCAGGGGTGCCTCCGGGTCGCCCTGGGGCGGCGGGACGCGGGCGATGATGGCCTCCAGCACCTCTTCGATGCCGGTGCCCATCTTGGCTGATACCAGGGGCGCGACATCCGCCGACAGGCCAATCAGGTCCTCAATCTCTTTCTTGGCTTCCTCCGGCTGGGCGCTGGGCAGGTCAATCTTGTTGATGACCGGGATGATCTCCAGGTCGTGCTCCAGCGCCAGGTACACATTGGCCAGGGTCTGGGCCTCCACCCCCTGGGTCGCGTCCACCACCAGCAGCGCGCCCTCGCAGGCCGCCAGCGCGCGGGACACCTCGTAGGTGAAGTCCACATGGCCGGGGGTGTCAATCAGGTTGAGCACATAGGTCTGCCCGTCCCTTGCCTTGTAGGTCATGTTGACCGCCTTGGACTTGATGGTGATGCCGCGCTCGCGCTCCAGCTCCATGCTGTCCAGCACCTGGTCCGTCATCTGGCGCAGCTCAAAGGCACCGGTGTGCTCCAAAATGCGGTCCGCCAGCGTGCTCTTGCCGTGGTCAATGTGGGCGATGATGCAGAAATTCCTGATGTGTGCAAGCGATTGCCTGGCCATGTTGCCTCCGTCCTTATGTGCTGTGGTCAAGCAGCGCCGCGTTCCGCTGCATTTGGTCGTTGAGCAGGTTGATGTTGCCGCAGCCCATGGTGAGCACCAGGTCACCCGGGCGTCCATGTTCCAGCAGCCAGGCCTCGGTGCGGTCAAAATCCGGCGTGTGGATGGCATGTACGCCATGTTCGCGCATGCCCGCCACCAGCATCTGGCTGTTGATGTCGCCGGGGTCCACCTCCCTGGCGGCAAAAATGTCCGTGACCAAGGTGATGTCCGCCTTCCGGGTGCAGGTGAGGTAGTCCTCAAACAGGGTTTTGACCCGGCTGTATGTGTGCGGCTGCATCACCGCGATGACGCGGCGGCCTTGCAGGACAGCCATGTCCACCGCGGCGCGCATCTCCGCCGGGTTGTGTCCGTAGTCGTGGTATAAGTCCATCCCCCGGACCTGGCCGGTGTGCTCAAAGCGCCGGTGTGCCCCGGTAAAGCCGGCCAGCGCCTCCGCTGCGCTGTCCATGTCCAGCCCCAGGTGGTGGGCCACCGCCAGCGCCGCCAACGCGTGCAGGGCGTTGAAGCGGCCGGGCACGCTGAGGCGCGCCTGGCACAGGACACGGTTCCGGTGCACCACATTAAAGGTGGCCATGCCACGCTGATCGAAACTGAGCCCGCTGGCCTGATAGTCTGATCCCGGCTGCTCGCCATATAGCAGCAGGCTGCGTGCACGGGGCTTCAGCTGGCCCAGCACGCGCAGCACCCGCTCATCGCTGCCCAGCGCCAGCACCACACCATCTTCCGGCAGTTTCTCCAGAAACTGAAGGTAGGCCGCCTCCACCTGGTCCATGTCGCCATAGCAGTCCAGGTGGTCCTCCTCGATGTTGAGCAGCACGGCGAAGCTGACCGGCATGTGCAGGAAGCTGCGGTTAAACTCGCAGGCTTCAGCCACAAACAGGCCGCTGCTGCCCTGACGGACGCTGCCGCCTATTGCGTCCAGGCTGCCGCCCAGGTGGACGGCGGGGTCCGCGCCCAGGTCGCTGAGAACCTGGGCAATCATGGCGGTGGTGGTGGTCTTTCCATGAGTGCCGCACACGCAGACCTGCCGGTCGTAGCCCGCCATCAGCAAGCCCAGCAGCACGGCGCGCTCCATCTGGGGGATGTGCAGGCGCGTCGCCGCCTGGCGCTCCGGGTCATCCGTGGCGATGGCGGCTGAATACACCAGCAGCCCGGCGCCAGGCACCATCTCAGGGTGATGCCCGGCGCGCGCGTCAACCCCCAGATCCCGCAGCAGGGCCAGGGTGGCGCTGTCAGCTGAATCGCTGCCGGATACCGCAAAGCCATCCGCCCGCAGCATCTGCGCCAGGCCGGACATGCTGGCCCCGCCGATGCCCACCAGGTGCACCCGCTGGCCCTTGAATGCGGTCAGCCCGCTCATTGGCACCCCACCTCCTTCATCCACCGGTCAATGTCCAATTATACCGGTGTGCCAGCCTGCTGACAAGTTCAGCCCCCCGCCGCCCGGCCTGCCTGATGGCGGGCGTAGCAAAACAGGTATTGCTGCAGGATGCCGGCCACGCCCTTGTAGCGCTCAAAAGGGAAGCCCGTGGGGTAGTGCTGGCGCAGCACCCGGTCTATCCACACGTCCACAGGAAAAGCGTCCATGCGCTGGTAAGCGAACAGCATCACGCAGGAGGCCACCTTGACCCCCACGCCGGGCAGCGTCATCAGGCTGGCCGCAAGCTGGGCATCGGGCAAATCGGCCAGCGCGCCCAGGTCAATCCGGCCCTCATGCACCAGCCTCGCGCTCTGGCTGATGAAGGGCACCCGGTAGCCCAGCCCGCAAGCGGCCAGGTCCTCATCGCTGGCCCGCGCCAGCGCCCCCGGGGTGGGAAAGGCGTGCACCCCCGGGGCAATTTGTTCCCCGAAACGCAGGGCCAGCTGCGACACGCACCGGGTGATAGCCGGGATGCTCTTGCGCTGGGAGATGATGAAGGCCATCAAGGTTTCAAAAGGCTCCTGGCGCAGGATGCGCATTCCCCGGGCATAGCGCAGCGCGCTGGCCAGGTAGGGGTCCTCCCCTGTACCCAGCGCCTCAAGCGCGTCATAGTTCCGCCCCAAATCAAAGTAGTCATGCCACAGCCTGTCAAAGGTCTGCTGGTCACAGGACAGGTCAAAGCTGCCACCGCCCAGGTCGTGCAGGTACAGTTGATGACCATGGGCCACCAGGTGATATGCGCCGTCCTGAAGCTGGACAAAGCGGAAGCACTGCCCGCTCCTGGCGGTCAGGGACAGGTTGAAACCGGGCATCACAACGCGCATACGTCCTCCTGGCTGTTGATGACGACATTGTAACACACCGGCGGGCCGGGCAGCCCACAGTGCCCCGGCTGTGCTATAATCAGTCGCAGGAGGTGCCTATGCACAGCGGTCAGGCCATTGGTTTTTTTGACAGCGGATTGGGCGGGCTGAGCGTGCTGGCCAGCGCCAAGCAACAGCTGCCTTATGAATCCTTCATTTATTTGGGCGACAGCGCCAACGCCCCTTATGGTACCAAAAGCGACAGCGAGGTGCTGGCGCTCAGCCAGCGCGCGGTGGCGGAGCTGGTCAAGCTGGGCATCAAGGCCCTGGTCATCGCCTGCAACACGGCCACCGGCGTGGCTGTCCAGCCCCTGCGGGAGCAATACAGCTTCCCCATCATTGGGCTGGAACCGGCGCTGAAACTGGCGGCCAACACCAGCCAGGGCGGCGCCATCCTGGTGATGGCCACCCCGCTGACCCTGAAAAGCCAGAAGTACCAGCAGCTGTACGACCAGTACGGCCACCGGGCAATTTCCCTGCCCTGCCCGGGGCTGATGGATTTTGTGGAGCGGGAGGAGTTCAGCGGCTCGGCGCTGGACAGCTACCTGCAAAACCTGTTCCTGCCCTTCCAGGGCACCCCGCTGGCGGCGGTGGTGCTGGGCTGCACCCATTACCTGTTCCTGCGCGAGGCCATCACCCGCCACCTGCCCCAGGGCACCCCGATGGTGGACAGCAACGACGGCGTCACCCGCCAGCTGATCAGGCGCCTGAAAGAAGAAAACCTGCTGGCCCCGCAAGGGCCGGCAGGCAATGTGCGGTTGATCAGCACCGGGGGGCTGGAGAAGGCGGAACAGCTGGCGCGGATGTTCCGGCTGGCTCAGCGCCTGCTCTGACGGGCAGCAAACCAGGCCCGCGCCAGGCGGATGTCCTCCCTGATGGCCACCATCATCTGCTCCTTGGTGTCAAAGGTGAGCTCCGGCCGGATGTAGTGCAGGTAGCGCACCAGCACCCGCTGGTTGTAAATGTCCTCATCAAAATCAAACAGGTGGATTTCCACCGCGGGCAGACCGCCGGGCACAGTGGGGTGGTACCCCTGGTTGAGCACCCCCTCCACCACGCGGTTGCCCTGGTCAAGCAGCACCAGCTCGGCCACATAGATGCCGTCCTCCAGGGCCATTTGCCCGGGATGGTAAGGGATGTTGGCGGTGGGAATCCCCAGCGCGCGCCCCACCTGCTTGCCCTGCACCACCACGCCTTCCAGCACTGTCAGAAACCCGTTCCCGTCCATTTCGCACCTTCACGCTTCCTATCATTGACCGCTTCATCATATAGCCTCTGGCGCATGCCCTTGTCAAGCGCCTGCCGCAGCAGGCACCAAGAGCAAACCAGAAAATGTGCATGGACGGCGTTGACCCTGCCGCTGCCCGGTGCTAAGGTGGGGCCAATGACACCATGGAGGATGAGATGGACAGAACACAGGCCCTGGCCCTGCTCAGGCGGCACAACCAGGAAACCTTTCACCTTCAGCACGCGCTCACCCTGGAGCAGGTGCTAGGCTGGTTCGCGCAGGAACTGGGCTATGGGGAGGAGCGCGCGCACTGGGAGTTGGTGGGCCTGCTGCACGACCTGGATTTTGAGCAGCACCCGGAGCGCCACTGCGAGGTGACGCCGGTGCTGCTGCGGGACGCCGGCTTTGACGAGGGCTTTATCCGCTCGGTCATCTCTCATGGTTACGGCATCTGCCAGGGCAGCCCGGCGCCTGAACACCAGATGGAGAAGGTGCTGTTTGCCACGGATGAGTTGACCGGGCTGATCGGCGCGGCCGCGCTGATGCGCCCCTCCCGCTCGGTCATGGACATGGAATTGAAGTCGCTCAAGAAGAAGTTCAAGGACAAGTCCTTCGCCGCCGGCTGCTCACGGGACACCATCAGCCAGGGCGCGCAGATGCTGGGCTGGGAGCTGGACGAGCTGCTGGACAAAACCCTGCAGGCCATGAAGGCCAGCGAGCAGACCATCCGCCGGCAGGTGGAGAAGCTGTAGGCAGCGGCCTGGCCCGCCGCATCAAGCAGACATAACCAGCGCATAGAAAAAAAGCCGCATACACGGCTTTTGTGGTGGTCTGTACTGGACTCGAACCAGTGACCCCATCGATGTGAACGATGTGCTCTACCAACTGAGCCAACAGACCAGACGCTCAAAACGGAGCAAAAAAAGATTACCATTCCCGGCGGGATTCGTCAAGCGCGAAATGCGCACCACACGCAAATTCTTTGAGCCTGGCGGGAAACACAGCCCTGCCAATGGTGAAATGTTACGAAACTCTATCTGTTTGTTTGCCAATCCTTTACTTTCATGTATAATGGGTCAGGTTATCAGATGGATGCACGGGAGGTTCACAGGATGGGCATTTTGGCACAGACGGCACAGCAGACGGGACAGCTGAGCAAGTCAGACATCGCGCTGAGCGGCTGGTGGTCTGACCAGTTCTCGCGGATCCTACCCATTGACATCATTCAGGTGCTGGCGTTCGCGCTGTTTTCCAGCATCATCATCTCCTTGGTGTACCGCAAAACCTACCGCGGCGTGCTGTACAACCCCACCTTTTCCACCACCCTGATTTTGCTGACCCTGGTCACCTCGCCCGTGGTCATGGCCATTGGCAGCAACGTGGCACTGTCCATGGGCATGGTGGGCGCGCTGTCCATCGTGCGCTTCCGCACCGCGGTCAAGGACCCCATTGACACCGCCTACATGTTCTGGTCCATCACCATGGGCATCCTGATTGGCTCCAAGCTGTACATCATCTCCATGATCGTGGTGGCCGCCATCACCATGATGATGATTGGCCTGTCCTTTGTGCGCATGCGCACCAACGAAAACTACCTGCTGGTGCTGCACTATGACCCTGCCGCCGAGCAGGAGATTGAGGCGGAGCTGCACCGCGGGGTGCGCAACTACCGCGTGCGCAGCAAGACCATTACCCGCTCCGGCGCTGAGATGACGGTGGACCTGCGGCTGCACCAGCGCGCTGACATTGTCAGCCACATGCTGGACATCCAGGGCGTGTATGACGCCACCCTGGTGGCCGTCCAGAACGAGACCGCGGTCTGATCCATGCCGCCGCTTGTTCGTCATGAGCTGAAGTACTACATCAGCCAGTCCCAGTACCAGGTGCTGGCCCGCTTGTTGCGGGTGCTGCTGGACCGTGACGCGCACAGCGATGAGAACGGCGAGTATCACATCCGTTCCCTGTATTTTGACACCATTGACGACGCGGCGCTGACGGAAAAAGTGGCCGGCGTGAGAAACCGGAACAAGTACCGCATCCGCATCTACAACTGCTCAGACAGCTTCATCCGCATGGAATGCAAAAGCAAATATGAAAACTATATCTACAAGCGCCAGGCGCAGATCACCAGGGATTTAAGCGAGCAGCTGATAACAGGTGACCCGAGCGGGCTGGAAAACACCTCCAGCGGCCTGCTGCGGGAGGTGTTCCGGGAGATGCGCATCAACCTGCTCAGGCCGGTGGTGATTGTGGACTATGTGCGCGAAGCCTACCTGCACCCGGTGGAGGAGGTGCGCATCACCTTTGACAAGCAGCTGCGCAGCGGCTTGTTCTCCCACGACCTGTTCAACCCTGCCCTGCCCACCGTGCCGCCCCTGGCGGCCGACCAGGTGATCATGGAGGTCAAGTTCAACCGTTTCCTGCCCCAATACCTCAAGGAGGTGCTCAGCCTGGCCGCCGGCTGGTCCCAGCGCAGCGCCATTTCCAAATACACGCTGTGCCGCATGTTCGAGGGCAAGGAGTTTTAGCCCTGCTTCCACCAACGATCAATCAGGACATCAAACAGGAGGTACGCCCCTTTGCCGCCAAGGCCCGGTCCGCTGGACATCGAGATTGAAAGCCTGGGTTATCAGGGCGAGGGCGTGGGCCGCCTGGAGGATGGCAGGGTGGTGTTTGTGCCGTTCGCCCTGGGCGGCGAACGGGTGCGGGCACGCCTGGTTCAGCAAAAGAAAAGCCATGCCACCGCGCGGCTGGTGGAGGTGCTGCGCCCCTCCCCTGACCGGGTGGCGCCCCCCTGCCCGGTGTTTGGCCGCTGCGGGGGCTGCGCCAGCCAGCACATGGGCTACACGGCTGAGCTGGCCTTCAAACGCGAGGCCGTCGCCAACAACCTGCAAAAAATCGCCAGGCTTGACACCCCGGTGCCTCCGGTGGCGGGGATGAACAGCCCCTGGCGCTACCGCAACAAAACCACCTGGCAGATCCACCAGCAGGACGGCCAGCCCCAGGCGGGCTTTTTTGCTGCGGGCAGCCACCAGCTGGTGCGCACCGACGACTGCCTGATTGCCCACCCCGCCTCAGCCAGGGCAAGGCACGCCCTGCTGGACTGGATGACAGCCCACCGGATAGAGGGTTATGAGCCCGCTGGCGGGACCGGATTGGTGCGCCAGTTGATCACGCGGGTCAATGAGCAAAACCAAATGATGGTGCTGCTTGTCCTGACGCGGGACAGGCTGCCCCAGACAGACGACCTGCTGTCCAGGCTGCGCGCCGTCCTGCCCGGCCTTGTCAGCGTATGCAGCATCAGCGCGCCACGGGCAGAGGATGAGAACAGGCCGCGGCCTGTGGCCTGCCTCATGGGCAAGCCCTGCCTGGACATGGACCTGGAGGGGCTGCGCCTGCGCCTCTCCCCCACGTCCTTCTACCAGGTCAACCACCACATCACGCGGCTGCTGTACCACCATGTCATCCAGCAGGCTGTCAGGCGCCCTGAGGATGTTGTGATTGACATTTACAGCGGCGTGGGTACCATGAGCTTGCTGGCCGCGCGCGCGGCCGGACAGGTATATGGGCTGGAGCTGTCCCCCCAGGCTGTGGCGGACGCGTGGCACAACGCGCGGGTCAATGGCCTGGACCATGTGCGCTTCATTCAGGGCGCGGCGGAAACAGAGCTGCCCGGCCTGGTGCAATCCGGTGTCCGGGCGGACGCCATCATCCTGGACCCGCCCAGGCAGGGCGCGCATCCCAGGGTGCTGGCGGCCATCGCGCAAGCCCGGCCCAGGCGCCTGGTGTACATCAGCTGCCACCCCGCCACCCAGGCAAGGGACGCCCGCGCGCTGGCGCAGGCTGGTTACCTCCCCGTCTCAAGCCAGGCCTTTGACATGTTCTGCAAGACCTCAAGGGTGGAGCATGTCCTGACCTTTACAAGGAGCGAGCTATGAACAAGACCCTGGAACGCTTCTTGCGCTACGCGCGCATGGACACCACCAGCAACGAGCTTGCAGCTGAATCGCCAAGCAGTGCCGGGCAATGGGCGCTGGCCCGCATGCTGGAGGGCGAGCTGAAGGCCATGGGATGCGAGAAGGTGCGGCTGGACGAACACTGCAACGTCTACGGCCTGGTGCCCGCCAACACCCAGGGCCAGCCCAGCATCGCCCTGCTGGCCCATCTGGACACCGCGGACGCGGTGCCGGGCAGGAACTTTTCGCCCTGGGTGACCCGGTATGAGGGCCAGGACATCCTGCTGAATGAGCAGCTGGGCATCAAGCTGTCAGCGGATGATTTCCCGGCGCTCAAGGATTACCTGGGCCAGGAGCTGGTGGTGACAGACGGCACCACGGTGCTGGGGGCGGATGACAAGGCCGGCATCGCCGCCATCATGGCCGCAGGCGAGGCGCTGCTGGCCACCGCCAGCATCCCCCATGGGGATGTGTGGCTGGTGTTTACGCCTGATGAGGAGATTGGCGCAGGCGCGGAACTGCTGGACCTGGAATACATCAAGGCCGACTTTGGCTACACGGTGGACGGCGGCGCGCTCAATGAGATTGAGTATGAAAATTTCTACGCCGCCTCCGCCCGGGTCATCATCAATGGGCGCAACGTGCACCCGGGCTATGCCAAGGGCAAGATGATCAACGCGTCCAAGGTGGCCATGGAATACCACCAGCTGCTGCCCCAGGAGCAGTGCCCGGAGATGACGGAAGGCTATGAGGGCTTCTTCCACCTGCGCAACCTGCAGGGCAACGAGGAGAACGCGGTGCTTGATTACCTCATCCGGGACCATGACAAGGCCCTGTTCAGCCAAAAGAAGCTGACCATGGAAAACGCGGCGCGGCAGATTAACCAACGCTACCCCAAGGGCACGGCGGAATTGGAGCTCAAGGACAGCTACGCCAACATGCGCGAGGTGATTGAGCGTGCCCCCCATGTCATCGCCCGGGCCGAGCGGGCCATCAGCGCCTGCGGGATGAGCCCGGTTTCGCGCCCCATCCGGGGCGGCACGGACGGCGCGCGGCTGTCCTTCCGCGGCCTGCCCTGTCCCAACCTGGGCACGGGCGGCGTGAACTGGCACAGCGTATATGAGTTTCTGCCTGTGGAGGCGCTGGAAAAAGCGGCAAAGGTACTGGTAGAAATTGTCAGAGCCCAGTAGGTTATTCACCCCCAAGGCGATTCAAAAACTGCTCATTCCCTTGATCTTTGAGCAGTTTATGATTGTGCTGGTCGGCCTGGCGGACGCCATGATGCTGTCAGGCATCAGCGAGTCGGCGCTGGCCGCCTTTTCATTGGTGGACAGCGTCAACCACCTGCTGACCCAGCTGTTCATGGCCATTGGCGCGGGCGGGTCCATCATCGCCGCGCAGTACATCGGCAGCAGCGACCGAAAAAACGCTGAGAACACCGCGACCCAGGCCGCGCTGATGGTGCTGGCGGTGTCAGCCCTCATCGCGGTGCCGGTGATGCTGTTCAACAGCCCCATCCTGCGCTTGCTCTACCCCAAAATCAACGCGGGCATCCGCGGCTACGCGCAGCGCTACCTGCTGCTCAGCGCCCTGTCCTACCCCTTCCTGGCGCTGTACAACACCGGCACCGGCATGCTGTATGCCCAGGGCTTCAGCAAGCTGTCCATGATGACCTCCATCGTCATGAACTCGGCCAAAATCTTGATGAACATTGTCTTCATCCGCAGCCTGCACCTGGACATCCAGGGCGCGGGGCTGGCCACCATCCTCTCCCGGTTGATCGGCGCCTTCATGGTGACCTATTTCCTGATGGACCAGCATGCCCCCATCCACTACCCCAGGCCTTTCAGGCCGCGCCTTGACCTGGGGGCCATCCGGCGCATTTTGCGCGTGGCCCTGCCGGGGGGGCTGGAGAACATCATCTTCCTCACCAGCAAGCTCATCATCGGCATGATGATTGCCAGCTTCTCCAGCGCCATGATCGCGGCCAACGCCGCCGTCAACACCATCTCCACCTATGTCAGCGTGCCGGCCAACGCCATCAACCTGGCCACCATCACCATTGTCAGCCAGTGCATCGGCGCCAACCGGGGGGAGGAGGCCAGGCGCGCCACCCTGAGCCTGCAGAAGGCAACCTACATCTCCCTGCTGTTCACCTGTAGCCTGGTGGCCATATTTTCAGGCCCCATCACAGGCATGCTGAACCTGAGCCAGGAGGCACACACCTACACCCGGCAGATTGTGCTGATCTATTGTCTTGTTGCTGTCTTCCTCTGGGCGCCCGCCTTCGGCCTGCCCAACAGCCTGCGCGCGGCGGGCGACAACCGCTTTGTGATGCTGGCCGCCGTGTTCAGCGTGGTGGTGATGCGCGTGGGCGGCTCCTTTGTCCTGGGCAGCCTGATGGGCCTGCAGGTTTATGGCGTATGGTACGCGATGTACCTGGACTGGCTGGTCCGCGCCGCCTTCTTCGTGTGGCGCTTCAAAAGCAACCGCTGGATGCAGCACAGGCTGGTTTAGCCGACAAAGATCTGGTTCAAATCGCGGCTCAGGCCGCTGTTGTTGTCCCCCACCAGGCCCACCAGCAGGTAGGCTTCGTTGAGGGCGTCATACTGCAGCTCGTTCAGAAAACGGAAGTTTTCTACCTTGCCGGTGGAGTTGACGTGCATGCGCGGCCCGGTGCAGCGGTGCAGGATGCTGCCGATGTAGATGTGGTCCTGGTCCTTGTAGGTGATGGGCAGGTTCTGGGCGATCATGTCCTGCACCTCCAGCAGCAGCTGGGGAATGTCCAGGCTGATTGCCCGGTCAAAGCGCAGGAAGAAGCCGCGGCGCACATCGCCGTGGGCGTATTTGCCCACGTTGCGGCTCATCAGCGCGTGCTCGGTCAGGTCCTCCGCGGTGTGGGCCATGCGGCGGTACTTGATGGAGGCGAACACTGTCTTGGCGATGTCAGCGGGCTCAGGCCCAAAGACGGTCGGCCGGGACACGATGATTTCGTCCCCGATGCCGATGAGCAAGGCAGCGTTGAAGTTTAATAAGGGGAAAATCAGGTCAAAATGCTCAATGACCACGCGCTTGCCCTTGTCCAGCGCGATCAGCACCGCCTCCGCCAGCTGGGGCAGGGAGGTAAAGGCCGATTCAAAGCGCGCGTCCATGTGGTAGGTGTGCGCCTGGTAAAACCCGGTGTCATCGATGTCCAGCAAGGGCAGCGGGCGCACGTTGACGCCGTTGTCGTCATTGGTCAGCTCCAGCCCCGGGAACATGCCGCGGATGAGCAGGCTTTTGCCGCTGCCCGCCTCGCCGATGATGCCGATGAGATTGTCAAAGGCGGTCAGGTGGCGCTGGGCGATGTCCCGGCCAATCTGCACCATGCGCGCGTAGCCCCGCGGGGCGAAATAGACGCTGTAGAGCGGTTCCTGGCTGGCAAGCTGGGTCATGGGCGGCTCACTTTCCAGCGACTACCCCTGGTGCACGCCGATGCCCGCGGCGCGCAGTGCCAGGATGCGCTGCATCTCGTTGTTGACAATCATATACCCCTCATCCACCCCCATGCCGGGCTTGGCCAGCACCTGGGCGGCGTTGGTGGCCATGGCGCAGTGTACGCACACCTGGGCGGAGCGGTCCGTCTCGTTGCAGGTGCCGCCCTGGTAGGCGCCCACGCCCACCTGCTCGCAGTACAGCACGGCCTCCACCGTGTTGTGGAGGGAGCCCAGGTCCGGCGTCTTGATTTGGATCATATGCCCGGCCTTGTTGTCCGCGAAGTATTTGACGTCCTCCAGGGTGTTGCACCACTCATCCGCCACCAGCTCCACCTTGATGCCGCGGCGGTCCACCTCCAGCCTCAGACCGCGCAAATCCCGCATCTGCGCTTCACGGCTGTCTGAATCCATGGGCCCTTCAATGCGCAGGTGGAAGGGGTCGGCCGCCTTTTCCAGCTCCTCCAGGTAGTCAGCGATGCCGATGTAGTTGTCCGCGCCGAAGATCTGCCCGATGGTGCCATAGCAGTCGATATGGAACACCGGGTGGTAGCCCGCGTAGGGGGCATAGTCCTTCACCCGCTGGGCCAGCCAGCGCACATAAGCCAGCAGGTTCTCGCCCTTCTGGCCTGTCTTTTGCACGGAGTTGAACAGCCCGTGGGGCAGCACCGGCGCGCCCTTCATGATCATCCGGTCCGCGTTGCTGTAGCGGTCATCGCCGGACTGGGTGAAGATGGGCAGCACGCGGGTAGACACCTGGGTGCCGTACTCTTTGGCCACCAGGTCGCACATGTTCAACCCATGCGCCTTGGCGACCGCGTCCAGGATGGCCTGGGACACGCCATAGCGGATGGCGCTGTGCAGCCGGCGCCCCTGGCGGTCTTTCATCTCATCGATTTCCCGGGCCAGGCGCACAAAGCTGTCCGCCTGCTGGCCCACCAGGTGGCTGGCCACCTCCTGCTCGATCAGGGGAATGAAGGTGTCCGCCAGGAAGAGGGGGTCGCGCCCGCCCGCGCCGGAGTACTGCACCGCGGCGCAGTCCCCCCAGCCGTACTGGCCGTTGTCCAGGAAAATCATCACGGAGATGGACTCCCCCGGCTGGCGGATGCGGCTGAAGCCCGCGGTGGCCGGCTCGCCGATGTACAGGGCGCCGTCCGCCTGGGCGCCGGCACGGATGGCCTTCTGGTCGTCAAAATAAAACCCGGTCAGGCCCCTGGCGCAGACCACGCTGGCAATCTTCATTCAATCGTCCTTTCTTAGTGAGGCCGGCCCACCAGGCGGCCCTTGGAAATGGCGTAGATGTCGTCAATGACCATCTGGAAGGATACCCCGCGGTGCTCGGCCTGCGCGCGCTGCGCGATTTTGGCCTGATGGAACGCCTTCAGCTTGTCCGTGAAGGGCAGCAGCCCGGTGTCCAGCAGCCGCACGGCGCCGTTGTTGTCCCGGGCGGGCATGATCTTGCCCATATTGTAGCGGCTGGGCGCGAAGGGAATGTCGATGATCCCGGCCTCAAAGCCGCGCACCGTGCCCAGCGCCCAGTCGCCCTCCCCCAGCTCCAGCGCGCGCTCCAGGATGCAGTCCGTCTCCGCCATGATGATGGCCATCTCCTCCTGCAGGCGCTCGCCATCGGCGATGGCCTGGTCAGCCAGCATCATGATGACCTGCTTGGTGGCCCGCAGGCCGGCCGCGTTGGCCTCCATGGTGGGCACACCCAATGCCTCATGGGGGGATTTGACAATCACCTTGGTGGCCTGAGCCAGTGCTGCCACCGCGCTGCCCCAGCAGATGACGGCGAAGGCCTTGGCCTCGTCCGCCGGGAAACCGCCCATCCACTGGTGCAGCACGGTGGACACCACCACATCCGTGTAGCCAAAGCGCGCGAAGTAGGCCTTGGTCTGTTGTTCCAGGGCGCGGATGGCGGCCACATCCTGGATGAGGTTGCCGCACTGCCCATAGCCCACTGTGATGTTCTTCACCCCCTGCTCAGCCGCCAGCAGCGCCTCCAGGATGGCGACAGCGTTTGAGATGCAGGGCGGCACCAGGGTGCCGGTGAGCGGGCCGAAGGGCTCCCGGTTGATGCTGATGCCACGCTCCTCATACAGGCCCACCAGGCGGTCCACATACTGCCAGTACAGCAGGGTGTCCTGCATGGGCACCGCCTTGGCGTAGGGAATGTTGTAGCTGATGCCGCCGCCCTCAAAGCTGGTGAAGCCGCCTGCCAGGGTGATCTCGCACAGCAGCCGCGCGTCAGGGGTGCCGTGGCGCACCTGCACGGGCGCCTTGAGGGCGCTGGTCACCATCCTGCAGCCCTTCACCCCATGGTTGACCGCCGGAAAGCCGTTGAGCATGGCCTTGCCGGACACCTTGGATTCCTCAATGCCCCGCTGCGCGTCCTCGTAGCGGTTCAGGCGCGTGTAGCTGTCAATGGTGGTTGGCAGCAAATCGGCCTCGCCCTCCTGCTCCAGGTGGCCCAGCAGCACGATGTGCTCGTTGATCAAGGGCACCCCCGCCCGCGGCTGAATGAGCGTTTTGCCCGCCGCCAGCGCCTCGTTGAGCCGGGTCACAAAGCGTTTCTCGCCGGGGATCTCCGCCTGGTAGGCGATGGCCTCGTCCAGGTCCACCTCGGCCCCGGTTGGCCAGGCGCTGAGCGCTTCCTGGCGCTGAGCGAGGAAAAAATCCAGGTCCCACTTCTTGTTAGACAGCTGCATATGCTTCTTCCCTTCCAATGATGTCCTTCATCAACCGCAGCGCCACCGCGCCATGGGTATCCGCCAGCAGGCCCATGGCGGAGAGGATGTAACCCCGGTCCACCATCAGCCCGGCCTGCCGGGGGGTGAGGGCGGTGGCCTCCTGGCGGCGCAGCGCCTGCTCCATGATCTGCTGCAAATCCATCGCGTAGACCAGCGCGCCGCCGGTCACCACCACCTGGCGCACCTGGCTCAAATCCTTGCCCCGCTGCTCGTGCATGGGGCCCATCGGGGTGTATACACGTTCCAGCGTGCCCGCGTGGCGGGCCAGCGCGGTGCCCACCGCGCTGATGGCCAGCGCGCGGTCCATCTGGCGCTGAGTTTCATCACCGGGCAGGGTTTCCGGCTGGCTGTCGCAATGGACCACATAGGCCTGCACCGCGTCCTCATCCTGCCCGCTCAATTGCGCAAGGGCAGCTGCCCCCACCGCCTCCTGGATGCCCAGGGCGTTGTAGCGCATGCCCAAATCCCCCTCCACCGTGCGCTTGGCCAGGGGCTCGGGCAGGCCGCGCATGATGGTGGTGGGGCTGGCCGGTTCCCCCCTGGCGATGGAGTAGATGTCCGTCGTCGCGCCGCCCAGGTCCACCCCAATCAGGTCGCCCAGCCCCGCCTCATCGCCTGTGCCCTTTGAGAGCAGGCGCAGGGCCTTGAGCACGGCCGCGGGCGTGGGCATCAGGATGCCGTCCAACAGCCGCTGCGCGCGGCCAAGCCCCTTGGCCAGGATGATGCGCTTGAGAAAAATCTGCCGGATGACCTCAGCCGCGGGTTCGATGTTGAGGGTGTTCATCTCCGGCATGACATTGGGCGCGGTGTACACCGGGTGGCTGCCCTGCTCCAGCAGGCGTACGCATTCCGCCTGGGCCGCGCGGTTGCCTGCCACCAGCACCGGGTAATCCCCCGGGGCGCTGGCGATGCGGGCAGCGTTGTGCAGGATGACCTCGCTGTTGCCCCCGTCTATGCCCCCGCAAAGCAGGAGAATGTCAGGCTGGATGCGCGCAAGCTGCGCCATGTCCTCATCCGTCAGCTGGTAGGCGAAGGTGCGGATCACCTTTGCGCCCGCGCCAAACGCCGCCAGCCGCGCCGCCTTGCTGGTCAGCCCCGGCACCAGGCCGCAGGCCACCATGTTCAGCCCGCCCGCGGCGCTGGAACAGGCCAGCCTGGCCTCATACTGGATGTGCCCGGTGGCGGCCTCAAGCCGCGCCAGCGCCTGCTCCAGGCCAAGGGAAATATCGCTGGCCACCGTGGTGAAGGCCTGCGCGCTGCCCAGGACGCGGGGCGCGGACAGGTCCACGGCGGTCAGCTTGGTATAGGTGGAACCAAAATCAATCAGCAGGATGGCGCGCATGTTTACCTGTCCGCCAGGTCTTCCCGCAGGGCCGCGATACCCGCTTCCGGTGGGGTGCCAGGCCCAAAGACCCGGTCAAAGCCCATGTCCAGGAAGCGCTGCCTGACCTCCTCAAAGGGCTGCTTGCCAACGACGATGTTGCCGCCTACATACAGCAGGATGCCTTTGAGGCCGGCCTCGTCGCATTTGTCGCGCAGGCCCTGGCAATCCAGCTCGCCATGCCCGTACAGGGAGGACACGATGATGGCGTCCGCGGCGGACTCAATGGCCGCCTCGATAAACTCCTCCTGGGAGACCATGACCCCCAGGTTGACCACATGAAAGCCGGCATCGGTGAAGGCGTAGTTGAGGATCTGATTGCCCACAGCATGCACGTCCGCCCCGATGACACCCAGCACCAGTGTCTTTTGCATATAAGAACTGCCTCCGAAAGCTGATGGATTGAGCATAGCCAATGCCTCCGCGCTTGTCAATGCGCAAGTTGAACATTGATACGCCTTTGCATATAATGGTGAAGCCTTGGGAGGACAATCACGGAAAGGAGCGCGGGATGAGAATCGGCCTGATGACAGACACCTTCCTGCCAGTCGTGGACGGTGTGGGCAGGGTGGTGGTCGCCTATGCCAACACGCTGCCCACCCTGGGCCACCAGGTCACCGTGAGCGCCCCCATGTATGACACGGGGCACCGGGGCGGCTACCCCTTTGAGCTGGTGGAATACACCGGGTTCAGGGTGCCCACCACGCCCCAGTACAAGACCGGCGCTGCCTCCATGGACGCCCACTACAAAAAGCGCATGGACATGATCGGGCTGGACCTGGTGCACGCGCACAGCCCCTTTGCCGCCGGACGGGAGGCGCTGCGGCTGTCCCGCCAGCGCTGCATCCCCATGGTCAGCACCTTTCATTCCAAATATTATGAGGATTTTTTAAAGGTGACGCGGTCGGAAACCATCTCCAGGGCCTTGCTGTCCAACATCATCAGCCACTACGAGAAATGCGATGAGGTCTGGACAGTTTCCCAAAGCAGCGCCCAGGTGCTGCGGGAATATGGTTTCAAGGGCCCCGTGCAGGTTGTGACCAACGGCACCCAGCAGCGGCAGACCACCCAGCAGGCGGTGGACGCTGTCAGCGCGCGCTTTGACCTGGGCAGCCTGCCCATGCTGCTGTTTGTGGGCCAGCTCAACTGGAAGAAAAACATCCTGCGCATCCTGGAGGCCGCGGCAAAGCTGCGCCAGGATGGCGGCGGGTTCAGGCTGGTGCTGGCCGGTCAGGGGCCGGACGAGGCGGCCATCATCAAAAAAGCGGGCGACCTGGGCCTTTCGGACCAGCTGGTCATGACCGGCATGATTGGCGACACCGCCACGCTGGACGCGCTGTACCGCCGGGCGGACCTCTTTGTCTTCCCCTCCCTGTATGACACCTTCTCCCTGGTCATCCGCGAGGCGGCCGCCATGGGCACGCCCTCTGTCGCCGTCTCGGGCAGCAGCGCGGCGGAGTGCATCCAGCATGAGGTCAACGGGTTTTTGTGCCAGGACAGCGCGGACAGCCTGTACCAGGCCATCAGGGCCGCGCTGGACAACCCCGAACGCGCCAGGGAGATCGGCGAGCAGGCGCGGCGCACCATCCCGGTGCCCTGGGAAGAGGTCATCAAGGACGCCGCCGCACGCTATGAAAACCTGGTGGAACGCTTTGTCTGCAAACCGCGGGCCAGGCACAGACGCTACCAGAGAAAGATCAACAAAGCCAAATGAAGGCCATGGATACATATGACTTGGTGGTCATCGGGGCCGGACACGCGGGCTGCGAGGCGGCATTGGCCGCCGCGCGCCTGGGCCGGCGCACCCTGGTGATCACCCTTAACCTGGACGCGGTGGCGCTCATGCCCTGCAACCCATCCATCGGCGGCACCGGCAAAAGCCAGCTGGTGCGCGAGGTGGACGCGCTGGGCGGCCAGATGGCGCTGGTGATTGACCAGGCCACCCTGCAAAGCCGCACGCTCAACACCGGCAAGGGCCCGGCGGTGCGCGCGCTGCGCGCCCAGGCAGACAAGCAGGTCTACCAGCGCCTGATGGCCAGGGAGCTGCTCCGCCAGCCAAACATTGAGCTGCGCCAGGGCGAGGTGGACAGGGTGCTGACCCAGGGCGGCCGGGTGAGCGGTGTGCGCACGCTGACGGGCGAGGTCATCCCCTGCCGCGCGGTGGTGGTGGCCAGCGGGGTTTACCTCAACAGCCGCGTCATCATCGGCGAGCAGGACTGGGCCGCAGGTCCCCAGGGCCTGCTGCGCGCCATGGGGCTGTCCCGCTCCCTGATGGACCTGGGCTTCTCCCTGCGCCGCTTCAAGACGGGCACGCCCGCGCGCCTGGACAGCCGCAGCATCGATTTTGACCAGATGAGCCCCCAGCCGGGCGATGAACCGGTGGAAGCCTTCTCCTTTTTGGGGCGAACCCAGCCGCGCAACCTGATGTCCTGCTACCTCACCTGGACCAACGAGCGCACCCATCAGCTGATCCGGGACAACCTGCACCGCTCCCCCATGTTCTCCGGCAGCATCCAGGGCACCGGCGCGCGCTATTGCCCCTCCATTGAGGACAAGGTGCACCGCTTTGCCGACAAGGACCGCCACCAGGTCTTCCTGGAGCCGGAGGGCCTAGACGGATTGGAGTGGTATGCCCAGGGGCTGTCCTCCAGCCTGCCCGAGGAGGTGCAGCGCGCGCTGTACCGCAGCGTGAAGGGGCTTTCCCGCGCTGTGCTGACCAGGCTGGCCTACGCGATTGAGTATGACGTGATCGACCCGATGGAGCTCTCCCCCGCCATGGCTGCCAGGCGGGTGCCCGGCCTGTTCCTGGCCGGGCAGATCAACGGCACCTCCGGCTATGAGGAGGCGGCCGCCCAGGGCCTGATGGCCGGCATCAACGCCAGCCGTTATGTGGAGGGGCAAGCGCCCTTCATCCTGACCCGGGACCAGGCCTACATCGGTGTCTTGACCGATGACCTGTGCAGCAAGGGCGTGGATGAGCCCTACCGGATGATGACCGGGCGGGCGGAATACCGCCTGTCCCTGCGCCAGGACAACGCCGACCTGCGCCTGACCCACCTGGGCCATGCCATCGGCCTGGTGGACGGGGAACGCCTGCGCCGCCTGGAATACAAGCAGCGCCAGATGGCGCAGTACCTGGACGCGCTGCGCGACAGCGGCCGGCTGGAAGCCCTGCGCCGCGGGGAGGAGCCCGCTGAGACCAAGATGCCGCCCTTTGACGCGGAGGCGGTGCGCCAGGCGCACATCCAGATCAAATATGAAGGCTACCTGCAAAAAGAAGCCGCCCAAATCAGGGCGGCCGCGGCGATGGAAAGCCAGCGCCTGCCGGAGGATGCCGATTACCTGGGCATCTCTGCCCTGCGGGTGGAGGCCCGGCAGAAGCTGGACCGCCAGCGGCCCATCTCCCTGGGCCAGGCAGGGCGCATCCCCGGGGTCACGCCGGCGGATGTGGCGGTGCTGGCCGTGTGGCTCAAAAAGCACCGGGCGGGCCAGGACAGCGCTTAGCCGGCCTGCTCCTCTTCCTGCAGCGCCGCCTGCAGCATCAGCGCGCATTCCAGCCTTTTCTTGAACAGCTCACAGCCCAGGGCATACACACCCCGGATGCTGCCGGTGGCATGGCAGGCGTTGGCCGCGCAGCCGCCGGCGCAGTACAGCTGCGCCCAGCACTGGCGGCACTCCGGGTGGCTGGTGAGGGTGTTGGCGCGGAATTCCTCCCGCAGGTCCTCCCGCATCAGCCCCTCCTCCAGGGTGCCCAGCTTGAAGCGCTCATCCCCCACAAACTGGTGGCAGGGGTACAGATCGCCCTCCGGGGTGACGGCCAGGTACTCGGTGCCCGAGCCGCAGCCGCTCAAGCGCTTGTGGATGCAGGGGCCGTTTTGCAAATCAATGTTGTAGTGATAAAAATCAAACCCGCGGCCCGCGCGCCTGCGCCTGAGCATTTCCATTGCCAGCTGCTCATACTGGGTGAACAGCTCCGGCAAGTCCTCCGCCCGCAGCGCGCCCGGGTCGTCCGGTGCGCTCACTACTGGCTCCATGGACAGCTGGGTGAAGCCCAGGTCGGCCATGTGCAGGACATCCTGCAGGAAATCCAAATTGTCACGCGTGTAGGTGCCGCGGATGTAGTAGCCCTGCCCGCCGCGCTTGCTGACAAGCTGCCGGAACTTGGGCACGATGGCCTGGTAGCTGCCCCGGCCCTGATGATCCACCCGGAAGCGGTCGTGCACCGCCTGCCGGCCATCCAGGCTGAGCACCACATTGTGCATCTCCCGGTTGGCAAAGTCCATCATCTCCTCATCCAGCGCCAGGCCGTTGGTGGTGAGCGTGAAGCGGAAGACCTTGTCGTGTTCCCGCTCAAGCAGGCGCCCATAGGCCACGATGTCCTTGACCACCTGCCAGTTGAGCAGCGGCTCCCCGCCAAAGAAGTCCACCTCCAGGTGGCGGCGGCTGCCTGAGTGCCGCACCAGGAAGTCCAGCGCCTGCTTGCCGGTTTCCAGGCTCATCAGCGCTGCCTGCCCCTGGTACCTGCCCTGGCCTGCGAAGCAGTAGGAGCAGGTGAGGTTGCAGGCGTGGGCCACGTGCAGGCACAGCGCCTTGACCACCTGGCCCCCATCCCGCATGGGCACCAGGCCCTGCAGGTATTCATCCGAGGAGTACAGCCTGCCCGCGGCCCTGAGCTCGTCCAGGGTATCCAGGAGGCCGTGAATGGAGCGTGCGCTCAAACCCTCTTCCTCCGGAAAGGCGGCCAGCAGGGCGTCTGTCACCTGCTGGCGGCTGAGCGTTTCATAGAGGCGGATGGCTTCCAGGGATACCTTGTCGGCCACGTGCACCGACCCAGAATAGACATCCAGCGCGATGGCGTAGCCGTTGACTGTGAACGTGTGTACCATGTCCCTCCAAAAAACCGCCCGGGTCAGGCGGTTGACGGCAAGTCCCGGGAAAGGCCGCTTACTTTGAATCCTGCTCGCAGGGCTGGTTGGCCACGCCGCAGGAGGTCTTGCAGGCGGACTGGCAGGAGGTCTGGCACTCGCCGCAGCCACCCTGCTCCAGGCTCTCGCGCAGGTCGCGCGTGTTCAGGGTCTTGATCTTCATGTACTTCACCTCTTCTGTGTTTGCGCCTAGTGTAGCCGCTGGGCGCGCGGCTGTCAATCATTTGCCAAGGGCAGGTGCGGGTGGTATAATTTGGCCTGCCACAAGGCGGTGTCATCCGCCTTCTCCCGGCGGCTGGCGAAGAAGGCGCGCAGCAGCGCGCTGGCCTCCTCCTCCATCAGACCGCCCTCACAAGGCACCCGGTGGTGAAATGCCGGGTCCATGGGCAGCGCGTACAGGCTGCCGCAGCAGCCATACTGGCTGTCAAAGGCGGCGAACACGCAGCGCGCTAGCCCCGCCATGATGATGGCGCCCGCGCACATGGGGCAGGGCTCCAGCGTCACGTACAGGGTGCAGCCCTTCAGCCTGGCCTGGCCCATGGCGGCCTGGGCCCGCTGAATGGCCAACACCTCCGCGTGGGCCAGGGCGCAGTTCAAAGCAACCTGCTCGTTATGGGCGCTGGCCACCACCCGACCATCCAGCGCGATGACCGCGCCCACCGGCACCTCCTGGTCATCCATGGCCGCCTGGCGCAGGGCCAGGCGCATCAATGCCTTGTCATCCATAGCTCACCCTCCGCGCCCAGTGTAGCACAAACCGCCACAAGAGAGGATGCCCGCATGGAAACCAACATCCTGGAGCTGATCAACACCCGCCGTTCCCACCGCAAATACCTGCCCCAACCATTGAGCGAAACACAGCTGAATCACCTGCTGGCCGCGGCGCTCGCTTCGCCCAGCGCCAACAACCTCCAGCCCTGGCACTTCACCGTGGTGCAGGACCAGGTGCTGCTGGATCAGGTCAACCAGGCAACGCGCCGGGGCGCCCAGGCGCAGGATAACGCGCAGCGCAGCCCCCGGTTTGCTGACCCCGCCTTTCATGTCTTCTACCACGCCCCCTGTGTGGTGTTCATCACCACACAGGGCGGCCAGCAGGCCCTGGACTGTGGCATCGCGGTGTATGGCCTGGCGCTGGCGGCGGAGAGCCTGGGCCTGGGCAGCGTGATCCTGGGCCTGCCCAGGCTGGCCTTTATGGGGCCGGAAGACCGCGAAATTGAGAAAGCGCTACGCTTTCCCCCCGGCCACAGCTTTGTCATCGCCATTGCCCTGGGGTACCCGGATGACACCAAGGATCCGCCCGCCCGTGACCCAGGCAAGGTCACCCACATCCGCTGATTGCCCACATCACCACACTTGGAGGATCCACCTTGCAAAACAGAATTCGCTCAAGCTTCGCCCTCCTGCTGCTGTTCGCGCTTCTTTTGAGCTTTTCGCCCAGCCTGCGCGGCCTGGCCAGCACGGCGGCCATTGCCGGGACCGTCTTTTTGGACAGCAACCAAAATGGCCTGCCCGACCCCAATGAGCGGGGTTTGGAAGGGGTGGAGCTGACGCTGGTCCGCGCCCAGGGACTGTCTGAATCCATCATCGGCCAGGTCAAATCCGACCGGGAGGGCTGGTGGCAGTTCACGGGCCTTGCCGCGGGCGAATACTATGTGCAGGCCAGCCTGCCGGGCGGCCATACCTTCTCCGTTCCGAAGGATCAGGCGGCCCCCATGCTGCCCGCCAGCGGCCAGCACAGCCACTCCGGTCTCATCATCCTGGGCCAGGGCGAGCAGGTGGACAGGTCCTTTGGCGCGGGCAAGCGCAGCGCCTATATCAACATGGTGGCCTTTGGCGATGAGAACATGAACGGCGGGCGCATGAGCAGCGAGCCGCTGCTGCGGGGCGTGGAGGTTGCCCTGATCTTCGAGCAGGACGGCCAGCAGCATGTGGTCACCCAGGGGCAGACCGACAAGGATGGCGAGCTGCAGTTCCGCAACCTCTCGCCAGCCACATACCGCATCAAGGTGCGCATGCCCGCCCCCTACGTGGTGGGCCCGCTGGGCGCCAAGATTAACCCCTTCTATAACGTGGTGCTGCCCGGGGAGGCTGACACAGGCCTGTCCGCCCCCTTCACCCTGGAGCGCAGCCTGGGCCTGGGCATTGGCGGGGTCAAGGCCGGCGGGCTGTCCGGCCATGTGTGGCTGGACAGCAACATGAACGGCCAGAAGGACCAGGGGGAAGGCGGCCTGGCCGGCATCCAGCTGACGCTGGAAAACGCGGAGCATGGCGTCCACCGCAGCCTGGTGACCAGCGATGAGCCCGCCTTCACCTTTGATTACCTGCTGGCGGGCACCTACAGCCTGACCGCCAGCCTGCCAGACGGCGTGATGTTCACACCGGCTGGTCTTGGCCTGTTTGACGCGGGCCACGCGGGCGAACAAACCATCCAGGTCCTTGTGCAGGAGGATGTCACCGCGGTGCTGGATCCCCTGGGCCTTATGCCGGCTTCGGGGGTGACCCTGGTGGCCTTCCAGGACAGCAAGGTGAACGGCCAGCCGGAGGAGGGGGAGCCCCCCTTCACCGGCGCGCTGCTGGAGGTGCTGCAGGGGGACCAGGTGCTGGCTTCCGCCAGGACGGACAGCCAGGGCCTGGCCAGCCTGCCCCGGGTAAGGGCGGGTGAAGTGCAGCTGCGCGCCAGCCTGCCGGACGGCCAGGTGTTCACGGTGGCGGGCGGTGAAAACGGCAATGCTTTTGCCGCCACGTCAGCCGCCAGCACCCTCACCATCACCAGGCAGCTGGCCCCCGGGGAACAGATCACCCTGTACGCCGGGGCCACCCTGCCTGCCAGCATCAGCGGCATGCTGTTTGAGGACATCAACCTCAGCGGCTTGATGGACGGCCAGGAAACCGGCTTGGGCGGCTTTCCGGTAGAGGCCATCAACACGGAGGGCCAGACCGCTGCCATGGCGCGCACCCAGGCGGACGGCAGCTATGTGCTGGAGGGGCTGGTGCCAGACAGCTACAGGGTGCGCTTCAGCCTGGTGTCCCCCTATGTGTTCTCTGAACCTTCCACACTGGGGCAGGGCACGGAAAACAGGGTGGTGGAGCAGACCGTCACCCACGGCCTGACCGCGCCCTTCACCCTGGCCGCGGGCGACAGCCTGACCAAGGTGGACGCCGGCGTCTTCCGCTCGGCGGTAATTGAGGGCCAGGTGCTGCTGGGCGATGAGGAGCTGGGCTTTGAAGGCCAGCTCGGCGGTCTGGTGGGCGTTCAGGTGGACCTGCTGGATGAGGACGGGAAGCTGGTGGCCGAACACACCACCGCCATGACCAATGACCAGGGCTTCTTCTCCCTCAAGGGCGCGCTGCCCGGCACCTACAGCCTGCGCTACAGCCTGCCGGAAGGCGCCAGGTTCAGCCAGCCGCTGAGCGATCATCAAGCGATAACCGGCCTGTCCTTTGAGGTGCTGGCCAGTGACAGCCTCACGGCGCCGACAGTGTACGCGGTGCGGACCGCCAGCCTGTCTGGCCGCGCCTTTCACGATGTGGACAATGACGGCCAGCTGACCCGGGAGGACAGCGGGCTGGCAGGCGCGCGGCTGACGCTGACCAACCAGCGCCGCCAGGAGGTGTATGAAACCCAGACAGACGACCAGGGTGCCTACCTGCTGGACGGCGTGCGCCCGGGCGTTTATGAGGCGCTGGTGGCCCTGCCGGAGGGCTACGCCCTGGACAGCAACCCCGGCAGCCTGGTGCCCGCCAGCATCAGCGGGCAGTCCACCGCGCTGATCACCCTGGGCATGGGTGATGAGATGGCGGAGGGCAGGCTCGCGGCGCTGCGGCCCATTTCCCTGCAGGGCGCCGCCTTCTATGACAACGACCTGAACAACAGCTTTGACCCGCAGGAGGACATCCCCCACGCGCTGGGCTTCACCCTGACCCACCTGCGCAGCGGCACCTTGACCACGCTGACCGCTGACCCTGCCGGGCAGTTTGCGGCCGGCCCCCTCTTCCCGGGTGACTACCGCCTGACATTGAGGCTGGAAGAAGGCCACCTGCTCACCCATCCCCGGGGCGCAGCCCAACAGCAGAACAGCTGGACGGTGGACCTGCGGCTGCTGGATGACAGCAGCCGGCTGGACCTCGCCCTGGTGCAGCTGGGCAGCCTGTCCGGCAGCCTGTGGAACATGGATGGCAGCGGGCAGGACATCGCCCAGGTTGCCATCTCGCTGATGGACGAGCAGGGGCGGGAGCTGGCCCAAACCCAGACTGACGACAACGGCCAGTTCCGCTTTGACGGCCTGCTGCCGGTAAGCTACCGCCTGCGCGCCAGCCTGGCAGAGCCCTACCGCTTCGCGCGCCTGGTTGATACCGCTGAGCGCCCCAGCCTGATCCTGTCAGACCAGGTGGGGCAGGACGCCAGCCAGGGCATGAGCGAACCCATCAAGCTGGGGATGGGCGAGGACAAGGCCGGGCAGGACATCGGCATGGGCGCCATGGGCAAGTTGGGCGATTACGCCTGGCTGGACCTGGATGGCGACGGCATGCAGGACGCGGGCGAGCCCGGGCTGCCCGGGCTTGTCATCAAGCTGTACCAGTACGGACAGCTCAGCGCCCAAACCCAGACCGACGCCTACGGCCGCTACCTGTTTGACCAGCTCTACCCCGGCGTGTACACCCTGGAGGTTGAGATGCCGCCGGAAATCATCCCCACAAGGCGCCAGAGCGAGTTCCCGCTGGTGGCCAGCGTGCTGGAGCCCACCCAGGACAACGCCGCGCGCGCGGAGGGCATCGTGGTGCCCAGCGGTGGGCGCAACCTGAACGCCGACCTGGGCTTTGTTCTGCGCCAGGAGGGCCGGTACCCGCAGAGCCTGGCGGACATCCCCGTCAAGGACTGGACCCGGGTAAACGAGCAAAAGCCCAGCAGGTAACCCCGCAACAAAAAACAGCCTCTCCTGGCTGTTTTTTGTGTGCTGTGAAGTTGGCTGCCCAGGCCCCGGGAAGGGCGACAGGGGCTGACCAAATGGGTTACTCCTCCTCTTCCTCCTCAGGCAGGTTGGCGTTGTGGAAGACCTCCATCACATCGTCAAAATCATCCAGCATGCTCAGCAGCTTTTCCACCCGGGCCAGCACCTCCTCATCCGGCAGGTCCACGCTGGTCTGGGGAATCTTCTGGCGCTCCGCGGACAGGAAGGTGTAACCATCCTGCTCCAGGGCCTCACGCACCGCGGAAAAATCGCTTGGGGCCGTGTAGATTTCAAAACCGTCCTCGCTGACCAGCACATCCTCCGCTCCCGCTTCCAGCGCGTGCATCATCAGCTCGTCCTCGTCAATCTGGTCCTCGCGCTCAATCATCAGCAGGCCCTTGAAATCAAAGAGGTAGCTGACTGAGCCTGTGGTGCCAAGCGAGCCGCCGTTCTTGTCAAAGATGTGGCGCAATTCGGAGGCCGCCCGGTTGCGGTTGTCGGTTACCACCTCCACCACCACCGCCACGCCGCCGGCGGCGTAGCCCTCATAGGTGATTTCCTCGTAGACCAGGTTGTCCATCTCGCCGGAGGCCTTCTTGATGCTGCGCTGGATGTTGTCATTGGGCATGTTGCTGGCCTTGGCCTTGGCGATTACGTCCCGCAGCTTGCCGTTGGTGGCAGGGTCAGGGCCGCCCTCGCGCACGGCGATGGCAATCTCCCGCCCGATCTTGGTGAACACCTTGCCGCGCTGCGCGTCGGCCTTGCCCTTCTTATGCTTGATGTTGGCCCATTTGGAATGACCTGCCATGGTGAAGCAACTCCTTTACATATTAAATATTGTGCGTTCAGACGCGCACCGCCAGCGCGCGGTCGGGGTAGTTGGTGATCAGGATGTCGGCGCCCGCCTCCATCACCCTGCGCATCTGCCGGTCATCATTGACCGTCCATACATGGATCAGCCCGCCATGCTCACGCACAGGCCTGTAGCTGTCAGGGTTGAGCAGCAGGTCGGAAAAATGCGGGTGCAGCGCCTCCATTCCGGAGGTTCTCAAGAGGCCGGCCGGGTCCCTCAGGCAGCAGTCATACAGCAGCCCGCAGACAGCCCGGGGGGCGATGGCCTTCAGCCGCGCCATGGAATGGTGGTTGAAGCTGGAGTAAATCACCCTGTCCCCCATGCCCAGGCGCTCCACCAGCTCCACGCAGCGGCCTTCCATGCCCTCATAGGGCACGCGGCTGTTCTTCAGCTCAATGTTGATCTCCAGCCCCGTGGGCTTGAGCAAGTCCAGCACTTCCTCCAGCAACGGCGCGCGCGCCTGGGTGTACTGGGGGTGCGGCTTGTTGAAGAGGTGCTTTTTGATGTCCTTCAAATTGAGCATGCTGATCAGGCCGCTGCCGTCTGACACCCGGTCAATGCGCTCATCATGAGTGACCAGGATTTGCTGGTCCCGGGTCAGGTGGATGTCCAGCTCCACCCCCTGGGCGCCCTGGTCTACCGCCAGCTGGAAGGCCTCCAGGGTGTTTTCCGGCGCGTAGCCGGAAGCCCCGCGGTGCGCGAAAATCTTCATAAAGGGCCTGCTTTCCTGATTTTTGGGGCATACACAGGCAGTTTACCATAGCCGCCAGCCCTGGGCAAGCAAGCGTGGCTGGCCGGCAGGGGTATATACCAGGCATGGACAAAGAAAGGCGGTGCGTGGCATGGTTTCCATCAGGCGCTTTGAGCACCTGCTTGAGCAGGCCATGTATGAGCTGCCGGAGAAGGTGTTTGAGCGCCTCAACCTGGGCGTGGGGCTGTCAGAGCACGCCAAGCTCAACCACGCCACCGGCTCAGGCCAGCCAGCCTATGTCCTGGGCGAGTACCATGTGCGCCCGCAGCTGGGCCGCGGAATTATCCTGTATTATGGCTCCTTTTTGCGGGTATACCCGGGGCTTGCAGAGCAGGCGCTGCAACAGCAGATTGCCCGGGTGCTGCGGCATGAGCTGACCCACCACCTGGAGCACCTGGCCGGGGAGGACGCGCTGGCGCGGGAGGACGCGCGCCGGATGCTGGAGCTGTAGCTCAGCCGCCCCTGGCCTCCTCATCCGGCGCTGCCTCACCGCCGCCAGGGGCCAGCTGGCTGGCTTTGCGCCAGCGGCGCAGGCTGTGCGCCTGGTCCAGCATCACACCAACCGCGCCCACCAGGATGAACAGGTAGTAGGTGATAAAGCGCCAGATCAGCAGCGCGGCGAAGATGATGGAATCCGGGAAGATGCTGCGGAAAAAGAGGTAGAAACCGCCTTCCTGCGCGCCGGACGCACCCGGCAGCGGGGTGAAGGATGCGGTGATGTACAGCAGGAACTGCACGGTCATGACCTGCAGATAGCTGTGGCTGGCCAGTGAAAAGCCCCGGTAGATAAAGTAGGTGATGCTCATCAGCGCGCTCACCTGCAGCAGGGACACCAAAAACAATACCAGGAACTGGCCGGAGTGCCTGGCAAGCAGGTCCACGCTGGAGTGAAAATCGTTCAGCGCCGCGTCCATCCGTGAGGAGGCCTTGGCCCGGTCGTGAATCAGGCGGAAGCGGGCGGCCAGGTTGACAAAGAAGATAATGATGGCGCGCACCAGGTTGCGGTTGATGGCCAGCAGGATGACCAGGAACACCATGAGCGAGTTGAAGAAAAAGCCCAGGGCGACCAGCCATACCCCCTTGCCAATCAGGCTGTAGAGGTAGCCGCCTGTCACGATCCACAGCACCGCGCCTATCAGCAGCAGGGCGCATTGCCAGCAGAAAAACTTGACTGCCAGGGAGGAGTAGCCCACGCCTGAGGACACGCCGCGCTTCTTGAAGGCGAAGACCTGCATGGGCTGGCCGCCGGTAGCCGCCGGCGTGATGGAGGAGTAGAACATGCCGATCAGCCCCACCATGGTGCAGGAAGCCCAGCCAATCTCCACATCCTGAAAATAAAAAAAGATGCGCAGGATCAGCCCTTCCAGCATCACATGGGCGACAAAGAAAACCAGGGCCCCGGCCAGCCATATGGGCTGGACGCGGGCGAAGGCGCGAAGGATTTCCCGCGGATCCCCCGCCTTGGCCACCAGAAACAGGACCAGCAACAGCGTGAGCACTATGAAGCCGATATTCAGCAGCATGCTGCGTTTTTCTTTGCTCAGCTTTGCCATAAGCCCTTTCTGCCATCCGTTTTCTGCCAGCAAGTATATCATGGAGGCGCCCCTTTGTCACCAAAGGGGCGTTTGAAGCGCTGCTGTGGCTGTGCTATGATGCAAACACGCTGTACAAACCATCACAACGCAATCCTGGAGGTTTGGCATGATTGTTGCCAAGTTTGGCGGATCTTCCCTGGCGGACTCGGATGTATTCCGCCAGGTGCGCGGCATCATTGAAGACGACCCCCAGCGCCGCTTCATCGTGGTGAGCGCGCCGGGCAAGCGGCACAGCCGGGACGCCAAGATCACCGACATGCTGATGGATTGCCACCGCAAGGCCCAGATCGGCCAATCCTTTGATGTGGAGTTTGCCGGCGTCTACGGGCGCTTTCGGGAGCTGGCCACCCAACTGGGCATGCCCGGCGCCCTGGATGAGCCGCTGGGTGAACTGCGAACGGCCATCCAGGAGGGCACCACCCGGGATTATATTGTAAGCCGGGGGGAGTACCTTTGCGCCCGGCTGATGGCCGCCTGGATGAACCTGCCCTTTGTGGACGCCAGGGACGTGGTGCGCTTCAACCGCCACGGCAGGCTCATGCTTGAGGACACGCTGCGCCTGCTGCGGGAGCACCTCCTAAAGCACGAACGCGCGGTGCTGCCTGGCTTTTATGGTGCGGACAGCGAGGGCGCCATCCATACCTTCACCCGCGGGGGCAGCGACATCTCCGGCGCCCTGGCCGCGGCTGCCGTGGACGCGGAGCTGTATGAGAACTGGACGGACGTGACCGGCTTTCGCGCGGTGGACCCGCGTATCATCCCGGACGCCAGCTTCATCTCCACCCTCACCTACCGCGAACTGCGGGAGCTGAGCTACATGGGCGCGAGCGTGATGCATGAGGAGGCGATCTTCCCGGTGCGCCACGCGGGCATCCCCACCAGCATCCGCAACACCGGCAACCCGCAGCACCCAGGCACCCTCATCCTGCCCAGCCCCCGGCAGATTGGCCGGCTGCCCGCGGTGACCGGCATTGCCGGCAAACGCGGGTTTTCCACCATCATCCTGGAAAAGAACCAGATGAATGATGAGATTGGCTTTGGCCGCAAGGTGCTGTCGGTGCTGGAGGAAAACCACCTGAACTTTGAGCACCTGCCCACGGGCATCGACGCGCTGTGCGTGATGGTGAACAGCCAGGCGCTGCTCAAGGTGCGCCAGAAGGTGCTGGATGAGATCGAGCAGGCGGTGCACCCGGACCACATCAGCGTGCAGGAAGGCATCGCGCTGGTGGCCTGCGTGGGCGCCGGGCTCTTCCGCATGCATGGCACCATCGCCCGGCTGTTCTCCGCGGTGTCAGAAAGCGGCATCCCCATCCGCACCATGTTCCAGGCGCCCAGCGAGCTGTCCATCATCATCGGGGTCAACGAAGGCGACCTGGAAAAAGCCATCATCTCCATCTATGACGCCTTCATCCGTTGATCAGCTGGATGCAAGATGTGGGGTACCCCGCGCGTTTGTATTAGTAGAACACACAGGAGGTTGACATGATGAGAAAAGTGCTTTCACTGCTGATGGCGTTCATGCTGCTGCTCTCCCTCACCGCTGTTGCGCAGGCCCAGTCCACCCAGGGGATCCCGCCGGAGCGCCTGGCCAACCTGGTGCACAACGCGCCCAACACCGGCAAGATGCTGCCCCAGCGCTTTGACCCCTTCCAGGACACCTACCTGCTCACCGTGGCCAGCTGGGTGTCCCGCATCACCTTTGAGCCCTACACCACCTCCCCCACCTCGGTGGTCACGGTGAACGGCCAGGTGGTGGCCAGCGGGCAGAAGTCGCAGATCATCCAGATGACGGATGACCCGCAGGCCGTGCAGATTACCGTGTCCGCCTACGGGGATGGCAACGCGCTCGCCGCGCAGACCACCTACACCATCTACCTGCAGCGCCGCCCCAGCGAACGGCGTACCCGGGTGTCCGCGGGTTACATCAACCACATGGAGGTGTCCGACGGCATCGCCACCATTTCCGCGGACCTGGTGACCCTCAAGTATTCCGGCAAGACCAACCTGTCCACCTACAACAACGAGACCGTGTACCTGTACAAATACAAGACGGCCCCCAACTGCCTGTTCTACTATGGCACCCGGGACAACCCCATCCGCGCCACCGACGCGCAGGCCTTCATGGCCAACTACCTGATGGCCGGCAGCAACCTGTACTACCTGGTGTACATCGAGGACCAGATTGTGTCGGTGCTGCCCTACGCGCCGGACTGACAGGGCAGGACCTTCTCCGCAATGGGCTGTGCCCTTGGGGATTTCCTGCACGGATAGATTTCGGCAGTTAAAAGCGGTGGGTTGCCCCACCGCTTTGGCTTGCCTGGCTGGTATTTACTTGGCAGCCTCGAAGCGCTTAGCCACCTCATCCCAGTTGACCACCTTCCAGAAGTTGGTCAGGTACTCAGGCCGGCGGTTCTGATACTTCAGGTAGTAGGCGTGCTCCCACACGTCCACACCCAGGATGGGCGTCTTGCCCTGGGTCAGCGGGTTGTCCTGATTGGCGGTCTTCACAACGGCCAGCTTGCCATTGTCCACCACCAGCCAGGCCCAGCCGGAACCGAACTGGGTCTTGCCCGCGGTCTCAAACGCTTCCTGGAACTTCTCAAAGCTGCCAAAGGCATCGTTGATGGCCTCCAGCAGCTTGCCCTCGGGCTTGCCCTTTGCGCCCGGGCCCATGACCCGCCAGAACAGGCCATGGTTAATGTGGCCGCCGCCGTTGTTGCGCACGGCGGTGCGGATGGCTTCGGGCAGCTGGTCCAGCTTTTTGATGAGGTCCTCCAGCGGCCAGTCCGCCTGGTCACTGCCTTCCAGCGCCTTGTTGAGGTTGTCAATGTAGGCCTGGTGGTGCTTGGTGTGGTGGATGTTCATGGTTTGCTCGTCGATATATGGCTCCAGCGCGTTGTACGCGTAAGGCAGGGACGGCAGGGTGTGTTTCATGGTCAAAACCTCCTTGGTTAGTCACCTCTATCTTACCCTGAAAGCCCTCCGGATAAACGCCAAGAATCCCTGTAAAATCAAGGCAATCGAACGGTTTTCATTTGTTTGAATAGAGCTGGAAATGGGTATAAAGCATGGCTTCTGGCCTGGGTGGTGGCTCCTGCCCGGCCGGCCTTGGTTGACCCGCCCGGGACAGCCCCCTATAATGCAAGGCATCATCAGGAACATGGATGCGTTGAGGCACGAATGATCAAAGACAAAGCGTTTTACAGAACCATCCTGCGGCTGTCCCTGCCCGCGGCCTTTCAGGGGCTGATCAACCTGCTGGTGGTGATGGCGGACAACCTGATGGTGACCCGGCTGGACCCCCTGGGGCATTCCTTTGCCGCAGTGGTGCAGTCCAACAGCATCACAAACCTGGCCATCGCCCTGCTCACTGGCCTGGCCAGCGGCTCCATTGTGCTGATTTCCCAATACTGGGGGCGCAAGGACACCCGGCGCATCCAGCAGGTGACGGCCGCTGTGATGGCGCTGGCGGTGGGGGTGGCGCTGCTGATGGCGCTGCTGATCAACCTCTTCCCCACCCAGATCCTGCACATTGTCATCAACCGCCGGGAAACAGGCGCCGTGGCCCTGGCGCTGACCTACCTGCCCCTGGTCTGCCTGTCCTATATCCCCTATGCCGTGAGCGCCTGCCTGGTAGGCATGCTCAAGGGCGTGGAGATTGTCCGGGTCACCGTGTACACCACCCTGGCCTCGCTGGTGTTCAATGTGGGGCTGAACTATGTGCTCATCTTCGGCAAGCTGGGCCTGCCCGCGCTGGGCATTCAGGGCGCGGCATTGGCCACGGTGCTGGCCCGGGTCATGGAGATGCTGCTGGTCATCTGGTACAGCGCGCGCAAGCAGCAGGTGGTGCGGATGACGCCCAGGGCCCTGCTGCGCCAGGCCAGCTGGGCCTGGGTGGATTATTTCCGCTACGGGCTGCCCGTGGGCATCACCGACGCCCAGTGGGCGGTGGTGGGCATGCTGAAGATGGTCATCATCGGCCAGCTGGGCATCCTCATGAGCAACGCCGCCGGGGTGAGCGATTCGCTGCTCAACCTGGGCACCCTGTTCACCTTCTCCCTGGCCGGGGGCGCCGCGGTGATGGTGGGCAAGGCGGTGGGCCAGGATGACATCCCCAAGGTAAAGGACTATGCCCGCACCATCCAGATCATGTTCCTGCTGGTGGGCATCTTCATGGCCGCGCTGGTCTTCCTGGTGCGCAAGCCCTTTGTCGCCCTGTACGGCCTGCCCGTGGAGGCGGCGGCGCTGGCGGAGCACATGGTGGCCCTTTGCACCCTCACCCTGATTGGTACCAGCTACCACGCTTCCTGCTTCATTGGCATCAACCGCGGCGCCGGTGACAACCGCTTTGTGATGCTGGTGGACATGGTTTGCGGTTGGCTGATTGTGCTGCCCGCCGCCTTCCTGGGCGGGTTTGTGCTGAAGCTGCCCCTGGCCTGGGTGTACTTCCTCACCCGCATTGACCAGACCTTCAAGTGGATCATCGCCTACAGGCGACTGCGGACAGACAAGTGGATCCACCGGGTCACCCGGGATGAGGCCCTGGAGGCGGCCATGCCGGCTGGCAGCGCGTGATCTGGCAGGAGGTGGACGGGCTGCGCCTGCAGCTGAAGGCCGCGCACGACCTGTCCTGGCTTGGGGACCTGGGCCGTGTGTTCTGCGTGTTTGACCAGCTGATCAGCGGCAACCTCTGCTTTGGCGTGCAGGATGGGGAGCGGCGCTTGTTTGTCAAATATGCCGGAGCCCAGACCGCGCTGTATGCCGGGCACCCTCAGGCGGCCGTTCAGCGGCTGGAGGAGGCGGCCGGGCGCTACCGGGCGCTGCGCCACCCCTGCCTGGCGCGCCTCCAGGGCGAGGTGACGCTGCCCCAGGGGCTGGCGCTGGTGTTTGAGTGGTTTGAGGGCTATGCCCTGGCCCCGCTGGAGGCCCAGCTGGACCTGACGCTGGGCCTGCCACTGGTCACGCGGCTGGCCATGTATGACGGGCTGATGGACCTGCTGGTGCGGGCCTCCGAGGCGGATTACCTGGCCGCCGGCCTGTCCCGCCACCACATCCTGGTGGACACGGACAGCGGCCGGGCCATGCTCAGCTCCCTGAACCATTTCCTGCCCTTCCCGGCCACCACCCCCCACCCCAAGCTGCCCGGCGCCAGCTGGTTCCTGCCGGAGGAGGCTTACCAGGTGGGCGCCAGGCTGGATGACAGCGCCAATGTCTACGCCCTGGGCGCGCTGGCCTTTCTGTTTTTCAACGCCTACAAAGAAAAAAGCGCGGCCGGCTGGACCGCCGGCCAGCCGCTGCTGCAGCTGGCCCAGCAGGCCTGCCAACCGCAGCCAGCCCGGCGCGTGCCAAGCGCCGCCCGGTTTCAGGCGGCCTGGCGCCAGCAGGTGATGAACCTGCCGGATTTATACTGATATCATCACAGGCTGTGAACAGATGTCCGCAGGGAAGGCCAAAAAAGGCACACCCTTATGGGCGCATGCCTTCATATACGCTGCCGGTACGCTCAAAACACCCGCCTACTCTGAGACAGTGCCCGCGCTCACCCGAAGCACCGCGTTGGGCTGGATGGGGCCCACGCTGCCCAGCTCCGTGCAGGTGAGCAGCGTCTGCATGCGGTCCAGGCGCGCCAGCAGCCGGGCCCGGCGGCCTTCATCCAGCTCGCTGAGCACATCGTCCAGCAGCAGCAGCGGTGTCTCCTCGTGGGCCTTGGTGAGGATGTCAATCTGCGCCAGGCGCATGGCCAGGGCGGCGGTGCGCGCCTGGCCCTGGGAGGCAAAGCCCCGCATCTCCTGCCCCTGCAGGCTGAGCCGCAGGTCATCCCGGTGGGGCCCCTGGCTGGTGGACAAGCGGCGCAGGTCATCGGCGCGGGAGACTGTCAGCTGGGCCAGCAGGTCCTCCGCAGGGTTCAGGCTGTCCGCCAGGTGGCCCTGGTAGTGCAGGGTGAAATGCTCCTGGCTGCGCCCGGCGATGTGGTCATAGTGCGCGCTGGCAAGCTCGCCAATGGCAAAGGCGGCCTCCCGGCGGTGGTTGACGATGGGCGCCGCGGCCTTGGCCAACTGCTCATCCCAGACATCCAGCTGGGCCGCGTCCCCGCGCCCCCGCGCGATTTCCTTCAGCAGCGCGTTGCGGTGGCGCAGGATGGCCTGGTAGGTCTGGATGGCGTAGAAATAGGCGGCCTGGCCCTGGGAGAGCAGCATGTCCAGGAAGTTGCGCCGGGTCAGCGGCGCGCCCTTGACCAACTCCAGGTCCTCCGGTGAAAACATCACGCAGGTCAGGTGACCCATGAGCTCGCCAATGCGCTGCACGGTCTTGCCGTTGACATAGATCAGCTTGCGCTCCCCCTGCGCGGAGAACAGGCGCACCCCCACCTCGTCCATGGTCTGGGCGCGGGCCACCTGCGCGTGCACGGCGCAGGTGCCGCTGCCCAGGCGGATCATGTCCCGGTCATTGCTGGTGCGGTGGCTGCGCCCCAGGCAGCACAGGTGGATGGCCTCCAGCAGGTTGGTCTTGCCCGCACCGTTTTCGCCCACAAACACCGTGATGCCCGCCGGGGGCACCAGGGTGAGCTGCGCATAGGAGCGAAACTGGCGCAGGCGCAGGCGGGTGAGGCGCATTACTTGTGGTACCTTTCCCCGTTGATGATTTTAAAGCCCCGGTAGATCTGCTCCAGCAGCACCACCCGGGCCAGTTGGTGGGGCAGGGTCATCCGGGACAGGGACAATTTTAGGTCCGCCCGGCGCAGCACGGCCTCGGACAGGCCCAGGGAGCCGCCAATCACAAAACAAACCTGGGCGGCGCTGTCCTGCCAGGCGGCCAGCCTGCGGCTGAAGGCCGGGCTGTCCAGCATCTCGCCCTCCACGCACAGCGCCACCAGGGTGTCGCCCGGCTTGACCTGGTCCAGGATCCGCTGGCCCTCCAGGTCCATCGCCCGGGTGACCAGGGCGATGGACAGGCCGCCCGGCTCCTTTTCATCCGCCACTTCCCGCACCTGCAGCCTGCAATAGCGCGACAGCCGCCGCTGGTACTCCAGGGCGGCGGAGCGGTAGTGGGGTTCACGCTGCTTGCCCACAGCGATGATGGTAAATGGCACTGAACACCTCGGCATTGATCCATTGTTCACCGCGCAACCCACGCGGGATCAGGACAAAGTATAGCACAAGCCCGGCCCTGGCGCGACCGGGTTTGTCCCGCTTCACCATCCACAGCGGGATGTGGACAGCCATTGGCGCCCACCTGCATATTTATCACCGCCTGCATGCATATCCTGGGGCGGCGAACGGCACTTCAAGCCCTGTCCCTTCCGGGAATGCATAAAGCGCCTTCCGGCGCAAAACCCCTCAAACACCTGTTCTGTCCACATTGTCCACAGACTTATCCACTGTTTTCAGGTGATTTCACTTGTCAGGGCGTGAAAAACCGGGTTGAAGGGAAAATTTTCGGTCAATTGACCTGAGTTATCCACAGGTCAGCGGCCTTCATTATCCCATTTTCTGTCCACAGCGAACAGGACAAATCCGGAGGATCGGCTAATAAACTGTCATAGTATGCAACATTTTTGAAACAAAACCGGGGCAGTCCCGGGAACGCGCCTGGCACATGAGGATCGAAAAAACCGCCCTTGCGGGCGGTTTGTGGGGAACAGGTTGGGTTACCGGGTGAGCAGGGTCTCCTCGGTGTCCTTGTCGAAGAAGTGAAGGCGGCTGGTGTCCACCACCACGGTGATGTCATCGCCGATGTGGGTCTTGGTGCGCGGGTCAACGCGGGCAATCACGTTGTCCTCCTTGCCGGTGGTGGACAGGTAGAGGTAGGTCTCAGAGCCCATGAGCTCGGTCACCTCGACATGCACCTTGAAGCCGGCCTCGGGGTGGGCGGCCACATCCTCGGGGTTGTCGGAGATGTTCTCCGGACGGATGCCCATCACCACTTCCTTGCCGATGTATTCCTCGTCCTTGAGCTTGCGCAGCTTCTCCTCAGGCACCAGGATCTTGTTCTCGCCAAACACGGCGTAGACCTTGTCGCCCTGCTTCTCCAGCACCACGTCAAAGAAGTTCATCTGGGGGCTGCCGATGAAGCCGGCCACGAACTTGTTGTTGGGGAAGTCATAGTTGTTCTGGGGGGTGTCCACCTGCTGGATGAAGCCATCCTTCATGATGCAGATGCGGGAGCCCATGGTCATGGCCTCGGTCTGGTCATGGGTGACGTAGATGAAGGTGGTCTGCAGGCGCTGGTGGAGCTTGGTGATCTCCGTGCGCATGGCCACACGCAGCTTGGCGTCAAGGTTGGAGAGCGGCTCGTCCATCAGGAAGACCTTGGGCTCACGCACGATGGCGCGGCCCAGGGCCACGCGCTGGCGCTGGCCGCCGGAGAGCGCCTTGGGCTTGCGGTTGAGCAGGTATTCAATGTCCAGGATGTGGGCAGCCGCCTCCACGCGCTTTTTGATCTCATCCTTGGGGGTCTTGCGCAGTTTGAGGCCGAAGGCCATGTTGTCATACACCGTCATATGGGGATACAGCGCGTAGTTCTGGAACACCATGGCGATGTCGCGGTCCTTGGGGGCGACATCGTTGACCAGCTTGTCGCCGATGTACAGCTCGCCGTCGGTGATTTCCTCCAGGCCCGCCACCATGCGCAGCGTGGTGGACTTGCCGCAGCCGGAGGGGCCGACCAGCACGATAAATTCCTTGTCCTCAATGTCCAGGGTGAAGTCGCTCACCGCGGTGACATTGCCAGGGTAGACCTTGTAGATGTTCTTGAGCGTTACGCCTGCCATTTTGTTCCTCCTCAAATGTTGACCGGCGGGTGCCGGCACTTGTTCTTGATGCCAGTATAGGGGCACTGGCCCGGTTTTTCCACTGTGGGCTTTGCCAAAACTTCCAGGCTGCCTTTGTGGAACCTGTGCAGGAGGGCGCCGGTTTTTGACGAAGCGGACAGGATAAGCTACACTTAACAGAGCAGGAGGATACGAATATGAACAAAGAAATCCGGCAGCTGGCAGGTCTGGTTCAGGAGGCGGACAAGGTCGCCTTCTTTGGCGGCGCAGGGGTGTCCACCGAAAGCGGCATCCCGGACTTCCGCAGCGCGCAGGGGCTGTTTCACCAGCAGCGCGCCATCCCGCCGGAGACCATTTTAAGCCGCAGTTTTTTCCTGAGCCAACCGGAAATGTTCTTCGATTACTACAAAGAGAACCTGGTCGCGCCGCAGGCCCGGCCCAACCCCGCGCACCAGGCGCTGGCCGCCCTGGAAAAGGCCGGCAAGCTGGTGGGGGTGGTCACCCAGAACATCGATGGGCTGCACCAGGCGGCGGGCTCGAAAAACGTGCTGGAGCTGCACGGCTCGGTACACCGCAACTTCTGCATGCGCTGCAACAAGGCCCACGCGCTGGCCCACGTGATGGAAAGTCCGGGCCTGCCCATGTGCGGCTGCGGCGGGCTGGTGCGCCCGGACGTGGTGCTGTATGAGGAGGGGCTGGATGACAGGGTCACCCGGGAGGCCGCCCGGCTGATTGCCGGCAGTGACCTGCTGATTGTTGGGGGAACCTCCCTCAACGTGTACCCTGCGGCCGGCTACGTGCGGCTGTGCCCGGGCAAGCTGGTCATCATCAACCGTGACCCCACCCCCATGGACAGGCAGGCCGACCTGCTCATCCGCAGCCCCATCGGCCAGACCTTCGCGCAGCTCATGGCGCTGCTTGGGACAGACGGCGCCGGGCCAGCCTGAAGCGCAAGTCATCCCGGCCGGCGGCGGCTTTGTCAAACACCTGCAGGAGCCTTGTTCCGTATTCCCCCAGCGTGTTGAGCATCGCGTCGGGATGGCGCAGCACAATGGCCACCCCCTTCATCTCCCCCAGGCTGTCATACAGGGCATCCAGGTTGTGGCCAACGTGATCCGGCAGCCCCAGGGCCGTTTGCAGATAGGCGAAGGCCGCCTGCCTGCTGTCCATCCTGCGGCCGTCCAGCCAGATTCGCCGCACGCTATTCACCCCCATAGAGCTGCGTGAAGCTCTCATAGTGATCATCCGTATAATAAATCAACCCATCATTTGAATACACCAGGCGCTTGGCGCCCCGGGAGGCCTGGCCCAGGGTGTCAATGTCGCATTCATAGTATTGCCGGCCCTGGCTGCTGGGCAGCAGCCCCTCAAAGTTCCCGAAGCGGTCTCCCCCGATGGCCTTGTCCGGCGCGTAGGGCCGCAGGTCACCCCCTGACCAGCCCAGGTCCCGCGCCTGCTGCTTGGTGATGAAGTTCTGGGGCAACTGCCCATAGGTATGCAAATACAGGGCCACATCATCCCGGGTGGTGTAGCTGCCCCGTTCACTGATGGCCGCCCCCGGCGTGGCCTGGGCCTGCATGGTGGTGGCGGGTGTGCCGCTGACCTGGCCTGTGGGCGCCGGCTGGCGCTGGATGAACCAGCCTAAGGCCGCCGCCAGCAGCACCAGCAGGATCAGGGGCAGGGTCTTTTTGGTCTTCACGTGGGTGCCGCTTCCTTTCATCTGTGGTAGGATAGGTTGCGCGGCATCGCCCGCGCGTGAGGTGATATGAAGAAGCTGTTGGACCTGATCAAGCACGTGGCCAGCCTGGTCGCTCCCAGGCTGCTGGGCTGGGTGCCCAAGCGCTTTAAGCTGCTCTACCCCTTCTACCTGGCCGGGCAGCTGCATACAGTGGAAGATACCCACATGACGCCAGCCCTTCCGGCCGAATTTGATGGCTTTACCATCGCCTATGCCTCGGACATCCATTATGGGCCGCTGTTTCACAGGGAAGAGGCGTTGGCGCTGTTTGACCGGCTGGTGGCGCTTCAGGCGGACCTGACCGTCCTTGGCGGGGACTATGGCAATTCGCCGGAGAATGCCCTGGGCTTCTTTGAGCTGATTCCGCCCTTTCCAAAGGACCGCCAGGTGGTGGCCGTGCTGGGCAACCACGACTACGGCCCGGACTGGCCGGGCATGGCGGAGCGCCTGCGGGCGCAAATGGAACAAAAGAACATCCGCCTGCTGCTGAACCAGACCATGCTGGTGATTAGGGGCGGCACCACCCTGGCTGTCTGCGGGCCTGAGGACATCCGCTCTAGCCAGCCGGATTTGGAGGCGCTGGCCCGGGAGGCGGCAGAGGCTGACTTTGTGCTGTTCATCCCCCACAGCCCCGACATCATCCCAAAGGCACTGGAAAGCAGCCTGCGCTTCCACCTGGCGCTGTGCGGACACACCCACGGCGGCCAGCTGGTGTTCTTTGGCCGCAGCCTGCATTCATCAAGCGTGTACGGGGACCGATACCGCGCCGGCTGGTATGAGGAAAACGGCGCGTATATCCATGTGAGCGAGGGGGTGGGCACCTCCATCCTGCCCATGCGCATCGGCACCCGCGCGCAAATCCACCGCTTAATCCTGCGGCGTGTAGCTTAGCGCCAAAGCGGGCACGGCGTTGGTGTCAAGCCCCGCCACTTCCCCCCGGGCCAGCATGGCGGTGGCCGCCGCGCCGATCATCGCGGCGTTGTCGCCGGTGAGGGAAAGCGGCGGCACATACAGCGCGATGCCCGCCTCATCACACAGCTGGGCCATGCGCGAGCGCAGCAGGCTGTTGGCGGACACCCCGCCAGCCAGCGCCAGCGCGCGCCAGCCCTTGTCCTCACAGGCCTTGAGGGTTTTCTCGCACAGGTGGCTGACCACGGTGTGGCGGAACACCGCGGCCAGGTCCGCCTTGCGGTAGGGTTCGCCCCGCTGGTCCATGCCATGCACCAGGTTGATGAAGGCGGTCTTCAGCCCCGAGAAGCTGAAGTCATAAGGCCCGGACACCCGGGGCAGGGTGAGCTGGTAGGCCAGGGGATTGCCACCCTCCGCCAGCCTGTCAAGGTTGGGGCCACCGGGATAAGGCAGGCCCAGCACCCTGGCCGCCTTGTCAAAGGCTTCCCCGGCCGCGTCATCCCGGGTGCAGCCCAGCAGGGTCAGCCCGGTATCCCGCACCTCCACCAGGTGGC
>JAAYEI010000024.1 GCA_012728815.1 Clostridiales bacterium
CTGGCGCTGGCAATGGCCTGTGGCCTGCTGGCTGCCGTCGCTGAAACCTATGAGTTCAGCTACGGCGAAACCGTGGAAATCCGCAAGGACAAGGACGGCAACACCCTGGACCTGGGCGGCATCGAGGTCATCATCGGCGACTGGTGGAGCGGTGAGCCGGGTGAGCCCCAGACAGCGGCTGAGGAGGCCACCGAGGAATACCGCGAGTGGATCCAGGAGACCTACAACTTCACCATCAAGCAGGTGGCGGTGAGCGGCTGGGAGGACAACCCGGATTTCCTGGCCAACTTCGTCACCACCGGCGGCCCGGAAAACTACGTGCTGATTATGCGCGCGGACGTGCTGGCCGCCCCCATGGCCAACGGGTTCTTCTATGACCTGGCCACCCTGGAGGCCCTTGACTTTACGGAGGAGAAATGGAACCAGACCACCCTGGACATGATGACCAAGGGTGACGCGGTGTACGGCATGCGCCCCATCCCCTCCGAACCCCGGGACGGCGTGTGGTTCAACAAGCGCCTGCTGGAGGAGGCCGGCATCAACCCGGAGAGCCTCTATGACATGCAGCGCGACGGCACCTGGACCTGGGAAGCCTATGAGGACATCGCCAAGAAGATTACGCGCGATACCGACAACGACGGCGTGATTGATGTCTACGCCACCGCCAGCCAGCAGGGCAACGCGATCAACGTGGCCCTGGCCAGCAACGGCGCGGCCTTTGTGAAGGCGGATGAGAACGGCAAGTACTACAACGCCACGGAGGAGGACGCCTTCCTGGAGGCTGCCAACTGGATCGTGGAGATGTCCAAGACCTATGAGATGCCCCAGCCTGAAGGCGCCAACTGGGACTGGACCTATGCCGCCTTCATCAACGGCGACGTGGCCATGACCATCCACCAGGACTACTTCAAGGCCACCCTGCGCGACAACATGAAGGATGAGTACGGCTTTGTGATGTTCCCGGTGGGTCCGCGGGGCACCACCTACAAGACCGTCTTCTCCGACTTCACCTATGTGATCCCGGCCAATTACGACGCCGAGCGCGCCAACAAGATCGCCTACGCCTTTGACCTGTATACAGAGCCCACCCCGGGCTACAACGACCCGGATGACTGGAAATCCAGCTACTACAACTTCTTCTCCGATGCCCGCGCGGTGGATGAGACCATCGCCATGATGCGCATGCCGGAACACGGCACCTCCTTCCTGAGCGACCTGGTGCCCGGCTACAGCCTGGGTGAGCAGTTCTACTGGAACACCTACAACCGCGGCGGCTGGCGCACGGTCAGCGAGCAGCTGGAGGAATCCAAGAACGTCTGGCAGGCCGCGCTGGACGCGGTAAACGCTGAATAACCTAGACATCCCCATCAACTTTGGCGGGATGGGGCGCTCCGCCCCGTCCCGCCAGCCTTTGAAACAACCAGTCTGAAAGGAACCACGCATGGCCAGAACCAGGTTTGCTGCCTTCCTGATCGCCATCCTGCTGTGCGGGCAAGCCCTGGCTGTCGCCGCGGAGGAGGGCATCATGATACCAAGGCTTGACTACACGCAAAAACCGCTGCCGGACCTGCCCAGCTACCGCTTTGTGGCGGGGCTGAAGGCGGGGTGGAACCTGGGCAACACCTTTGACGCCAGCAATGCCTTCCACCTCAGGGACGAAATGGACTATGAGAGCACCTGGGTGGGCGTGAAAACCGATGAAGGGGTGCTCAGGGCGGTCCGGGCGGCCGGGTTTTCCACCATCCGCATCCCGGTGTCCTGGCACAACCATGTATCCGGGCCGGCGTTCACCATCTCCCCTCCCTGGCTGGCCCGGGTGCGCGAGGTGGTGGACCAGGCACTGGAGGCCGGGCTGTATGTCATCCTCAACACCCACCATGACATCGAGAAGGACTACATCTACCCGGACGAGGCCCACCTGGACAGCTCCAGGCGCTACCTGGCCGCTGTCTGGACCCAGGTGGCCGCCGCCTTCCAGGATGTGGATGAGCGGCTGATCATGGAGAGCATGAACGAGCCGCGCCTGGCCGGCACGGAGATTGAGTGGTGGCTCAACCCGGACAACCCCCGCAGCGCCGAGGCGGTGCGCTGCATCAACCAGCTCAACCAGGTCTTTGTGGACACCGTGCGCGGGGCCGGTGGGCACAATGCCAGCCGCTACCTGCTGGTGCCCGGCTACGCGGCCAGCGTGCAGGGCTGCCTGCATGAGGAGTTTGCCATGCCCCGGGACAGGCAGGGGCTAACCAACCGCCTGCTGCTGTCCGTCCACGCCTACACGCCATATGAGTTCGCGCTCAAAAGCCCCCGTGAAGCGGGCAGCCAGGACACCTTCAGGGCGGACAACCCCTTTGACGTGATGAAGGTTGCCCAGTTCATGGACCAGCTGTATCACAGGTTCGTGCCCCTTGAGGTGCCGGTTGTCATCGGGGAATTCGGCGCGCGGGACAAGGGCGGCAACCTGCAGGCCCGGGTTGATTTCGCGGCGGTGTATGTGGCCCTGGCGCGCTCCCGGGGCATCAGCTGCGTGTGGTGGGACAACCATGGTTTCAAGGGCGATGGCGAGCTGTTTGGCCTGCTGGACAGGCACAGCCAGCAGTTTGTTTACCCGCAGCTTGTGGAAGCGCTGGTGAGGTACGCGGAAGAATGAGAATGAGCAAGTACAGGACCCTGATCCTGCTGCTGGCTGCCCTGGCCCTATGCCTGGGCGCGGGGGCCCAGCCAGCCGAGGAGGTGTACATGTCCCTGTTTGATGCCAGCTTTGACGGCTGGTACGCGCGCTCCACCGGCGAGGCGCAGCTGGAGCTGGCGGCGGGCAGCCTGCGCATCACCGGGCGAAGCCAGGACTGGCACTCACCCGGGCGGGATTTTGCCCTGGTGCCCGGTCAGCTTTATGAGCTGGGTGTGGAGGTCTACCAGGACGAGCAGGCCAGCGCCACCTTCCTCATCTCCGTCGCCCACAGCAAGAACGGCCAGGAAACCTATGAGAACCTGGCCCGGGCGGAGGCCGCGCGGGGTGAGTGGACCACCCTTTCCGGCAGCTACCTGGCGGGGGAATTTGACAAATACGTGCTGTATGTGGAGACCCTGGGTGCGCCGGCCCTGTCCTTCCAGATCCGCGGCTTTTCCGTGCTGGCGCCGCAGGCCGGGCAGGCAAGGGATCTGCCTGCCCTGAAAGACCTGTACGCGGGGTACTTTGACTTTGGCTGCGCGCTCACCTACCGGGAGGCCATCAACCCGAAGCTGATGGATTTCTACGCCAGCCAGTTCAACATCATGACCCACGCCAATGAGCTCAAGCCCGACAGCGTGCTGGATGTGCCGGCCTCGGCCAGCCTGGCCCGGGAGGACCAGGGCGCTGCCGCCATCCGCCTGGACGCCGCCCGGCCATTGCTGGATTACGCGCAGGCCCATGGCATCAAGGTGCACGGGCATGTGCTGGTCTGGCACAGCCAGACGCCGGAGGCCTTCTTCCGCGAGGGCTACAGCGCGACAGGTCCCTATGTCACCCGGGAGGTGATGCTGCGGCGCCTGGACAACTACATCCGCCTGGTGTTTGAACAGACAGAGCGGGAATACCCGGGGGTGATTGTGTCCTGGGACGTGGTGAACGAGGCGGTGGATGACAGCACAGGCCGGCTGCGCCAGAGCAACTGGACGCGGGTGGTGGGAGAGGATTTTGTGGTTCAAGCCTTCCGCCTGGCGCGAAAGTACGCCCCGGCAGGCACCCAACTGTATTACAACGACTATTCCACCCCCTACCAGCCCAAGCTGAACGGCATCCTGAAGCTGCTGGGGGAGCTTCGGGAGGAGGGCACGGTGGATGGCCACGGCTTTCAGTGTCACTACCACCTGCACACCCCGGGCATGAACCAGCTGCAAAGCGCCATGGACAAGGTGCTGGCCCTGGGGCTGCGCCTGCGCATGAGCGAGCTGGACATCCTGGTGGACAGCGCCTCACAGGAAAACTTTGAGCGCCAGGCGCGCCGCTATGGCGAAATCCTGGCCCTGTTCCGCCAGTACCACGAACAGATTGACGCGGTGCACACCTGGGGGGTAACGGACAACCTCAGCTGGAAGGCCGCGCAGTTCCCCCTGCTGTTTGACGGCCGGGGCCAGCCCAAGCCAGCCTTCTATGCCATTGC
>JAAYEI010000025.1 GCA_012728815.1 Clostridiales bacterium
GCTGTTGGCGGTGGTGATTGCCCTGGCCATCCGCGCGCTGTTGTTTGAGCCCATCCGGGTGGACGGCATGAGCATGCTGGAGACCCTGCAGGATGGCGAGATTGTGCTGGTGACCAAGCCGGCGGTGCTGCTCAACCGCCTGGAGCGGGGAGACGTGGTTATCGTGCGCTTCCCAAGGCGCAACAAAAGTGCCACGCTGCACCTGGGCGCCCCCCTGGATCTGTCCCTGGTGCGGCATGAACTGTTTGTCAAGCGCCTGGTGGCCCTGCCGGGGGACAGCGTGGCCGTGGTCAACAGGCAGCTGGTGGTCAACGACCGCCCGGTGCAGGAGGAGTATATCGACCACCCCGCCCGGACGGATTACCCCCGCCGCGTGCTGGGGCCCAATGAATACATGGTGATGGGGGACAACCGCGCCAGCAGCCATGACAGCCGGTCCGCGGATGTGGGGCCCATCACCCGGGACATGATTGTGGGCAAGGCCAACCTGGTGCTGCTCCCCCTGAACAAAATCCGCACCATCAAGTAACATCTGTTTCACCAACAACGCAACAGGCCCCGGGCAGCTGCCCGGGGCCGGTTTTGTATACATGATATCGCAGCGGCGGTCAATCCTCGTCCGCGGGGCCGCCTTCTTCCTCCCCTTCGGTGCGCGAGCCGCCCAGCTGCAGGGTTTCGCGGATGGCCGCCTCGATTTCCGCCGCGGTCTCCGGGTTGTCCACCAGGTACCGGCGGGCGTTGTCCCGCCCCTGGGCGATGCGCATATCCTTGTAAGAAAACCAGGCGCCGGATTTCTGCACAATGTCCCGCTCCACCGCCATGTCCAGCAGGGAGGATTCGCGGCTGATGCCATAGCCATAGAGCAGGTCAAACTCCGCCACACGGAAGGGCGGCGCCACCTTGTTTTTGACCACCTTGACCTTGGTGCGGTTGCCCACCACCTCGGTGCCGTTCTTGAGCTGCTCCGCCCGGCGCACATCCAGGCGCACAGAGGCGTAGAACTTCAGCGCCCGGCCGCCTGGGGTGGTCTCCGGGTTGCCGTACATCACGCCCACCTTCTCGCGCAGCTGGTTGATGAACACGCAGACCGCGCCGGTTTTGGACACAACGCCGGCCAGCTTGCGCATGGCCTGGCTCATCATGCGGGCCTGCAAGCCCACAAAGGTGTCGCCCATCTCCCCGTCAATCTCCGCGCGGGGCACAAGCGCGGCCACCGAGTCCACCACCACGATGTCAATGGCGCCGGAGCGCACCAGCGCCTCGGCGATCTCCAGCGCGTCCTCACCCGTGCTGGGCTGGGAAACATACAGCTCGTCAATGTTCACGCCCAGGCGCTTGGCGTAGGCCGGGTCCAGCGCGTGCTCGGCATCGATGAAGGCGGCCAGGCCGCCCAGGCGCTGGGCTTCCGCGATCAGGTGCAGGGCCACGGTGGTCTTGCCGGAGGACTCCGGCCCGAAGATCTCGATGATGCGCCCACGTGGGATGCCGCCTACGCCCAGGGCCAGGTCCAGCTCAATGCAGCCGGTGGGGATGACATCCACCTGCATCTTGGTCTGTTCGCCCAGCTTCATCACCGTGCCGCGGCCAAACTGCTTGTCCAGCGCCGCCAGCGCGCGGTCCAGCGCCTGGGTCTTCTCGTTTTGGATGGCCGCCTGGGCGGCCTGCTCTGCCTTGCTTACCTTGCTTGACATGTGTGTGCCCTCTCCTTGTTGGTTGCTGCTGAAATGATCAAATGCTCCGGATACTTATTCCGCGCCTGGCCGGTTGCCCCGCACGTCCTGCTGAAACAATGCCCTGGATGCCATGAAATACTGCGCGCCCGACAGGATGGTCAGCGCGCCCATGAGCAGGCACAGCGTCAGGGTCAGGGCATGCGGCAGCATGAACAGGGCGCTGATGATGCTGAAAAACTGCAGGTTGGTCTTGACCTTGCCCAGCTTGCCTGCTGCGATAACAATGCCCTGCTCCACCGCCACCAGGCGCAGCCCGTCCACCGCCAGCTCGCGGGCGGCGACGATGGCCACCGCCCACCAGGGGTAGCCCGCGTACGGGATGAGCACAATCATCACGCACAGGGCCAGGATCTTGTCGGCCACGGGGTCGGCAAACTTGCCGAAATTGGTGACCAGCTTGTCCCGCCTGGCGATGTAGCCGTCCAGGAAATCGGTCAGGGCGGCGATGATGAACACCACCCCCGCCAGCACGTTCAGCCCCAGCACCACCAGCACCAGGCACAGGGGAATCAGCAGGATGCGCAGCAGGGTGAGCCGGTTGGGCAGGTTCATTTGTCCTCCTCAAGCGCCTGGGCGCTCAGGTCATAGGTGGCGGCGCCGGTGATGCGCGCCTGGATGAACTGGCCCTCCCGCAGCCGGCCGCTGTGGCTGATCCGGATCAGGCCGTCGCTGTCAGGCGCCTCCCAGGCCGAGCGGCCCGTGGCCTGCTTGCCCCTGACCGAGGTGACCAGCATCTCCACCTGGCTGCCCACCCGCTCCTGGTTTCGCTCCAGGCTGATCTGCTGCTGCATGGCCATCAGCGCCTCCAGGCGCTGCTGCTTGATGGCTTCCGGCACCTGGTCAGGCATGTACCAGGCCGCGGTGTCCTCCTCCGGTGAGAAGGCAAAGGCGCCCAGGCGGTCAAAGCGCACCCTGGCGCAAAAGGCCATCAGCTGCTGAAAATCCTCCTCAGTCTCCCCGGGAAAGCCCACAATCATGGTGGTGCGCAGCGCGAAGCCACGGTCCCGGGCGTAGGCCAGCACCTGCTCCATCTGCCGGATGTCGCCACGGCGGTTCATGCGCTTGATCACCCGCGGCGCGGCGTGCTGCAGGGGCAGGTCCAGGTAGCGGCACAGCTTGCTGTTGGAGGCCATCGCGTCAATCATCGAGCGGTCGGTTTGCTCCGGGTAGCAGTAGAGCACGCGCAGCCACCTGATGCCCGGGATCCGCTCAGCCTCCCGCAGCAGCGCGGGCAGTGAGGCGTCCCGCAGGTCGCTGCCGTAACGGGTGGTGTCCTGGGCGATGAGGATTTGCTCCTTCACGCCCTCTGCTGCCAGGCCGCGCATCTCCTTTAGCACATCGGCCATTGGGCGGGAGCGAAAGCCCCCGCGGATCAGGGGGATGGCGCAGTAGGCGCAGCGGTTGTCACAGCCCTCGGACACCCGCACATAGGCGGTGTAGGGCGCGGTGGTCAGCACCCGGCCACAGCCGGCAAAATCAGCCCCCCGCTGGGTGCTGCCCGCGCGCTCGCCCGCCAGCGCCTGGCGGATGTAGCCAGCCAGCTGCGGGTATTGGGATACGCCGGTCAGCACGTCAATCTCGGGAATCTGGTCCAGCAGCTCCTGCCCGTAGCGCTGGGCCAGGCAGCCGGTCACGCACAGCACCTGGCACTGGCCCTGTTGCTTGTACTGGGCCATCTCCAGGATGGCGTCAATGGATTCCTCCTTGGCCGAGGCGATAAAGCCGCAGGTGTTCACCACCAGCACCTGGGCCTGGCTGGCGTCCTGCACAAATTGAAAGCCGTCCTCCTGCAGGAAAGACAGCATTTCCTCTGTGTCTACACGGTTTTTCACACAGCCAAGGGAGACAACGCCAAGCTTCATTCACACGTCCTGTCCAGTGTTTTCAGCGTTTGCTGACAGGCTTAGTCTACCATACCTGGACAGGGCACTTCAAGGCATTCTGGGCAAAAAAGCGAACAAATATTCCCCTATTTGCGCTTCATGCGGCGGCGCAGCACCTCCGGCCGCGCCACGCTGTACCCAAAGAAGCCCTCCACGGGCCCCAGCCCCATGTATTCCCCATGGCAGTAGGCCACCAGGTCCGCCCTTGCCAGGTCAATCCGGCCATCCGCGTTCAGCAGGTCCTCCCGGATGCCCATGCCCACAATCTCCCCCAGAAACATGGTGTGCGAGCCCAGCTCCAGGCTGTGGCGCAGCTTGCAGGCCAGGTAGGCCGGGCTGCCGGCCACCGGCAGGGGCCGCAGGTTCAGGTGCGCGAACTTGTCCATCTCCCGGCCGGATTTGACGCCGCACAGGTCACAGGCGCGCATCAGCTCACGGCTGACCAGGTTGACGACAAACTCCCCGGAGGCCGCGATCAGCCCGTGGGAATGGCGCTCCGGGCGTACGGAGACGGAGACCATGGGCGGGTCGGAGTTGACCGTGCCCACCCAGGCCAGGGTGATGATGTTGGGGCGGTGGTCCCCGTCCGCGCAGGAGGCCATCACCACCGCCGTGGGGGAGAGCAGGGTGCCCGGCTTCATGCTGATGTAGCCTGTCTGATTCTTCATTGCACACGCGCCTCGATGCCCTTGAGCGCCTCTGGCTCCCGGATGTCCCGGGTGCGGGTGAACATCACCCGGGTCAGGATGGCGCCGGAGCGGTAGTAGAGGCAGATGAAGGGGCAGTCCTGCGCATAGAGCTCCTGAATCTGGTAGAGCTTGTTCTGGTAGGCTTCCCGGGTCAGGGCGGAGCGCAGCTCACCAAACAGCGTGTCCATGGGTTTGGATTTGTAGCGGATGTAGTTGCCCGTGTTGCCGGACATCAGCAGAAAGCCCGGGTCCGGGGTGAAGTCCATGTTGAAGCTGGCCATCACCAGGTCAAAGCTGCCCGCCTCCAGCTTTTCCCGGACATCCTTGAAGCTCATCACGTTCAGGCGCGCCTCAACGCCCACCGCGGCCAGCTGGGACACAATCTGCGCGGCCACGTTGGCGCGCACAGAGTTGTCCTGCTCCTCATATACATAAAAGCGCAGCGACAGCTTCACCTGCTTGCCCTCATACACCATGTCGCGCACACCGTCGTCATCGGAGTCCACCCAGCCGGCCTCGTCCAGCAGCTGCCGGGCCAGGTCCTGGTCCTGGCGGAAGACCGCCTCATCCGCCCGGTACATCCAGGTGCCGCTGGGCAATGGGGTGTCGGTGCGCTGGGCCATGCCCATGTAGGCGTTTTGCATGATGCCGTCCAGGTTCAAGGCCGCGCGGATGGCCTTGCGCACCCGCACGTCTGCCAGCTCATAGCTGCGGTGGTTGAGCAACAGCGTCTCCAGCTGCCGGGTGCGGTAGCTCAGGTTCAGGGAGCTCGTGCCGGAGCGGTACTGCGCCGCGGTCATGGAGCGGGTGAGGATGGCGTCCACCCGGTTGTACTCATAGCTGGAAATCAACTCGCGGTTGGTGGCATGAAACAGCGCGCTGATTTCCGTGATGGCGGGCTTGCCGCCCCACCACAGCGAGTTGACCGACAGCCAGATATAGTCCCCGGGCATGAACTGCTCCACGGTGTAGGGGCCGCTGCCTACCGGCCGGTCGGCCTGCACCTGGTCCTTGGGCAGGATGGGGAAGTTCATCGCGTAGAGGAAGCCAAAGTTCTTGCGCGGCGTGGTGATGACCACCGTGCGCTCGTCCGTGGCGCTGATGCGGTTGACAAAATACTTCAGGGAGGAGTAGGCCCCCTTGTTGGCCGCGGCCTCGTCATTGGCCAGGCGCAGAATCTCCTCCACCGTGGCCACCACATCGGCGCTGGTAAGCGGGCTGCCATCCTGAAAGGTGACGCCCTCCCGCAGGGTAAAGGTCCAGCTGCTGCCATCGCCTGAGTGCTCCCAGCGCTCGGCCAGCACGCCCTGGGGCAGGTATTCATCGTCAAAGCCCAGCAGGGGTTCATACACCAGGGCAGTCAGGGACATGAACTCCCGCTCCACCGGGGTCAGGGGGTTGAGCCGGTTGGTGGTGGCGGAGACGATGCCGATAATCAGGCTCTGGCTGTCAGTGGCCAGGGAGCCTGCCGGCTGGAGCAGCAGGCAGCCCGCCAGGATCAGCGCCAGGACCACCCTGGTCATGTTCATAATAAATCGCATACGCGTCCATCACCTTTCTGACATAGCTGCGCGTGTCGTCCATGGGGATCTGGTCCAGCCGGATGGTTTTCATGTCCTCGGACCGGCCCAGCGCCCAGCGCTTGACATTGTTGTCGCCCGCGTGGTAGGCCGAGGCCACCATCACCGGGTCCCCGCCAAACATGTCGCTGAGGTAGGCCAGGTAGTAGGCGCCAAAGCGGATGTTGGTCTGCGGGTCAAAAAGGGCCTCAGGCTGGTAGCCGGTGATGCCCAGCTTGCCTGCCAGCCAGGTGCCGGTGTTGGGCATGATCTGCATCAGCCCCCGCGCGTTGACGCGGCTGACAGCGTCGGGCCGGTAGCTGCTCTCGCACTTGATGACAGCGGAGAGGAAGGAGGGGTTGATGTTGTATTCCCGCGCGAACTGCTCAATGAGCGGGCCAAAGCCTGAGTTGGCCCGGGCGTTGAGGTGCTCCATGCGGTGTGCCAGCCGGCGCGCCTCCTCCTGCGCGCGCTGTGATTCCAGCACACCCAGCCGCTGGGCGCGGCTGTTGTACAGGATGCCGGTAATCACGGCCCCCAACACCATCACCGCCAGCAGGATCAGGAGCGCCCGGGGCAGGGGCTGCCTGGCGGGCTGCCGCCTTTCCCGCGGCCTGGGCGGGGTTGCCTGCTGCCGTGGATGGCGGGCCAGCACCTGTTGGCGCTGGGCGCGGGCGTGCCTGGCCAGGCGCGCCCCGGGCCGGTCGGTCTGGGGCGGGCGCTGGGGCACATGGCCCACCTGGGCGCCCTGGGGGTTGATGGGCTGGGGCGCCCGGCGGCGCCTGGCCTTTACATTCCAGGGGGATTCAGACATCTTGGGTTCTCCGTATCATCTCGTCCCACAGCCGCTGCACGGCCCGGGCGTTGTCCTTGAGGCTGCCGGTGGTGATGATGACGCGGTCGGCCCGCCTGGCCTTGTCCATCGCGTCCATCTGGCTGTTGATGCGCTGCCAGGCCTGGTCTTCCGTCAAGCCCCGCTCAAGCAGCCGTTCCAGCTGGGCTGTCCTGGGCGCCCAGGCGCACCAGACCTCGTCGCACTGGCGGTCATAGCCGGTCTCATACAGCAGGGGGACATCGGCCACCAGCGCGCGCTGGTCGCCGTGCTCGCTGATCTGCCGGTCCATGCGTTCAAAGATCAGGGGGTGCAGGATGGTGTTGAGGTCCCTGAGGGCCGCTGCATCGGAAAACACCAGCTCGCCCAGGCGTTGCCTGTTCAGCTGCCCCTCCTCCACGATGTCCGCGCCAAAGCGCTCCTGCAGCCGGGGCAACGCCTGGCTCCCGGGGGCAGTCAGCTCATGGGCGATGGCATCCGCGTCAATCACCACCGCGCCGTGCGCGCGCAGAGCCTTGGTCAGGCTGCTCTTGCCGCAGGCGATGCCGCCGGTCAGGCCGATCAGCCGGGGTTTATTTGGTGTCATACCAGCTGTAGCCCACTTTGATGTCGCACTTGAGGGGGACCTTGAGCTCAATGACCGATTCCATCACGTCCTGAAGCAGCTGACGCACCGCCTGGGTTTCCTCCTCCGGCGCCTCAACGATCAGCTCGTCATGCACCGTCAGCACCAGGCGGGCCTTGTGCTTCTGATGCTCCAGCTCCCTGGCCACCCGCACCATGGCGGCTTTGATGATGTCCGCCGCTGTGCCCTGGATGGGGGTGTTCATGGCCACGCGCTCGCCAAAGTTGCGGGTGTTCACGTTGCCGCTTTTGAGCTCATCCAGCCGCCGCCTGCGGCCAAAGAGGGTGGCGATGTAGCCATGCTCGTAGCCAAAGCGCACCGAGCTGTCCATGTAGGCGCGCACGCCCGGATAGCGCTCAAAATAGCGGGAGATAAAGTCCCCCGCGCGCTTGCGGCTGGTGCCGATGTTGCGCGCCAGGCCAAAATCGCTGATGCCGTAGACAATGCCAAAGTTGACCGCCTTGGCGTCGCTGCGCATGGAGGGGGTTACTTCTTCAAGCGGCAGGTCATTGATCTCCGCCGCGGTGCGGGTGTGGATGTCCTGGTTCTTGATGAAGGCGTCGCACATGGCCTCATCCCCGCTCATGTGCGCCAGGATGCGCAGCTCAATCTGGGAGTAGTCCGCGTCGATGAGCACATGCCCGGGCCGGGCGATAAAGGCGCGGCGGATGTCCCGCCCCATGGCGGTGCGCACGGGAATGTTCTGCAGGTTGGGCTCGTTGGAGGAGATGCGCCCGGTCGCGGTGCCCACCTGGTCAAAGGTGGTGTGGATGCGCCCCTGGCTGTCCATCTTGCGCAGCAGCGCGTCGATGTAGGTGCTGTTGAGCTTGCTCACCTGGCGGTACTCCAGGATTTTGCCCACGCTCTCATGCAGCGGGGCGATGGCCTCCAGCGCCTCCGCGTCTGTGCTGTAGCCGGATTTGGTGCGCCGCTGGGTGGGCAGGCCCAGGGTTTCAAACAGCACCTTGCCCAGCTGCTGCGGGCTGTTCAGGTTGAAGCCCGATACGCCGGTCAGGGCATAGATCTGTTCGCGCAGTGCCTCGGTCTGTGCGGTGAAGTCAGCGCCCAGCTTCTTGAGCACCTGGGCATCCACCTGAAAGCCCAGGGCTTCCATGTCGTACAGCACGCGGGTGAGGGGCAGCTCGATGGTTTCAAACAGCTCCCGCATGCCCTCCTCATCCAGCTGCCTGGCCTGGCGCTGGTACAGGTCCATCACGCCCTGGGCGTCCCTGGCGGCGAAATCCTGCAGGGCGTAGCTGCGCTCCTGCGGGTTGTGCAGGTAGCCGGCCACCATGGTGTCAAACACCAGCGCCGGGCCTTTGCCGGGCGCCAGCCCCATCAGGTGGAACAGCGCCTTGGCGTGGTGGGTGATCAGGCCGGCCTTCAGCTGGGGCAGCGCCGCCTGCAGCGCCTGCTGGCTGGTCAGCCCGCCGGCCGGCTCCAGCAGGCTCTGCTGGGCCGGGGCGATGGCCACCTGGGCACGCGCCCCATCCCCCCGTACCAGGGACAGCTCCTCGTGGTTGGCGAAGATGGCCACCGGGTCCTTGGGGGCGGGGGTCAAAAAGGCGGTGACCTGCGCCGTGTCCTGCAAGGTCTGCCAGGCCGGCTGCGCCTGGGCGCTCTGCGGCGCCTCCTCCCCCTCCTGGCCGGCCAGCTTGCGCACGCGCTGGCTGGCCGCGTTGAGCTGGTATTTCTGCAAGGCGGGGATGCCCTGGGCCAGCTTGCTCAGGGTGGCATCCTTGAGGCTCAGGGTGATGGGCAGGTCCCGGCGGATGGTGGCCAGTTCGCGGCTCATGCGGGCCTGGTCGGCATACGTCACCAGGCGTTCGCCCAGCTTGCCGCGGATCTGGTGGGCGTTTTCCAGCACCTTGTCCATCGTGCCGTACTCCGCCAGCAGCTTGACCGAGGTCTTTTCACCCACCCCAGGCACCCCGGGGATGCCGTCGCTGGGGTCGCCCATCAGGCCCTTCCAGTCCACCACCTGCTCGGGGGTGATGCCAAAGTAGTCCTTCACCCCGGCCGGGTCAAAGAGCACGGTTTCGGAGATTCCCTTGCGGGTGAACAGCATCTGCACATCATCATCCACCAGCTGCAGGTCGTCCTTGTCGCCCGTCAGGATGAGCGCGCGGATGCCCTTTTGCTTGCACTGCAGCGACAGGGTGCCGATCAGGTCGTCCGCCTCAAAGCCGGGCAGGCTCATCACGCCCAGGCCCATGGCGCTGAGCACTTCCTTGATGACGTCAAACTGGGGGATCAAGTCATCGGGCATGGGTGGGCGGGCCATCTTGTAATCCTTGAAGGTCTCATGGCGGAACACCGGCCCGTGCTCGTCAAACAGCACCACGCAGTATTGGGGGTGGATGTCCTCAAAGGCCTTGAGCATCATGCTCAGGAAGCCGTGCACGGCGTTGGTGGGGATGCCGTCCGCGTCCATGCCGGGCAGGGCGAAGAAGGCCCTGTACATCAGGCTGTGTCCATCCACCAGGATGCAGGTCTCTCGCATTGCCATCACCTCCTGTGTATTGTACCATAGCCGCCACAGCCCGCAAAACAGGGGCGCCCCAAACAGCAAACATCCCGCGCTGGGCGGGATGTTGGTCATTTTGGCGCGGTCAGGGGAACAGCGGGTACTTGGCCGTCAGCTCCTTCACCATGGCGGCTGCTGCGGGAACGGCCGCCTCCTTGTCCCGGATGATGGCGGCGATGCCCCGGGCGATGCGCGCCATGTCCGCCTCCTTCATGCCCCGGGTGGTGACCGCCGGGGTGCCGATGCGCACGCCGCTGGTCTGGCTGGGCTTGCGCCGGTCCCTGGGCACCATGTTCTTGTTGACGGTAATCCCGGCCTCACCCAGCAGGTTCTCCAGCTCCATGCCGGACAGGTCGGTGTCCACCAGGTCCAGCAGCAGCAGGTGGTTGTCCGTGCCGCCGGACACCATGCGCACGCCCTCCTCATGGAAGGTGTTTTCCATCGCCTTGGCGTTTTTCACAACCTGCTGGGCGTACAGCTTGAAGTCGTCCTGCAGCGCCTCCTTGAAGCACACCGCCTTGGCGGCGATGATGTGCATGAGCGGGCCGCCCTGGATGCCCGGGAAGATGCTCTTGTCAATCGTGCGGGCCAACTCCTCCTTGCACAGGATGAGGCCGCCGCGCGGGCCGCGCAGGGTCTTGTGGGTGGTGGAGGTCACCACGTCCGCGTAGGGCACAGGGCTGGGGTGCACCCCGGCCACGATCAGCCCGGCGATGTGGGCCATGTCCACCATCAGGTAGGCGCCCGAGGCGTCCGCCGCCTCGCGGAAACGCTTGAAGTCGATTGTGCGGGCATAGGCGGAGGCGCCGGCCACAATCAGCTTGGGCTTGACCTCCTTTGCCTTTTCAATCAGCGCGTCATAGTCAATGCGCTCGGTTTCCGGATCAATGCCATAGGGCACAAAGTTGTACAGCTGGCCGGAGGCGTTCACCGGGCTGCCGTGGGTCAGGTGGCCGCCGTGGTTCAGGTTCATGCCCAGCACCGTGTCCCCCGGCTTGAGCAGCGCCATGTAGACGCCCTGGTTGGCCTGGGAGCCGCTGTGGGGCTGCACGTTGGCGTGCTCCGCCCCAAAAAGCTTCTTTGCCCGCTCCCGCGCCAGGTCCTCTGTCACGTCCACAAACTCGCAGCCGCCGTAATAGCGCCGGCCAGGGTAGCCTTCGGCGTATTTGTTGTTCAAGGGGCTGCCCATGGCAGCCATGACGGCGGGTGAGACAAAGTTCTCGCTCGCGATCAGCTCCAGGTGAGATTCCTGCCGCGCGCTCTCATCCGCGATGGTCTGCCGGATTTCCGGGTCAAAGTCAAGTGCCTGGGGGATTTTCCACATAGCGATGAAACCTCCTGCATAATCTGATACAATTCTACCCGTTCCCCATAGAAATACCGCATGCGGCATCGGGTAAACCCGCAGCACATCCCAACTTGCGCTTACTGCTGCTTCCTTCCGGACCTGACAGGGTTCACGCCATGGCATCGCACGGGGCCCGACATCGCATACGGCAGCATTATCATAGCAAATGCGCCGGGCTTTTACAAGGTGCCGGGCCCCTCATTCCCGCTGGTCTATGAAGCCGCCTGCCTCCTGCTATGGCAGGGCAGGAGGCAGCAGGCGGCCGCCCTGGCGCCCACCCAGGCATGGCAAGCGCCCGGCCAGCTGGCCGGGCGCTTGATCGTTCAGGGCTTGTTGGCTTTAGGCCTGCTTCCGTTTGCCCCCGAAACGCCGCTGAAAAAACTTGACCGTTTCCACAATCGGGATCACGCAGATGGCCAGCGCCACGCAGATGCCGAACTCCTCCAGGCTGATGTGGGCAAACTTGAAGGCGTCCCGCAGGAAGGGCACGTAGATCACCGCCACGGTCAGCAGGGTGGAGGTGAGCATGGCCCAGAACAGGGGCTTGTTGTGGGTTTTCAGGCTGAAGATGGACTGGCGCATGGAGCGCATGTTGAGGGAATGGAAGATTTCCGCCAGGCTCATGGTGAGGAAGGCCATGGTCACCCCGTCGTGGGAGAGGCCTTCCTGCAGGGGCACATGGGTCCAGACGCCGGCTTCCACATAATGGCCGATAAAGTAGGCAGCCAGCGTCAGCACCGCCACCATCACGCCCTGGTAAAGGGAATCCCAGCCCAGGCCGCCGGCGAAGATGCCTTCGTTCTTGTCCCGGGGCGCGCGGTTCATGATGTCCGGGTCCGGCTGCTCAAAGCCCAGGGCCAGGGCCGGGAAGGTATCGGTAATCACGTTGATCCACAGCAGGTGGACAGGCTCCAGGATGATGAAGCCCACCATGGTGGCCACGAAGATGGACAGGACCTCGGAAAGGTTGGAGGACAGCAGGAACTGGATGGCCTTGCGGATGTTGTCGTAGATGCGCCGGCCTTCCTCCACCGCGTGGACGATGGTGGCGAAGTTGTCATCCGCCAGCACCATGTCCGCCACGTTCTTGGTCACATCCGTGCCGGTGATGCCCATGCCCACGCCGATGTCCGCCTTCTTGATGCTGGGCGCGTCATTCACGCCGTCCCCCGTCATGGCGGTCACCTTGCCGTTGTCCTCCCAGGCGGTCACGATGCGCACCTTGTGCTCTGGCTGCACCCGGGCATAGACGGAATACTTGCTGATGTCCTCCCTGAGCTGCTCATCGCTGATGCTGTCCAGCTGGCTGCCGGTGATGGCCTCCTCGGCTGACTCGATCATGCCCAGCTGCCTGGCGATGGCCACCGCCGTGTCCTTGTGGTCGCCGGTAATCATCACCGGGCGGATGCCGGCCTGCTGGCACTCCTCAATGGCGCTTTGCACCTCCGGGCGCACGGGGTCCAGCATGCCCAGCAGGCCAATGAACACCAGCTGCTGCTCCAGGGTGTCCGGCTGCTGGTCCGGGGGCATGCTGTCCCAGTCGCGGTAGGCGGCGCCCAGCACCCGCAGCGCCTTGTTGGCCATGGCGGTGTTCTGGCTTAAGATGTCCTTGCGCTTGTCCGCGTCCAGGGGCTGGGCGGCGGCGCCATCCCACCAGAATTCGCAGCGCTTCAGCAGTTCATCCGGCGCGCCCTTGGTAAACTGGGTCAGGTTGCCCGCGCTGTCCTGCACCAAGGTGCTCATCAGCTTGCGGGAGGAGTCAAAGGGCGCCTCACCCACCCGCGGCCAGGCAGCCTTCAGCCCGTCCTTGGGCAGGCCCAGGCTGGCCGCGTGGGTAATCAGCGCGTTTTCAGTGGGCTCCCCCACGGCCTGGCCGTCCTCCCATTCCGCGTCAGAGCTCAGCGCCATGGCGCGGGCCAGCAGCTGGCTGTCGCTGGTGGCCTCCTCCACCACCTGCATGATGTTCTGGGTGAGGGTGCCGGTCTTGTCCGAGCAAATGACCTGGGTGGACCCCAGGGTCTCCACCGCTGTCAGCCGGCGGATGATGGCGTTGCGGCGGCTCATGTTGGTCACGCCCACGCTCAGCACGATGGTGACCACGGTGGCCAGGCCTTCGGGGATGGCCGCCACCGCCAGGGAGACCGCGATCATGAAGGTTTTGAGCACGGCATCCAGGTGGAAGTCCTGCGTGCGCACCAGGGAGAACACAAAGATAAAGGCACAGATGCCCAGCACCAGGTAGGTCAGCACGCGGCTGAGCTGCCCCAGCTTGATCTGTAGCGGCGTGGCGCCGGCCACGGTGCGGGAGATGGCATCGGCAATCTTGCCCATCTCGGTGTCCATGCCTGTGGCCACCACCACAGCGCGCCCGCGCCCATACACCACACTGGAGCCCATGTAGCACATGTTGCTGCGGTCACCCAGGGGGATGTCACCCTCCCCGGCGGTGTGGAGCGCCTCGGTGCCCTTGTACACCGGCACCGATTCACCGGTCAGCGCGGCTTCCTCCACCTGCAGGCTGGCGTTCTCAATGATGCGGCAGTCCGCGGGCACCGCGGTGCCCGCCTCCAGCAGCACCACATCGCCCACCACCAGGTCCTCGGAGTGCACCTGGCGCACCTTGCCATCGCGCAGCACGTTGGACACCGCGGCAGACATGGTCTGCAGCGCCTCAATGGCCTTCTCGGCCTTGCTTTCCTGGTAGACGCCCAGGATTGCGTTGAGCAGCACCACCGCCATGATGATGACGACATCCGTCATCCCCTCGCCGGACATCAGGCTGGTCACACCGGACACCAGCGCGGCCACCATCAAAATCAGCAGCATGGGGTCCTTCAGCTGGATCAGGAAGCGGCTGAACAGGCTCTCCTTTTCCTCTTCCTTCAGCTTGTTCTTGCCCTGCTCCTGCAGGCGTTTGCCCGCCTCCGCCGTGCTCAGGCCGTTAAAAACGCCGAGCACTTCCCGCAGCGTGTCCTCCGTGGTCATCAGATGGTACTTCATGTTCGCCTCTCTGCCGGCCTCCGCCGGCCCGGGTTCTGACAGCCGCGGCGTCTGCCCGCGGCCACACAAGGCCTATCATAGAAAGCGGACAATTTTTTGTCAACAACAGTTTGGCTTGGTTTGGTTGCCTGGCCGAAAAAAGAACAAATGTTCCTGAATCGGTGCCCGGCGCCTTGTTAGGCCCTGCCCGCTTTGCTATACTTCCCTTGAACAAAGGGGGTGCGCGCATGAATGTGGAACAGCTGATTGACCAACTGCGCCAGGACACGGGCTTTATGGCCTGCGTCAGCAACTGGCAGGTGCTGCCTGCCCAGGCAGCCCGGCACGCGCAGTGGCCTGGTGCGGTGCCGGAGAAGGTCAGGAGCGCCCTGGCCCACAAGGGCATCACCCGCCCCTACACCCACCAGGCGCAGGCGATAGAGCTGGCCCTGCGCCGGGAGGATTTGTGCGTGGTCACCCCCACGGCCTCGGGCAAGACCCTGTGCTACAACGTGCCCATCCTCAGCCAGATTCTGGAAAACGACGATGCCCGCGCCCTGTACCTCTTCCCTACCAAGGCCCTCTCCCAGGACCAGGTGGCCGAGCTGTATGAGCTGATCACCCTGATGGATGTGGACATCAAAACCTATACCTACGACGGGGACACCCCCGCCTCCGCGCGCAAGGCCATCCGCCAGGCCGGCCACGTGGTGGTCACCAACCCCGACATGCTGCACAGCAACATCCTGCCCCACCACACCAAGTGGGTGAAGCTGTTTGAAAACCTGCGCTTCATCGTCATTGACGAGATCCATACCTACCGGGGCATCTTTGGCGCCAACCTGGCCAATGTTCTCAGGCGGCTGATGCGCCTGTGCCAGTTCTATGGCAGCCAGCCCCAGTTCATCCTGTGCAGCGCCACCATCGCCAACCCCGGGGAGCTGGCCGCCCAGCTCATCGGCCGCCCGGTCAGCCTGGTGGACCAGTCCGGCGCGCCCATGGGCGAGAAGCACATCGTGTTCTACAACCCGCCGGTGGTCAACCGCCAGCTGGGCATCCGCAAGAGCGCGCTGAGCCAGACGCGCATGCTGGCGCGGATGCTGCTGAAAAACCAGGTGCCTGCCATTGTCTTCGCCAAAAGCCGCGTGCAGGTGGAGGTGCTCACCAAGGCCCTCAAGGAGGAGCGCAGCGACGCCCTGGGCCGCTCCGGCACCGTGCGCGGCTACCGGGGTGGCTACCTGCCCCAGGAGCGGCGGGAGATTGAGCGCGGGCTGCGCGCGGGCCAGGTCAAGATGGTGGTCACCACCAACGCCCTGGAGCTGGGCATTGACATCGGCTCCCTGGATGCCTGCCTGCTGTGCGGCTACCCGGGCACCATCGCCAGCACCTGGCAGCAGGCCGGCCGCGCCGGGCGGCGCATGGGCCACAGCCTGACCATCCTGGTGGCCTCCAGCGCGCCCATTGACCAGTACCTGATTACCCACCCGGAGTATTTTTTCGCCCAGTCGCCGGAAAACGCCCTCACCAACCCCGACAACCTCTATGTGCTGCTCAACCACTTCAAGTGCTCCGCCTATGAGCTGCCCTTCAAGGAGGACGAGGGCTTTGGCAACGCGCCGGGCAGCGACAGCCTCAAGCGGTACCTGCAGGAGGCGGGCATCCTGCGCCATGTGGGGGACAGCTACTTCTGGTCCGCGGAGGATTTCCCCGCCAGCGAAATCAGCCTGCGCACCGCCATGACCGAGAACTTCCTCATCATGGACATCACCGACCCCGCCCGCGTGCGCGTGGTGGGGGAGATGGACCGCTTCACCGTGCCCATGCTGCTGCACGAGAACGCCATCTACCTGCACGAGGGCGCCCAGTACCAGGTGGAGCGGCTGGATTTTGACGCCTGCAAGGCCTTTATCCGCCGGGTGGAGGTGGATTACTACACCGACGCGGACCTGAACGTCAGCCTGAGCCTGCTGGACATCGACCAGCAGGCCGAGCACGCCGCCCACGGCGAGATCAAGGTGACCTCCCTGGTCAAAATCTTCAAGAAGATGAAGTTTGATACCGGGGAATCCCTGGGCTACGGGCCGGTGCGCCTGCCGGAGACCGACATGCACACCAGTGCCATGTGGTTGACCCTGCCCCCGGCCCTCACTTCGGGCTACAGCAACGACGCCCTGCAAAACGGCATGCTGGGGGTGTCCAACCTGCTGCGCATCGTGGCGCCCTTGTACCTGATGTGCTCCCCCAGGGACCTGGCTGTCAGCTACCAGGTAAAAAGCCCCTTCACAGACCTGCCCACCCTCATCCTGTATGACAACTGCCCCGGCGGCATCGGCCTGTCGGAGAAGGCCTTCCTGATGCGCCGGCTGCTGACGCGCCATGCACTGGAGCTGGCCACCTCCTGTGGCTGTGAAAGCGGCTGCCCCTCCTGCACCGGCCCCGTCAACCAGATTGGGCAGGATGGCAAGGCCACCGCCATCCGCCTGCTCAGCGCGCTGGAGGGCCTGCTGGCCGCAGCGCCCATCAGCTAGCATGCCCCCCCTTGAACGCTACACCCGCCAGCTGCCCTATGCCTATGCCCTGGGCCTGTACCCGGCGCTGGAAGCCCTGCAGCGGCAGCCGCGCCTCGTCAGCCGGGTGCTTCTGCACAGCGCGCTTGGGGAGGGGGAGGGTGCCCGGGCGCTGCGGGACCTGTGCGCGCGGCACAGTATCCGTACCGAGCAGGCCGACCGGCTGCTGCGGCGCCTGTCCGGCAAGGACAACTGCTACGCCGCGGCCGTGTTCCACAAGCAGCAGGCGGATCCTGACCCTGCCCGTAGCCACCTGGTGCTGGTGCACCCCATGGACGCCGGCAACCTGGGCACCATCCTGCGCACAGCGGCGGGCTTGGGCTATCAGGACATCGCCCTGATCCGGCCCTGCGCGGATGTGTACGACCCCCAGGTGGTGCGCGCCAGCATGGGCGCGCTGTTCAGCCTGCGCGTCAGCGAGTATGACAGCTTTGACAGCTACCGCGCGCAGGCCGGAGACCGGGCCTGGTATCCCTTTATGCTCTCACCCGCCGCCAGGCCGCTGCGCGAGGTGGCACGGCTTAGACAAAGCCCCCACAGCCTGGTCTTTGGCAATGAGGGCAGCGGGCTGGACCCGGTGTTCGCGCAGCTTGGCCAGCCGGTGTGCATCGAGCAGTCCGCCGCGGTTGACTCCCTCAACCTGGCGGTGGCCGCGGCGCTGGGCATGTACAGCTTCAGCCCAGGGGCTGCCGAAGAATAAGGCCCGCCTTGCGGGGGTAGCGCGCGGGCGTGGCCCGCGTTTTTTCTATGATTTGCACAAAGTGGCGGCGGCCGGGAACATGCAGGTCCACCAGCGCCCCCAGCCGCCCGCCCAGCTCCCGCGCCGCCGCCTGCCCGGCGGCCGTCTCATCACGCACCGCCGGCCCCTTCCAGCACAGCGCCTGCCCGCCCGGGCGCACATAGGGCAGCAGGTACTCAACCAGCTGGTTGAGGGGGGCCACCGCGCGGGCCAGCGCCCGGTCATAGCCCTCCCGGTGGGGCCTTGTGGCCAGGTCCTCCGCCCGGCCGCACAGCACGGACACGTTGGTGAGGCCCAGCTGGTGTACCACCTCCCGCAAAAAGGCGCAACGCTTCTGGCGGCTTTCCAGCAGGGTGACCTCAAGGCCCGGCCAGGCGATGGCCAGGGGCAGCCCGGGGAAGCCGGCCCCGCTGCCCACGTCAATCACCCGGTCATCCGGCTTGATCAGGCCGTGGTTGAGCGCCAGCAGGCTGTCCGCGTAGTGGCGGATGGTCATCTGCTCCTCGGGGACGGTGGTCAGGTCCATGCGGGCATTGTGCGACAGCAACAGCCGGTGGTAGGCCGCCAGCTGCTCCCTGGCCCCTGGGGCCAGGTGAATGTTCAGCTGTTCCAGCGCCAGAAAATCAGGCATGCTGGCGCTCCCCGGCCACATGCTGCAGGTGGATCAGCCGCAGCACCAGCTGCTCCAGGGAGCCTTCCTCCGCCAGCTGGCCGCTTTTGACCAGGAACTCCTGCTGGATGCACAGGGAGTAGGCCTCCCTGAGCTGCTGCGTGTCATAGCCCCTGGCGGCCTGCTGCAGCCGCCGGACCACGAAGGGCGGCACGCCCGCCTGCGATGCGATGGTGGCCTGGGGGGCACGCTCATCCATCAGCACGCGGGTGATGAGCAGCTGGCGGTAGTGCCGCTGCAGCAAGGCCAGCAGCATCAGGCGCTGCTCGCCGCCCTGCAGCATGTCCCGCAGCAGCGGCAAGGCCTGGCCCGCCTGCCCGGCGGATACCTTGTCCGCCAGGTCAAACACCCTGTACTCCACGCTCAGGCTGGCGATGGCGTCCACATCCGCCCGGCTGACCCTGCCCTGCCCCTGGGCATAGGCGGCCACCTTGGCCACCTCCCGCTTGAGCAGCATCAGCTCCCTGCCGCAGGCAAAGATCAGGTGCTCGCACACCTGCCGGTCCGCCTGCAGCTGGCAGGCCTGGAACTCCTTTTGCACCCAGCGGGTCAGCCGCTCCTGGTCCAGCTGGTCAAAGCTGACGATGCCCCCCAGGGCCTTGATCATTTTGTAGAGCCTCCTGGCGCCGTTGGCCTTGCCGCGCACAAAGAACACCAGGCAGAGGAAATCGGGCAGCCGGTCCATATAGGGGGTGAGGCTGTCCCCCCGGCTGGCCGGCTCCTCCTGTTCCTCCCCGTCCTCCTCCTTTTGGGCCTGGGCCCGTCCGCCCAGGTGGTGGCTGTCGCGCACAATCACCAGGCGCCTGTCCTCCATGATGGGCAGGGTTTCACACAGGGCGATCAGCTCGCTGTCAGCGGGCTTGGTCAGCACGGTCTCGTTCATCATCGCCATGGGGCCTTGCAAAAGGGCCTGGCGCAGCGCCTGCAGGGCGCTTTCCTTGCCGTACTCCTCCTCGCCCTCAAACAGGTAGAGGCGCTGGATGTCCTTGTTTTTCAACTGCTGGTAAAAGGCCTGGTAGTCCATGTCACTCCTTCTTCAGGTGCTGGCGCACCCGCGCCTGGCCGTCCGCAAAATCAAGCGTGATGGCGCCGGTCTGCCCGGTCACGAGGGTGGTGGCGCCCAGGCCATGCAGCGTTGCCCGCGCGGCCTGCTGGCGCTGTGGCTGGCGGCTGGATGCCGGGATCAGCGCCAGCTGCGGGCGCAGCAACTCCAGCAGCGCCGCCGGGTTGTCCGCCTTGGCGCCGTGGTGGGACAGCTTCATCACCTGGGCGGGCTGCAGGGCATAGGGGGCATAGGGGGCGGGCAGGTCGCCGGTGGTGAGCAGGCCGAATCCCTCCAGCTGCCAGTATATCACCAGCGAGCCGCTGTTGGCAGGCAGGCCCGGGTAGAGGGCGCCGTGGTAAGGCCACAGCACCTGTGCGCGCACCCGGCCGGAGACCAGCTGGTCACCCCGGCCCAGCTCCATGAAGGGGATGCCGGCCAGGCGCGCAGGCGCCAGCAGCCCGTCCACGCCGTCCAGGTCGCCTGCAGTTATTGCCCCGTGGGGCAGCAGGATCTGTTTGATGACAACCCCCGCGTCCAGCAGCTGTTCAAGCCCGCCGATGTGGTCGCTGTGCAGGTGGGTGAGCAGCAGCGCGTCCACCTGCCGCCCTTCCCTTAGCAGCAGGGCGGCCAGGTCGCCGCCGTGGCTGCCTGTGTCCAGCACATAGGTGATGGGGCCGTCAAGGATGAGCGCGCTGTCCGCGTCGCCGGCCTCCAGCTGGACATAGCGCAGGGCATCCTGCCGGGTCATCAGCGGCGGCAACAGCAGCGCCAGGGCCAGGACGCCCGCCAGGATCCCTTTGGGCAGGCGGCGCAGCCGCGTGTAGCGCGACGCCAAAAGGACCAGGCCGTAGCAGCCCAGCGCCTGGATGCCGTCAAAACCTCGCAGGCGGGGGGATGCCCATGGGAGGCTGGCTGCCAGGCCCACCCCCTGGGTGTACAACGCCGCCAGGCTGGACAGCGGCCGCGCCAGCAGCCCGGCCAGGGGCAGGGAGAGCCAGGATAGCGCCAGCACCGCCAGCCCGCCCTGCAGCAGCAGGCCGATCAGGGCGATGGCCAGGGGGCTGATGATAAGCCCCAGCAGGGAGACCCTGTGAAAGGCGTTGGCCAGCGGCACCAGGGTCATGAGGCTGGCGGCCAGGGTGATGGCATAGGCCTGGAGAAGGGCTTGCAGCCAGCGGGGCAAGCGGCGGTAAGGGCGCCAGCTGTTCATGGCGGCCATGAAACGGTCCCCCAGGGTGATGATGCCCAGCACCGCCAGGAAGGACAGCTGAAAGCCCAGGTTGAACAGGTCCAGCGGCCGGGCCAGCAGGATCAGCACAAAGGCGGCCGCCAGGCTGGTCAGCGGGTCCACCCGGCGGCGCAGGAGCCTGCCTGAGAGCAGCAGCACGGCCAGGAGGGAGGCGCGCAGCACCGAGGGGCTGAAGTCCAGCAGGCGGCAGTACAGCAGCAGGAAGAGCAGCACCACCACAAAGGTCACCCGGGGAGGCAGGCGCAGCAGGCCCAGCAGCCCCCGCAGGGCCAGCACCAGGAAGCCCACATGCAGCCCGGACACCGCCAGCACATGGGCAATGCCCGCCAGGCGGAAGTTTTGCTGCAGGCCTTCATCCAGCTCGTCCCGCTGGCCAAGCAGCAGTGCCTTGAACAGGGGCGCCCGCGCGCCAAAGAGCAGGTCCAGCCGCCGGGACAGGGCATCCCGCATCCGCAGCCAGGGGCTGGCGGGCGTCAGCTGCCCCTGGGGGCTCAGCGCCAGGCTGTCCGCGCCGCTGAGGCCCACCGCCATCCCCTGTTGCAGCAGGTACTCCCGAAAGTCAAAGCCATGGGGGTTGACCTGGGGCGAGGGGTGGTAGAGCCGGGCGGTGAAGGACGCGTGCTGCCCGTCCAGGGGCAGCGGGGCCTCCTCCTCCGCGTAATAGGTCCAGTACGCGCGCCTCACGCGCAGGCGATCGCCGTCCTCCCGCGTGAGGGTCACATCCAGCAGCACCGCCTTGATTCGCCTGCCATCCTCGCTGCGGGCGCTGGGGCCGGCCACCCTGCCTGTCACCTGGTAGCTGCCCTCCGGGGGCAGGCTGGGGTAGGCGGCCAGGCCGCCCAGCAGTGTGCCCAGCATCAAGAACGCCAGCAGCAACGACAGCGCCCGTGCCCTGGGCATCCCAAAGAGCAAACCGGCGGAAAACAAAGCCAGGGCCAGCCCAAGGGCTGGCAGCCAGGCCATAAAACCTGCCCACAGCCGGGCCAGCGCGATGCCAAGAGCCAGGCTGCCCGCCAGGCATACCAGCGGCCGCTGGGCGTAAAAGGCGCGTGGGTTCACTGGGTGGGTGCCACCTCCTGCCTGGGCCGGGCTTCAGGGCCCCCTGGGCGCGGCCTCCTGCCGGTCTCCCCTGAGCAGCAGCCGGGCCGTCAGCACAAACAGGCCGCTGCTGAGCAAAATCATGCGCAAATCCGGGGTGGTCTGCGCGTAGTTCATGACCAGGATGGAGAAATTGTACATCCAGTGAAACAGGATGGCCAGCATCAGGCCGCCATGGCGCTGCACAATCCGGTGCATCAGCAGGGCGAAGAGCAGCAGGGTGGGCAGGCCCGCCAGGTTGAAGTGCAGGATGGCGAACAGCAAGGCGCACAGGGTGATCACAGCCTTGTGTCCCAGGCGCCGCCCCAGCAGCCGCGGCAACGCGGCCCGGAAAAACAACTCCTCGCAAAACGCCGTCACCCCGCCGATGGTGAGGGCAGCCAGCGCCAGCTCGCCCAGGCTGCCCGGGGTGATGGCCGGGGGCAGGTCCGGGGTCAGGCCCAGCGCGCTCAGCAGGCTGTAAAACAAGGCGCCCAGCAGGGCGCCCACCAGCACATAGCTGACCGCGCACAGCATGGCCAGGCCGCTCAGGTAGGGCCCCGGCTGGCCCAGGCGCCTGAGCGGCTGCTCTCCGGGCGCCAGCGCCCGCAGCATCAGCAGGGCGGGCAAGCCGAACATCAGCGCCTCCTGCGCCGCGGCCAGCAGGCAGGTCAGGGCGAAGCTGAGGGTGAGGCCCTGAAAGGCCCGGGGCAACAGCCAGCCTGCGGCCGCGCTCAGGGCCGCCAGCAGGTACAGGGCAGCGGGCCGCTTAGCCAAGGGTATACAGCGCGCCCACCCGGTCGCGGAAGGTCATGTCCAGGCGGATGTCCTGCCCGGGCGTCAGGCCCTGGCGGGCCAGCTCCTGGCTGACGGTCTGCAGCGCCAGCTCCGGGGTGTTGTTGTCCTGGCTCAAATGGCCCAGCAGGGCGTGGCGCACGCCGGTTCCCTGCAGCTCGCCCAGGGTGTGGGCGCACATCAGGTTGCTCAGGTGGCCCAGGCTGCCCAAAATCCGCTGCTTGAGGAACTGGGGGTAGCGGCTGTTGTGCAGCACCATGTCAGGGTCGTGGTTGCTCTCCAGCAGGATCAGGTCACTGCCCGCCAGCGCCCTGAGCACGGACTTGGGCACCTTGCCCATGTCCGTTGCCACTGACACGCTGTTGCTGCCCGCGTGCAGGCGGAAGGCCACCGGCTCCGCCGCGTCATGCAGGATGGGGATGGCCGACACCCCAATCTGGCCGACAAAAAACTCACTGCCGCTGTCAAACACGCGCCGCAGGGCTGGGGGCACCTCGCCCACCAGGCGGCTCATGGCCCTGGTCTGCCAGGTGGCCTCGGTGGCGTAGATGGGGATGCGGTGCCGCCGGCTGAGCACCCCCGCGCCCACGATGTGGTCGCTGTGCTCATGGGTGATGAGGATGGCGTCAATGGTCTCAGCCAGCACGTCAATCTGCGCCAGCTTCTTGCTGATGGCCTGGCCGGTCAGCCCGGCGTCCACCAGCACCCGGGTGCCCCCGGCGGCCAGGTAGGTGACATTTCCGTTGGAGCCGCTGCTTAGCGAGCAGAATTCAATCTTCATGTAACGTCCGTTCATCATATTGGCGCGGGGCGCCATGCGTATTATAGGCAAGCCGCCTTCCCTTGACAAGCAAGCCCCAAAGGTCGTCCATAAACTATGTTAATACCCGAATTCCACTGACAATAAACACCATCCATGGAATGCCCCTTGATTTTCCCGGCGGGCTGTCCTATAATCGCCCTGGAATAAAGTGCGCGAGCACTGGAATGGAGGGGATGCGTATGGCATATGTAATCTCGGAAGCCTGCATCAGCTGCGGCGTTTGTGAACCGGAATGTCCGTCCAATGCGATTTCGGAGGGGGATTCCCAGTACGTGATCCAGGCGGATCTTTGCATTGATTGCGGCGCTTGCGCTGACGTCTGCCCTGTTGACGCGCCTGCACCGGTGTAAATCAGCTTCCACTGCGCCGCGTCACGCGGCGCTTTTTTGATGCCGCCAAAGTGTCTGCGGACACTTTTTCTTTTTGCTATACTGATGGGGACACGACCTGACCCCCATCACCCCAAGGAGTGCCCATGAAACTGATTGTTGCCGAGAAACCAAGCGTGGCGCGTGACATCGCCCGGGTGCTCCAGTGCAAAAAAAGCGGCGACTGGTATGAGTCCGCCGACTACAGGGTCACCTGGGCGCTGGGGCATCTGGTCACCTTTGTGGAGCCGGATGAGATCGATCCCCGCTACAAAAAGTGGCGCAAGGAGGACCTGCCCATCCTGCCCGGCCGGATTGACACCAAGGTCATCCCGCGCACCCGCGCGCAGTTTGGCCTGGTCAAAAAGCTCATGCTGGACAAGCAAACCCGCAGCCTCATCTGCGCCACGGACGCCGGCCGGGAAGGCGAGCTCATTTTCCGCCTGATCTACGAGCAGGCCGGCTGCAACAAACCGGTGGAACGCCTGTGGATCAGCTCCCTCACCGACGCCGCCATCCGGGAGGGCTTTGCGGCGCTCAAGCCCGCTAAGGAGTATCAGGGGTTGTCCGACAGCGCCCTGTGCCGCGCCCAGGCCGACTGGCTGGTGGGCATGAACGCCAGCCGCGCCTTCACCCTGCAGTATGGCGCCCTGCTGTCCGTGGGGCGCGTGCAGACCCCCACCCTGGCCATCCTGGTGGAGCGGGGGCTGGAGATCCGCAACTTCAAGCCGGAGACCTTCTTCACCCTCACGGCCAATTTTGGGGATTACCAGGGCCAGTGGTTTGACCCGGGGGCCGCGGAGGAGCGCACCGCCCACCGCATCAGCAGCAAGGAGGAGGCCGAGGCCATCCGTGCCCAGGTGAAGGGCGGGACGGCCCGGGTGGACAGCGCCCAGACACAGCCCAGGCGGGAGCTGCCGCCCCAGCTGTTTGACCTGACCAGCCTGCAGCGGGAGGCCAACCGCGTGCTGGGATTCACCGCGGACCGGACGCTGAAAACCAGCCAGGGCCTGTACGAGGCGCGCAAGGCGCTCACCTACCCGCGCACGGACAGCCGCTACCTGCCCACCGACATGATTCCCCGGGTCAACCAGGCGCTGGCCAGGCTGCCGGACAGCTTCCAGCAGCTGGCGCTGGGCATTCCCCGCCAGGAGGGCAAGCTGCCCTTCTCCCGCCGGGTGTTTGACAACGCCCGGGTGAGCGACCACCACGCCATCATCCCCACGCCCACCACCCCGGACCTCAGCCGTTTCACCGCCGATGAGCGCGCGCTGTACAACCTGGTGGCCCGCCGCTTCATCGCCGCCTTCTACCCGCCCTTTGAATACGAGGCCACCACGGTCATCACCCGGGTGGGGACGCAGGCCTTCAAGTCCCAGGGGCGGGTGGTGACCCGGGAGGGCTGGAAGGCGGTGGAGCCGCCCGCGGCGCGCGCCCGAAAAGAGGACGGGGAGGCCCAGGCTGCCCTGCCGGCCCTCCAGGTGGGGGACGAGCGCCAGGTGGTGGGCACCCGGGTCAAGCAGGACAGCACCAAGCCGCCGCCCCCCCATACCGAGGCCAGCCTGCTGGCGCGCATGGAGCGCCCCGGCATGCAGGTGGAGGATGAGGAGCTGATGGAGACCCTCAAAAAAGCGGGCCTGGGCACGCCGGCCACCCGCGCGGCCATCATCGAGCGGCTGCTGCAGGTGGGCTACGCCACCCGGCGCGGCAAGGCGCTTTTTGCCACAGACAAGGGGGAGAAGCTCATCACCGTGGTGCCGGAGGACATCGCCTCCCCGGTGCTCACCGGCAAATGGGAGCAGGCGCTGGAGGAGATTGTGCAGCAGCGGCGCGACCCCAGGCGCTTCATGGACAGCATCAAGAAGCTGACCACCCACCTGGTGAACGCGGCCTTCACCCAGAAGAAGGAGGTGGTCTTTGAGCGGGAGCTGCGCACAAAGTCCGGCCGCGTGCGCGCGGTGAGCGCCGCCAAAACGCTGGAGGGCCTGTCCTGCCCGCTGTGCGGCCAGCCACTGCAGGAAAGCGACCGTGCCTTTGGCTGCAGCGACTGGAAAAACGGCTGCGGCTTCACCCTGTGGAAGAACGCGCTGCTGCGCGCCAAGGGCCCCTTTCTCAATGAGCCCATCATCCGCCTGCTGCTCACCACAGGCCAGGCCAGGGGCAGCAGCGGGCTCATCACGCTGCGGGAAGGCCAGCTGGGCTTCACCCCCACCGGGCAGTCAGCCCCCACCCTCCAGGTGCCCATCCGCTATCAGAAGGCCCAGCGGCCCGCCGTGCCGGGCAAGCCGGCCGCCAAACCCCGTACCCGCAAACCCAAGCCTTAGCGGCCCAGATTGATAAGCACCCCCATCCGTGGTAGAATACGCAAAACAAGAGCCGGCTTTTCTGGCGCCCACCTGGCGTCAAAAAGGCGCGCGGCCAGGTGGAGGACAGCATGGCAAAAGGTAGATTTGGTGGCATGGGGGGCATGGGCGGCGGCAACATGCAGCAGCTGATGCGCCAGGCCCAGAAGATGCAGGAGCAGCTGGCCAAGACCCAGGAGGAACTGGACGAGAAAATCTACGAGGCCCAGAGCGGCGGCGGCATGGTGATGTGCAAGGTGAACGGCAAGCGTGAAATCACCGAACTGGTCATCAAGCCCGAGGCCGTGGACCCGGATGACGTGGAGATGCTGGAAGACCTGGTGATGGCGGCGGTGAACGAAGCTCTGCGCATCGGCGAAGAAACCCGGGAGGCGGCCATGGGCGCCATCACCGGCGGCATGGGCGGCCTGCTGTAAATGCGCCAGGTTGAACCCATCCAGCGCATGACGGAGGAACTGGCCAAGCTGCCGGGCATCGGCCGGAAATCGGCCCAGCGCCTGGCCTACCACCTGGCGGCCATCCCCCTGGAGGATGTCCAGGCCCTGGCCCAGGCCCTGGCCCAGGGCAGGGCAGACATCAAGCTGTGCCTGCAGTGCGGCAACTACACGGCGGAGGAGCTGTGCAGCGTCTGCGCCGACCCCAAAAGAAGGCAGGATGTCCTGTGCGTGGTGCGGGATCCCCGGGATGTGGCGGCCATGGAGCGCATGCACGACTACCAGGGCCTCTACCACGTGCTTCACGGCATTCTGTCCCCCATGGACGGCATCGGCCCCGGGGACATCCGCATCAAGGAGCTGATGGAGCGACTGGAGAATGGCGGCGTGCAGGAAATCATCCTGGCCACCAACCCGGACATCGAGGGGGAGGCCACCGCCAGCTACATCGCCCGGCTGGTGAAGCCCTTGGGGGTGAAGGTCACCCGCATCGCCCACGGCGTGCCGGTGGGCAGCGATCTGGAATA
>JAAYEI010000026.1 GCA_012728815.1 Clostridiales bacterium
AGGTTGGGGCCACCGGGATAAGGCAGGCCCAGCACCCTGGCCGCCTTGTCAAAGGCTTCCCCGGCCGCGTCATCCCGGGTGCAGCCCAGCAGGGTCAGCCCGGTATCCCGCACCTCCACCAGGTGGCTGTGGCCGCCTGAGACCACCAGGCACAGGAAGGGCGGGTGCAGGTCAGGATGGGCCAGGTAGTTGGCCGCGATGTGGCCGGCGATGTGGTTGACCGCCAGCAGCGGCTTGTCCAGGCCATAGGCCAGCCCCTTGGCGTAATTGACGCCTACCAGCAGCGCGCCCACCAGCCCCGGCCCCTGGGTGACGGCCACCGCGTCCAGCTGCTGGCATGTCAGGCCGGCCTCCTGCAGGGCGGACGTCACCACCATGTCGATTTTCTCAATGTGGGAGCGGCTGGCAATCTCAGGCACCACGCCGCCAAAGGGCTTGTGCAGGGCGATCTGTGAATAAACCTGGCTGGATAAAATCTGCCGCTCGCCACGAAGGATGGCGGCGGCTGTCTCATCGCAGGAGCTTTCAATCGCCAGGATGAGGGGGGCTGTGCCCGCTTGCTCAACCACCCTCCGCCTCCTCCTGCTGGAAAATCATCCGGGCTGAGCGAAGCGCCCTGGACACCACCCAGCATAGCGCCAGCAAGCCCACCAGCGTCAGCGAAATGCCGCTGAGGGAGGTCAGGAAGTAATCAACGAAGAAGGGCTCGGGCATCAGCTGCACCAGCAGGTCGCTCTGCGGGTTGAGGCGCCAGAGCTCATTGTCAAACAGCACCTGGTGAAACACCGTGAAGGCGCCGGTGAAATCCACCATGACCAGCAGGGCCAGCATGCCCAGCAGCAGCAGGGTGAGCAGCAGCGCGAACATGAGCCAGCGGGCGTACAGGAAAACCGCGGGGCGCGGGTTGCACTGCGCAATCTTGACCGCCAGCGCGATGGGAACCAGGAGCAGGAAGATGCCCAGGAAGGCCAGGGAGCGGGCCAGCTGGAACAGCTCGCGCACATCCTGCAGGTGGGCCACCTCCCGCTGGGTGAAGGCGGGCTCCTCGGTGTCGCCCAGGTAAATCCAGGCCTGGGGCGAGCGGGTTTTGCCGGCCAGGTAATCGCCCAGGGCGTCCGCCAGCCTGGGGTGATGGTCAGGCGATACCCCTGGCGGCGTTCCGCTGGCATGCAGGTCAAACAATTCGGTCAGGCGCTGCGGGTTGCGGGCCGGCATCATCATCATTTCAGGAAGCAGCAGCATAAGGCCCAGCGCCATGACCAGGATCATCAGCAAAGCAAACTTGACCCTGGTGCCCCGGCTGGTGCGGATGGCCTGCGAGAATGATCTCATTGCATCTTCAGGTAGGCTGTGACAAAGCCTTCCAGGTTGCCGTTCATCACGTCCTCAATGTTGCCGGATTCAAAGCCCGTGCGGTGGTCCTTGACCATGGTGTAGGGCTGGAAGACATAGGAGCGGATCTGGCTGCCCCATTCAATCTTCTTCATTTCGCCCTTGATGTCAGCCATTTTCTCCTCATTCTCCCGTTCGCGCAGCTCCACCAGCCTGGAGCGCAGCATGCGCAGGCACATCTCGCGGTTCTGCATCTGGGAGCGCTC
>JAAYEI010000005.1 GCA_012728815.1 Clostridiales bacterium
AACTTCTTTCCTATGCCTCCGCTCGACTTGCATGTGTTAGGCACGCCGCCAGCGTTCGTCCTGAGCCAGGATCAAACTCTTGTGTTTAATCCAACAGTCCGCGCCAACCCCTTCCGGTTGCCCCTTCCCGCCCTCAAGGGCTGTCCAGGGCCACCTTCCAAAAGCCGGCCGACCGATGTTCGCTCAATTGAATCGACTGTCGTTAAATATCGCTTCTCTTCTCTGTATCGTTTTCAAGGTCCCCGCAACCCCGTTTGGGGTGCTTAAGTAGAATACCATCTTGCCGGAGATAGGTCAAGCATTATTTTTCTGCTGCCGGGCCATCCGGATGACAGGGTAGATCTGACCACCTTTTTGGCACAAATACGTGCCCAATAGGCCAACAAAAACAGCTTTGTTGCCTTTTCAGGCAGCGCGCCACGCAAATCAAGGTATATTCAGAAGGAAGACGAAGGAGGTGCCTATGAGCCAGCATGAGGAACAGAACCTGCAGCCAGAACAGATCCGGGAGATGGTGCACCAGGAGATCTGGCAGACCCTGCCGGAAGAGCAGGAGGAACAGCTGAAGGCCCTGGCGGAGCACACCGCGCAGGAAAAACAGGTGCCCCTGTACCAGCCGGTCCCGGAGGACCTGCTGCCGGGGGACAACAAGGTGATGATGCAGTTTTTTGAGTGGTACCTGCCCGATGACGGGCAGCACTGGCTGCGCCTGGCAAGCAGTGCGCAGCACCTGAAGGACCTGGGCGTGGGCGCGGTCTGGCTGCCACCCGCCTGCAAGGCAACCGGCACAAACGATGTGGGTTACGGCGTCTATGACCTGTATGACCTGGGGGAGTTTGACCAGAAAGGCAGCGTGCGCACCAAATACGGCACAAGGGCGCAGCTGCAGGACGCCATTGACGCGCTGCATAGGCAGGGCATCCAGGTGTACGCGGACGCCGTGCTCAACCACAAGGCGGGCGCGGATGAGGCCCAGGTCTTCCAGGTGGTCAGGGTCAGCCAGCAGGACCGCAACCTGGTGGAGAGCGCACCCTTTGACATTGAAGGCTGGACCGGCTTCCACTTCCCCGGCCGGCAGGGCCAGTACTCCAAATTTGTCTGGAACTTCCAGCACTTCACCGCGGTCAATTTTGACCAGCGCAGCGGTGAGACAGGTGTGTTCAAAATCCTGGGGGAGGACAAGGGGTTTTCTGACCAGGTGAGCGATGAGCAGGGCAACGCTGATTACCTGATGTTTGCCGACGTCGACTACCGCAACCGGGACGTGATTGACGAGACGCTGCGCTGGGGTGAATGGATCACCGGGGCGCTGCACCTGGACGGCATGCGCATGGACGCGGTGAAGCACATCGACAGCCGCTTCATGGAAGCCTTCATCCGCCATGTGAGGCTGACCTGCGACAGGCCGCTGTTCTTTGTGGCGGAATACTGGGAATCCCTCCACGGAAAGCTGGATGACTACCTGCAGGAAACCGGCGGCATGACCGCGCTGTTTGACGTGCCGCTTCATTATAACTTTGTGCAGGCTGCCCGCCAGGGACGGGACTTTGACCTGCGCACCATCCTGGATGGCAGCCTGGTGCAGTCCCACCGCTTCAACGCCGTCACCTTTGTGGACAACCATGACTCCCAGCCGGGCCAGGCGCTGGAAAGCTGGGTGGAGGACTGGTTCAAGCCCCTTGCCTACGCCCTGGTGCTGCTGCGCCAGGACGGCTACCCCTGCGTGTTCTACGGTGACTATTATGGCATTGGCGGGGAGCAGGCCATCCCCGGCAAGCGGGACATGCTGGACCTGCTGCTGGGTGTCCGCAAGAACCAGGCCTATGGCGGGCAGGTTGATTATTTCAACCACCCCAACACCATCGGCTTTGTGCGCCTGGGGGACCCGGAGCGCCCCCACAGCGGCCTGGCCTGCGTGATGTCAAACGGCGAGGACGGCTACCAGCGCATGAGCCTGGGCGAGGCGCGCAAGGGAAGCGCCTGGGTGGATGTGACCGGGCAGATCCAAGACCCGGTGGTGCTGGACGAGGGGGGCGAAGCCGATTTTTACTGCAAGGGCGGCTCGGTCAGCGTGTATGTGCAACAGCGGGAAGGGCAGCCTGCCCCTTAATGAGAGCAAAGCCGTAATTGAATAGGCGCGCTAGGTCGTCCCAGCCGCGGTTGCGGGTGCGGCTGCCCATGATGACCGCCAGCAGCTGTTGCCCCTCCCGCTGGACGCCCCCCGCGTAGCAAAAGCCGGCCAGGCTGGTGTAGCCGCTCTTGATGCCCACCGCGCCCTCATAATAGTGGGGCGAGCCGGGGATGAGCAGCTCGTTGGTGTTGTTGATTTGGAGGATGCCCCGCTTCTGGGTGGCGGGCAGGTCGTAGGTGAGCGCGCTGGCAATCTGCGCAAAATCCGGGTTGGCCATGCCGTGCAGCGCCAGGATGGCCAGGTCCTTCGCGGTGCTGTAATGCTCCTGGTGGTGGTAGCCATGGGGGTTCTGGAAATGGGTGTTCTCCATGCCCAGCTGCCTTGCGCGCTGGTTCATCTGCGCCACAAACCTCTCCACCGAGCCAGCGCAGATCTGCGCCACGGCGTTGGCCGCGTCGTTGCCTGAGCGGATCATCAGCCCGTACAGCAGGTCGCGCATGCGCATCTTCTCCCCCGGGTAGACGGGCACCAGGGAGGAATCCCGGGGCACCTTGCCGGTCACCTCAGGCAAAATCACCTCTTCATCCAACCGGCCGCGCTCCACCGCCAACAGCAGGGTCATCATCTTGGTGGTGCTGGCGGGGAAGAGGCGCTTTTCCATGTCACTGGCGAAGAGCACCCGCCCGCTGCGCATGTCCACCAGCACGCAGGCCGCGGCGTTCAGGTAGTCCCCGGTCAGTGAGAGGGGCTGGCTTTCATCAAAAAACTCAGGCGCCGCGATGTCAAAGCCGGACAGGTCGGCCTGCTCATCCAGGAAGGCGCGGGTGGCGGCATCAGCCTGGCCGTTGACCTCAACCCCCTCCGCCTGGTGGGCAGCCAGCTGCCGCTGGAAGGCGGTGAGCGCCTCCAGCGTCTGGCTGCCAAAGACACCGTCCGCCGGGCCCTGCAGGAACTTGAGGTCGATCAGCCGGGTTTGCAGCCGGATGACCCGGGGACCTGTGGCGCCGGTGGTGAAGGTAAGAAAGGGGGCCATGGCCTCCTCATCGTTGAGCAGGCTGAGGGTGGCCTGGCCGGCGATGCCATCCGCCGCCAGCTGGTGGCCCGCCTCACGCAACGCGCGCTGCAGCGCCAGCACCGCCTGGCGGGTGCCCTCGCCAAATTTGCCATCCGCAGGCCCGGTGAGAAACCCGGTCTCTGACAGCCTGATCTGCAGATCCACCACCGCGGGGCCGGAGGAGCCCACGGACAGCGCGCGGGGCGCCTCCATAAAGCCTGGCCAGGCGGCCAGCAGGCAGAGCAGGGCCAGCAGAAGCGCGGCGAACCGTTTCATGTCTTCAGGGCCTCCCCTCGTCTTTCTAAGCATTCAACGCGGCCAGGCGCCGGTTTCATGCCGCCCGCCCCTTCAGGATACCATGCCCGCGGACAGAACGCAGGCAAAAATTGTATCCTTCGCCTTGCCCATCACTGACAAAGCCCGTACAATGGCGTATAATGAACGCAAGAACTCCTGGAGGTGGAACCATGGACAAATTGAGACTGGGTATCATCGGCTGCGGCGGGATCGCCAACAACAAGCACCTGCCGTCCATCAAGCAGCTGGGCGGCGCGGATGTGGTGGCCTTCTGCGACATCGTTCCTGAGCGCGCGCAGAAGACCGCGGCGAAGTTTGGCACCAAGGATGCGCAGACCTTTACCGACTATCAAGAGCTGCTCAAGCTGGACCTGGACGCGGTGTACGTCTGCACCCCCAACCGCAGCCACAGCTTCATCACGGTGGACGCGCTGAAGTCCGGCAAGCATGTGATGTGTGAAAAGCCCATGGCCATCAACTATGAGGAAGCGCACAAGATGCTGGTGGCCGCCCGGGAGACCGGCAAGCTGCTGACCATCGGCTACCAGAGCCGTTACCGCGCGGACAGCCAGTATTTGAAGAGCGCCACCCAGGCGGGTGAGCTGGGCGATATTTACTTCGCGCGCGCCAACGCCATCCGCCGCCGCGCGGTGCCCACCTGGGGCGTTTTCCTCAATGAGCATGAGCAGGGCGGCGGGCCGCTGATTGACATTGGCACCCACGCGCTGGACCTGACGCTGTGGATGATGGACAACTACAAGCCTAGGTACGCCGTGGGCACCACCTACCACAAGCTGAACAAGGACCGCAACACCGCCAACGCCTGGGGCGACTGGGACGTGGACAAGTTCACGGTGGAGGACAGCGCCTTTGGCTTCATCGTGATGGAGAACGGCGCCACCATCATCCTGAGCGCCGCCTGGGCCCTGAACACCCTGGATGTGCAGGAGGGCACCACCACGCTGTCAGGCACCAAGGGCGGGGCGGACTTCCATGACGGGCTGCGCATCAACGGCGTGCGCCACGGCCGCCAGTTTGTGGAGAAGCCGGACCTGAAGGCCGGCTCGGTCGCCTTCTATGAGGGCACCTCCAATGACCCAGAGGTGCTGGAGCAGCAGGTGTTCCACGCCGCCATCCGCGGCAAGGGCGAACTGTGCGTGCTGCCGGAGCAGGCCATCGTGGTCACCCGCATCCTGGAGGCCATCTACACCAGCGCCGCCACCGGCAAGCCCTACTACTTCGACCAGGAGAACTGATGATGAAAAAATTGCCGGTTGCCTACCAACTGTACAGCGCGCGCAATGAGATCGCGCATGATGTCAAGGCCAGCCTTCAACAGGTGAAGGAGCTGGGTTTTGACGGGGTTGAGTTTGCCGGGTTCTACGGCCTGAGCGCGGCCGAGATGAAGGCGATGGTGGACGGGGTGGGGCTAATCCCCATATCAAGCCATGTGCCGCTGCAAAACATCCTGGCGGACCCCGAGGGCGTGATTGCCTACCACAAGGAGCTGGGCTGCCGGTACATCGCGGTGCCCTACCTGGGCGAGGACGACCGACCCGGCGCCCCCGGCTTTGCAAAGGTGCTGGCGCTGATGGGCCAGTTTGGCCGTCAGTGCAGGGATGCCGGCCTCACCCTGCTGTACCACAACCATGACTTTGAGTTCCTGAAGGTGTCGGGCATCTATGGGCTGGACTTCATCTACCAGGCCATTCCCGCAGACCTGTTGCAAACCCAGATTGACACCTGCTGGGTCAAGTACGCGGGCGTGGACCCGCTGACCTACCTGGCCTCCTACAAGGGCCGCGCGCCGGTGGTGCACCTGAAGGACTTTGTGTCCGACAACTCCGGCCGCACGCCCTACGCCTTGATTGGCCAGGATGAGGACAAGGAAATCGACCGCAGCGGGTTTTCCTTCCGCCCCTTTGGCCACGGCTCCCAGGACGCCGAGGGCCTGGTGAAGGCCGCGGTGGACGCGGGCGCTGAATGGCTGGTGATTGAGCAGGACGAGCCCCACAACGAGAGCCCCTTTGAGGATGCCCGACAGGGCCTGGAGACCCTGGCGCGCCTGGGCGTGCGTTGAGCGGATCCCCCGCCCCGGTCTGTCTGGCCGGGGCTTTTTGTACATTTTGGAGGACAATACAGATTGATGAAATACAAGGTGGGCATTGTGGGCGCGACGGGCATGGTGGGCCAGCGCCTGGTGGGCCTGCTGCAGGATCACCCCTGGTTCACGCTGCGCCTGCTGGCCGCCAGCGCGCGCAGCGCCGGGCGCAGCTACGGGGAAGCGGTGGCCGGGCGCTGGCAGATGGACAGCCCGTTGCCCCCGGCGGTGGCCCAAATGGAGGTGCAGGACGCCGCCATGTCCGCCCGCATCGCGGATGAGGTGGACTTCATCTTCTGCGCGGTCTCCCTGCCACGGGAGCAGACACAGGCCATGGAAGAGGGCTTCGCGAAGCTGGAGCTGCCTGTCATCAGCAACAACTCGGCGCTGCGCATGCGGGCGGACGTGCCGATGATCATCCCCGAAATCAACGCGGACCACGCGCGGGTGCTGGCCGCGCAGCGCAGGCGGCTGGGCACCGCGCGGGGCTTTGTGACCGTCAAGCCCAACTGTTCCATCCAAAGCTATGTGCCCGCCTTGAGCCCCCTGATGGACTTTGAGCCCCAGGCGCTGCAGGTGAGCACCTACCAGGCGGTGAGCGGTGCCGGGCGCAGGCTGATGGACTGGCCGCAAATGCAGGGCAACCTCATCCCCTTTATCCCGGGGGAAGAGGAGAAAAGCGAGCGGGAGCCGCTGAAGATCTGGGGCCGGCTGGACGAGGGGCAGGGCAGCATCCAGGAAGCCGCCCTGCCGCGCATCTCCGCCCAGTGCGTGCGGGTGCCGGTGAGCGACGGCCACCTGGCCACGGTCTCCGTTTCCTTCAGGCAAAAACCACAGCGGGAGGACATCCTGGCCCGCTGGGCCAACTGGCGCACCCTTCCCCAGCGCCTGGGGCTGCCCAGCGCGCCGGACCCCTTCCTGGTCTACCGGGAGGAGGACAACCGCCCCCAGCCGCTGCTTGACCGTGACGCGGGCCAGGGCATGGCGGTGGTGCTGGGCCGGCTGCGGGAGGACCCGGTGATGGACTGGCGCTTCATCAGCCTCTCCCACAACACCCTGCGCGGCGCCGCGGGCGGCAGCGTGCTGACCGCCGAGCTGCTGTGCAAGCAGGGCTACATCCCCCACAAATGACAGGAGGACAGGCATGAGAACACCCATCTTTCAGGGCACCTGCACGGCGCTGGTGACCCCCTTCACCCAGGACGGCATCGACGTGCGCGCCCTGCGCGAGCTGGTGGACTGGCAGATCTCCTCGGGGGTCAACGCCCTGCTGGCCTGCGGCACCACCGGCGAGCCCAGCACCATGAGCGATGAGGAATGGGCGCTGGTGGTGGCCACGGTGGTGGAGGCCGCCGGTGGGCGGGTGCCTGTTATCGCGGGCACGGGTGGCAACAACACCGCCCACGTGATTAAGCTGGCCCGCAAGGCCAGGGAGCTGGGCGCCGCAGCGCAGCTGTGCGTGACCCCCTATTACAACAAGGCCACCCATGAGGGGCTGCTGGCCCATTACGGCGCCATCGCGCAGGACAGCAGCCTGCCCATCATCCTCTACAACGTGCCCGGGCGCACAGGTCTGAACATGACGCCCGCCACCCTTGGCGCGCTGAACCTGCTGCCCCAGGTGGTGGGCATGAAGGAGGCTTCGGCCGACCTGACCCGCGTGGCAGACATGATGCGCCTGTGTGAGGGGCGCATCGCCTTCTACTCGGGTTCCGACGAGGTCATTGTGCCGCTGATGAGCCTGGGCGGTCTGGGGGTGATCTCGGTGCTGTCAAACGTGGCGCCCGTTGAAACGGTGCGGCTGACCGACGCCATGCTGGCGCAGGATTACCAAACAGCCGCCCGGCTGCAGCTGCAGCTGATGCCCTTGATCCACGCGCTGTTCCTGGAGGTCAACCCCATGCCTGCCAAGGCGGGGCTGGCCATGATGGGGCGCCTGGCGGAGCACCTGCGCCTGCCCCTGCTGCCCATGAGCCAGCTGGGGCGTGAGGTGCTGGCCCGTGAGCTGCAGGCGCTGGGGCTGCTGCCATGAAACAGCTGCTGATTTCCGGCGCCCTGGGGCGCATGGGCCGGATGATAACCCAGGAGGCCGCCCGGCATGGTTTTGCCGTGTGCGCGGGGGTTGACCGCGCGGCTGACGCCTCCGGCGCCTACCCCGTCTATGCCGGCTTTGACGCGGTGAGGGAGGTAGCGGAGGTGGTGATCGACTTCTCCTCCCCAAAGGCGCTGGAGGGCCTGCTGGCCTTTGCTTCAGCCAGGCGGCTGCCCTGCGTGCTGGGCACCACCGGCTACAGCCCGCAGGACCTGGCAGCCATCCAGGCGGCCGCGGCGCAAATTCCCATCTTCCAGTCCCCCAACATGTCCCGGGGGGTGTATGTGCTCAAGCAGCTGGCCGCCCAGGCAGCCAGGATGCTGCTTGGCTACGACATCGAAATCGTGGAGAAGCACCACAACCAGAAGGCGGACAGCCCCTCGGGCACGGCGCTGGCGCTGTACGAGGCGGTGCGGCGGCCCGGCAGCCTGCCCACCCATGGCCGCCAGGGCGCCAGCAGCCTGCGCCAGGCTGATGAAATTGGGCTGCACGCGGTGCGCGGGGGCACGGTGGCGGGCGAGCACGAGGTGGGCTTTTACGGGCAGAACGAGCTGATCCTGCTCACCCACAGCGCGCAAAGCCGCCAGGTGTTCGCCAGCGGCGCGCTGGCCGCCGCCGCCTGGCTGATGGGGCAAGCCCCCGGGCTGTACCACATGGCCCACTGGATGGGCGACTGACACAGCATATTGACATCAAGCACAGGAGCCTGCAGGGAAAACCCCGCAGGCTCTTGTGACAGGCGCGGCTCAGGCGTTGAGGATGAAGCGGGAGGCGATGGTGAAGAAGACAAACAGGCTGGTGGCGTCCACCAGGGTGGTGATCAGCGGGGCGGCCGCCAGCGCCGGGTCCAGCTTGATGCGCTGGGCCAGCAGCGGCAGCACGCAGCCGATGGACTTGGCGATGACCACGGTGGCGAACAGGCTGAAGGAGATCACCCCCGCCATGATCAGGCTGGCCTGGTTGAGCAGAAGCAGCCGCGCGAAGGTGACCGCGGACAGCACCACGCCGATCATCAGCCCCACGCGGAACTCCGTCCACAATACACGGAAGATGTCCGTGAAGCGCACCTCCCCCAGGGCGATGCCGCGGATCATCAGTGTGGAGGCCTGCTGGCCGCAGTTGCCGCCGGTGTCCATCAGCATGGGGATGGAGGCGGACAGCAGGATGTTGACCGCCAGCACGTCCTCAAACCGGGAGATGATGGCGCCGGAGATGATGGAGGTGAGCATCAGAATCATCAGCCAGGGCAGCCGGTTGCCCGCCAGGGTGAACAGGCGGGATTTGAAATAGGGCTCCTCCGCGGGCGCCAGGCCGGACATCTTCTCAAAGTCCTCGGTGTTCTCCTCCTCAATGACGTCCATGATGTCGTCACTGGTGATGATGCCCACCATGCGGCCCTCACCGTCCACCACGGGGATGGACAGCAGGTGGTATTTGCGCACGGTGTCGGCCACCACCTCCTGGTCATCCACCGTGCTGACCGAGATGATGCCCGGATCCATCAGCTTGACCAGCGGGGTCTCCTCGGGCACCACCAGCATCTTGTGCAGGGGGATGCTGCCAATCAGGTGGCGCTGGCTGTCCAGCATGTACAGCGTGTAGACCGTTTCCTTGTCCACCCCGGTCTGCTTGATGCTCAGCAGCGCGTCGCGCACGTTCATGTCCTGGTTGACCTCGCAGTACTCGATGGTCATCAGGCTGCCGGCGGAGTTCTCGGGGTACTTCAGAAACTGGTTGATGATGGCGCGGGTTTTGGGCTCGGTGTTCTGCAGCACGCGCTTGACGGCGTTGGCGGGCAACTCCTCCAGAAAGTCCACCGCGTCATCAACAAACATTTCATCAATCAGGGCGCTGATTTCCGCGTCCGCGATGCTCTCCACCAGCATCTGGCGCTGGTCGGTATCCATATAGCTGAACACATCCGCGGACACATCCTTGGGCAGGATGCGGAACAGCAGCAGCAGCCGCTCCCGGTCCAGCTTTTTCATATAGCCGGCGATGTCCACGGGGTTGAGCATCATCAGCGCGCCGCGCAGCTGGCCGTGACGGCCCTGCGACAGCAGCTGGTCCAGTTTTTCTTCGATTTGTTCCCAGTTCACGGGACTCACCTCCAATCCTATCATTCGCGCAAAAAAGCAACCTGCCGGGGATTGCAAGCGCCAAAGACGATGATAGCTGTCAGGTGAAGGCTTTATGCGGGCAGCGCATCATAAATGCGTCGCGATCGCGGAACGCCTTCTTGTGCCTGGCATCTAGCGCCGTCATCCATGAAAGGCCACCTCCTTTTTGTAATGCTGCCATTATAATTTTGCCGGCTGCCCTTGTCAACTTCCAAGCCCAGGGGCGCTATGCTATAATTTTTCCATGAAGGTGTGCGGCATCATCGCGGAGTATGACCCCTTTCACCGGGGGCACCTCCACCACCTGGAGCAGGCCAGGGCCAGAAGCGGCGCGGATTATATGGTCTGCGTGCTGGGCTGCGCTTTCTCCCAGCGGGGGGAGGCCATGCTGTTCTCCACCCATGACCGGGCCCGGATGGCCCTGCAGAACGGTTTTGACCTGGTGCTGGGCATGCCGGTCAGCTTTTCCTGCGCCCAGGCCAACCGCTTCGCCGCCGGGGGGGTGGGCATCCTGCACCGGCTGGGCGTGGTCAGCCACCTGAGCTTTGGCAGCGAAAGCGATGACCTGGGCCTGCTACGCCAGGCAGCCCGGCTGCTCAACCACCCGGACGCGGCCTTCGCGCGGGCCCTGAAGGCGGGCCTGGACACCGGCCTGTCCTTTGCCGCGGCGCAGGGGCAGGCGCTGCAGGAAGCCTTGCCTGAGGCAGGCCCGGCCTTGTTGGCCAGCCCAAACTTCATCCTGGGGGTAAGCTACCTGCGTGAGCTGGAGCGCCTGGGCAGCCGGATGACCCCCCTGCCCGTGCTGCGCAGCGCCCCCTACCACAGCCTGGCCGGCGGGCCCCTGGCCTCGGCCAGCGCGGTGCGCGCGCAGTGGCTTCAGGGTGAGTGGGAGCAGGCGGCAGCCGCCTGCCCCCCAGCCAGCCTGGCGGTGATGCGCGGGGCCGCCACCCACCGCCCCGAGGCGCTGGACAAGGCGCTGCTGTACCTGCTGCTGAGCCAGGGGGAGGGGGTGTTGTGCCCCTCCAGCGAGATCAGCGAAGGGCTGGAGCGGCGCATCCTGAAGGCCCTGCCCCGGGCCAGCAGCCGGGCGGCCCTGCTGGACCTGGCCAAGACCCGGCGCTACCCCCGCGCGCGCATCAGCCGGGCGCTGACCCACAGCCTGCTGGGCCTGGCGCACACGCCCCGTCAGCCGCAGCACGCGCGGTTGCTGGGATTTCGCGCCTCGGCCAGGCCGCTGCTGGCCGCAATCGGCAGCGGCGGGTTCACGCTGGTGGACAGGCCGGCGCGGGCAAGCCGGGCGGAGGTGGCCCAGGACCTGCGCGCGGAGGAGCTGTGGCAGCTGGGCAGCGGGCGCAGCCCCGCGGCCGCCTGGCGCCAGCAGGTTATCGTGCTGGATGAACCCAGCAAGAAAAGGGAGGAAACCACATGAGGGAGCTTGATGTTGCAAAGATTACCCAGGCGGTGGCAGCGCTGTTTTTGCAGGCCAATTATGTCATTGGGCCGGATGTGATGGACAAGCTGGAGGAGGCCAGGGCCAGGGAGCCCTCCCCCCTGGGCGGCATGGTGCTGGAGCATTTGCTGGAAAACAACCGCATCGGCGCGCAGGAAAGCCTGCCCGTCTGCCAGGACACCGGGATGTCGGTGGTGTTTTTGACCATCGGGCAGGAGGTGCACCTGACAGGGGGCAGCCTGGAGGATGCCGTGAACGAAGGCGTGCGACAGGCCTACACCACCGGTTACCTGCGCAAATCCATCGCCAATGACCCGCTGTTTGACCGCAAAAACACCGGGGACAACACCCCCTGCGTCATCCACACCCGCCTGGTGCCCGGCGAGAAGGTGCACATCCTGGCCATCGCCAAGGGCTTTGGCAGCGAGAACATGAGCCAGCTGAAGATGCTCTCCCCAGGCGACGGGGTGGAGGGCATGAAGCGCTTTGTGCTCAAGACCGTGGAAGAGGCCGGCCCCAACCCCTGCCCGCCGCTGGTGGTGGGGGTGGGCGTGGGCGGCAGCTTTGAGCTGGCCGCCCTCATGGCCAAGCGCGCCACCAGCCTGCCCCTGACCCGCCACCACAAGGACCCGCGCTACCGGCAGCTGGAGGAGGAGCTGGAGCATGAGATCAACCGCCTGGGCATCGGCCCGGCGGGCTATGGCGGGCAGACCACCGCGCTGAAGGTGCACATCGTCAGCGCGCCCACACACATCGCCGGGCTGCCTGTGGCGGTCAACATCTGCTGCCATGTGGCCCGCCACGCCGAGACCACGCTGTAAGGAGCCGACATGATCAAAAAAGTGCAACTGCCCTTGCTGGACGCGGCCATCCAGGACCTGAAGGCCGGGGACCAGGTGCTGCTCAGCGGCAGCCTGCTCACCGGGCGGGACGCCGCCCACAAGCGCCTGGTGGCCCTGATTGAACGCGGGGAGGAGCTACCCGTTGACCTGGCCGGGGAGGTCATCTACTACGTGGGCCCAGCGCCCGCGCGCCCCGGCCAGCCCGTGGGGCCGGCCGGCCCCACCAGCAGCTACCGCACGGACCGCTACACCCCGCCGCTGCTGGAGCGAGGCCTGAAGGGCATGATCGGCAAGGGCTACCTGGGGCCCCAGACCCTGGCCCTGATGCCGCGCTTCCAGGCGGTGTACTTTGGCGCCATCGGCGGCTCCGCCGTGCTGATCGCCAAGGCCATCAAGGCCGCCCAGGTGGTGGCCTACCCGGACCTGGGGCCAGAGGCCATCCACCGCTTTGAGGTTGAGGACCTGCCCGCCGTGGTCTGCGTGGACGCCAGCGGCCGCAACCTGTATGAAGAGGGTCCCAAACTATACAAAAGCCTCACCTTGTGATAGGATGTGCCCACGCCAGAGGGAGGAAGCAGGGCATGAGACCAGGGTCAACCAAGGCACGGGCAGCGGGGCTGATGGCCGTTCTGCTGCTTGTTTTGCTGCCCCTTTTCCCCGCCCTGGCCAGCGAGTATGACGCCACCCGCCCGGAGAACCTGGGCAACCGCAACCTGCGCGCCTCCAGCGCCATTGTGATTGAGCAGCTCAGCGGGCAGGTGCTGTACGAGAAAAACGCGGACGAGATGCGCCCGCCCGCCTCCACCACCAAGGTGCTCACCGCCCTGCTGGCGCTGACCATGGGTGAGCAGGATGACCTGGTGACCGTGTCGGCCAATGCCGCCAGCATGCCGGAGGACGCCTCCAGGCTGGGCCTGAAGGAGGGCGAGCAGGTGCGCCTGGGCGACCTGATCCGCGCCACCATGGTGCAGTCAGGCAACGATGGCGCCATTGCCATTGCCGAGCACCTGATGGGCAGCGAGGCCGCCTTTGTTGCCCTGATGAACGAAGCGGCCGCGCGCTATGGCTGCACCCGCACCCACTTCACCAACGCCCATGGCTACCACGATGACAACCACCTCTCCACCGCGCGGGACCTGGCGCTGATCGCGCGGGAAGCCATGCAAAACGCCGAGTTCCGGGAGATCGCCCTGCTCACCAGCTTCACCCTGCCGCAGACCAACCTGACCGAGGCCCGGCGCTTCAACAACCGCGCGCTGGCCTTCCTGCAGGACGGCGAGGAGAACAACCACTTCTACCGCTATGCCACCGGCATCAAGACCGGCCAGCACTCCCTGGCCGGGGACTGCTTTGTGGGCTCGGCCACCAAGGACGGCATCCAGCTGATTTCCGTGGTGCTCAACTCCGGCTCCACCGACAAGTGGCGGGACACCAGGCGGTTGATGGAATACGGCTTCTCGCAGTATGAGTCCGTCACCGTGGCCCAGCTGTACCTGGAGAACCCCAAGGTGATCAACATCAGCGGCTTCGCCCAGGAGGACCCGGACCTGGGCCGGCTGGAGCTGAACCTGCGCAAGCTGGACCCCCTGGCCAACGATGCCCTGGTAGCCCCCAAGGGCAGCCTGGAAGAGCAGATGAAGGTGTACAACACCCGCACCCAGGTTGAGTACAGCCGCACGCTGGAGGCGCCGGTCACCGCAGGCGAGGTGATGGGCACCCTGACCTACACCCCCCTCAGCCCCGGTGCCGAGCCGGTGGTGTATGAGCTGCTGGCCGGCCGCTCCATTGAGCGGCGCGCCTCCATTGCCCCCACCCTGGATGAAATCCGTGCCTACACGGCAGCCGACCCCAACCCCTTCCCCCGTTTTTCCCTGGAGTTCCTCATCATCATCCTGCTGCCGGTCATCGCGGTGGTGGTGATCTCCCAGCTGCTGTTCAAGCTGATCACCCGCAAGCGCAAGCCCCGGGTGAAGCAGAAGCTGGAGTATAAAACGCGGTATTATCGCTAGCATGGCGCGCCTGGTCCCTGCACGGCAAAACCCCGCTTGAGCGGGGTTTTGCTGATGGGAAATGCAGGGTTTGGTCAGTCCAGCGCGCGCAGGAAGTCCGCCAGCTGGGCCGGCTCCAGCCGGTAGGGCGCGCCCTGTCCCTGGAAGAAGCCGTGCGCGCGGATCAGGTGCACGCCCAGCGCTGTCCAGCTCATCTGCCGCCCGGCATTGTCCCACACCTGGGTGTTGCGCTTGGGCGCGCGATGGTCACGGAAGGGACAGCTGATGCGGCCCATGTAGTCCTCCACCAGCACGCGGTAGCCCTCCACAACCACTTCCTGCCCGGCCTGCGCAAGGGCCGCGCGGGTGAGGCGGGTCATCTTGTCCGCCAGCTCCACCGCGTTGGTGCCGGCGCTGGCCAGCACGGCAGCGTCATCCAGGATGATGTCGGTGAAGGGACGCGTGTCCTCGCCCATGAAACCATCCCGGGACAGGATGCCCTCGCGCAGGCTCTCCACCACCGGAATGTGCCTGGGGTTCTCTTTCATGCCGCCTCCTTAGAACTTGTCGTAGAAGATGGTTTCGTCCGTAAAGCCCTTGGTCTTGAGGATCTTGATGCAGGCGTCCAGCATGCCCGGGCTGCCGCAGAGGTAGGCTTCCTTGCTGACGCTGTCGGCCACCTGCTCCTCCAGCGCCACGGTCACAAAGCCGGTCACGCCCTGCCAGTTGTCCTCCGGCGCGGGGCGGGCCAGGCAGGGGATGAACTTGAACTGCGGGTAATCCCGCTCGATCTGGGTGAACTCCTCCATGTAGTAGAGGTCCCTCATGGTGTTGGCGCCAAAGAAGAAGCGCATCTTGTGGGGCAGGCCCTTCTCGATGACGTCATACACCAGGGAGCGGATGGGCGCCAGGCCCGAGCCGCCGGCAATCATGACCAGCTCCTCGCAGTCACCCCGCAGGTAGAAATCGCCATAGGGCCCGGACAGGCGCACGGTGTCCCCCACCTGCAGCGCGGTGTGCACATAGGTTGTGACGATGCCGTTGGGCACCAGGCGGATGAGCAGCTCCAGGTGGTCGGTCTCGCTGGCCTTGGAGGAGATGGAGTAGGCGCGGAAGGCTTCCTCCCGCACCTTGCCGTAGGGCTTGGAGTAGAACTGGACAAACTGGCCGGCCTTGAACTTGATGCTCTCCCCGGCGGGCAGCTTGAGGCGCAGGCGCTTGATGTCGTAGGTCATGTCCTCCACCTCCACCAGCTCGCAGAGGAACTCCTTGATGTTGAACAGCTCCTCCGGGATGCGCAGCTTCATGTCGGTCTTGACCTTGACCTGGCAGGACAGGCGGATGTGCTGCTTGCGCTCCTCCAGGGAGATGTAGGGCTCCTCCGTCAGCAGCAGGGGGCCGCCCCCCTCCAGCACCCCCACCTTGCACAGCCCGCAGGTGGCCTTGCCCCCGCAGGCGGAGGGGATGAAGATCTTCTCACTCGCCAGCAGGCTCAGCAGGCTGCTGCCGCCCTTGACGGAAAGCAGCTTCTCGCCGTTGTTGATGTCCAGCTGGCAGGTGCCATAGTTGTTGAGCACGGCGTCGGCCACGGAGATGATGACGCTCAGCCCCGCGGAAACCGCGGCCAGGATGCCGACCGTGGTCAGGATGACGGAAAAGTTCATGCTGCCTCCTGCTTACTGAATGGTGAAGATGCCCGAGAAGCCGATGAAGGCCATGGCCATGATGCCCGTGACGATGAACGCCAGCGCGGGCCCCTTGACCCCGGGGGGCAGCTTGGTGGTGGCCAGTTTCTCGCGGATGGCGGCCAGCATGTTGATGGCCAGCCACCAGCCCAGCCCGCTGCCAAAGGAGAACAGCAGCGCCTGCACAAAGCTGTAGTTGCGGATCACCATGAACAGGATGACGCCCAGGATGGCGCAGTTCACGGTGATCAGCGGCAGGAAGATGCCCAGCTTGGCGTGCAGGTCAGGGGTGTAGCGGTCCATGCCCATCTCCAGAATCTGCACGGTGGCCGCGATGACCATGATGAAAATGATGTACTGCAGATAGAACAGGTTGGAGGGCACAATCAGGTAGGTGTAGATGGGCCAGTTGATGGCCGTGGTCAGCACCAGCACCAGGGTGACCGCCATGCCCAGGCCCGTGGCCGTCTTGTATTCGGTGGACACGGACAGGTAGGAGCACATGCCCAGGAAGTTGTTGAGGATCATGTTGCTGGTGAAGATGGAGGCGATGAAAATAATCAGGGGGCTGATGTTGGGCGCCATATTCTCTCTCCTCCCTTACTTCGCCTGCCGCGCGGCCTTTTTGGCGGCGCGGGCGGAGATGAACCAGATCATCGAGCCGATGATGAAGAAGGCGGCGGGCGGCATGATCATGATGGTCCAGGTCTCGAAGCCGACGAAGTTGACGTTGAAGCCGAACACCGTGCCGAAGCCCAGCACCTCGCGGATGAGCGAAATGATCATCAGGATCATCGTGTAGCCCAGGCCGGCGAAAAATCCGTCCCACATGGCGGGGATGGGCGGGTTTGACTGGGCGTAGGCCTCCGCCCGGCCCATGATGATGCAGTTGGTGATGATGAGCCCGACATAAGGCCCCAGCTGCTTGGAGATGTCGGGCATGTAGGCCTGCAGCAGCAGGTCGACGAAGATAACGTAGGCCGCGATGACCAGGGTCTGCACCAGCATGCGCACCCGGTGGGGGATGACGTTGCGCATCGCGGACAGGGTCAGGCTGGACAGCCCCGTCACGAAAGCAACGCCCAGGCCCATGACCAGGGAGTTTTTCATGGTGTTGGTGACCGCCAGGGAGGAGCAGATGCCCAGGATGGCCCGCAGCACCTGGTTCTCGGTAAACATGTTGCGCTTGAAGTTCGCGCCGATTTTTTCAGCCGCCATTTATTTCACCTCCCCGGGGAACACGACTTCCTGCAGGACTTTGTTGATGGTGCGCAGCACGGCGGAAGAGGTCTGCGT
>JAAYEI010000027.1 GCA_012728815.1 Clostridiales bacterium
GAGCGGCTGCGCACATCCCGTTTTCACCCGGACATCCCGGAAGACAGATAAGGAGGAACCCCCACACATGGCCATCAACGAGCCTGGCATCCAGTCCCTGATTGACAAGGCGGACAGCGCCTACACCCTGGTCGAAATGGTCGCCAAGCGCGCGCGCCAGCTGGTGGACGGCGCGCAGCCGCTGATTGAGGGCGAGGAGAAAAAGCCCATAGCCGCCGCCATCGAGGAAATCCAGCACGGCATGATTACCTACCACCGCAACCTCGAGGACGAGGAGTAAGCAATGTCTGCCGCCGGCAAAACCGTGGTACTGGGCATCAGCGGGGGCATCGCGGCCTACAAGGCCTGCGAGGTGGTCTCCCGCCTGGTCAAGGAACAGGTCAAGGTTCATGTCATCATGACCCGCAACGCCTGCGAGTTCGTCACGCCGCTCACCCTGCAGACCCTGTCGCTCAACCAGGTGGCGGTGGACACCTTTGAGGCGCCCCAGGTCTGGGAGGTGGAGCACATCTCCCTGGCTAAGAAGGCTGACCTGCTGCTGGTCGCCCCCGCGACCGCCAATATCATCGCCAAGCTGGCGCTTGGCCTGGCGGATGACATGCTCACCACCACAGCCCTGGCCACCCAGGCCCCGCTGCTGCTTGCGCCGGCGATGAACACCGTGATGTGGCACCACCCGGCCACACAGCAAAACCTCAGCACCCTGATTGCCCGCGGCGCGCGCACCGTGGGCCCGGATGGTGGTATGCTGGCCTGCGGGGATGTGGGCGCCGGGCGCATGAGCCAGCCGGAGGACATTGTTTCGGCCTGCCTGAGCATCCTGAACGGGAAAAAGGACCTGGAGGGGCTCAAGGTGCTGGTGACCGCCGGCCCCACCCGCGAGTCGCTGGACCCCGTGCGCTTTTTAACCAACCGCTCCAGCGGCAAGATGGGCTATGCCATCACACAGGCCGCCCTGCAGCGCGGCGCGCAGGTCACCCTGGTGTCCGGCCCGGTCAATTTGGCGCCGCCCATGGGGGCAGCAATGGTGGAAGTGACCACCACGCAGGATTTGTATGAGGCCATGATGCGCCTGGCCCCGCAGCAGGACATCATCATCCAGGCGGCCGCCCCGTCTGACTTCACGGCAGGGCAGCCTGCTGAGCAGAAAATCAAAAAGCAGGGCGCGGACGGGCTGAACCTGCGCCTGGTCCAGACCCCGGATGTGGCCAAGGCAGTGGGTGAGCGCAAGACAGCCGGGCAGACCCTGGTGGGTTTTGCCGCGGAGACGGAGCAAACCCTGGAGAACGCGCAGCGCAAACTGCGCGAGAAACATTTGGATGTCATCGCGCTCAACGATGTCAGCCAGCCTGGCGCCGGCTTTGATGTGGACACCAATGTGATCACCTTGATTTCTAGTGACCGCGCGGTCAAATTGCCCCTGATGAGCAAACAGGAGGCTGCCCACAAGCTGCTGGATGAGGTGCTCTTGATCAGGCGGCAACAGACGGATGCCTGAGCGCGAACCCTACGCCCAGGTCATTGTGGACATCGCCAGCGCCAATACCGACCGGGTTTTTACCTACAGGGTGCCCGAGGGCATGGCGCTGGCGCCTGGCACCCGGGTGTTGGTGCCCTTCGGCCACCAGACCCTGGAAGGGCTGGTGATTGAGCGCACCGGGCAGTGCGATATACCGCCCGAGCGTATCCGGCAGGTGATTGAGCCGCTGGAGGATTACCCGGCGGTCCTGCCCCCGCTGGTCGATTTGGCACGGGAAATCAGCGCCCAGGCCCACACCCCCCTGGCGCTGGCTCTGCGGCTGATGATCCCGTCAGAGATGCGGGCGGGCCGGGTGAAGGCGAAGACCCAGACAGTGGCCCGCCTGGCCATCCCCAAGGCAGGGATAGAGCAGGCCCTGGCCGACAACAGCCGCTCCCCCAAAAGGCGGTTGCTGATCAAGCTCCTGTCAGACAGCCTGCCCCATCCGCTTCAGGAGCTCAAGGCGCTGGTGCGTGACCCCCTGCCCGCGCTGAAGCAGCTGGCGCAGGCGGGTGCCATCACCTTGAGCCAGGAGGAGGTTTTCCGCTCGCCCTACGCGCCGGTAAGCGGCCTGACGCCGGACCCGGTGCTCACACTCTCCCAGGAGGAAGTGCTGCGGGAGCTGCTGCCCGCCATTCAGGCGGGCAAAGGCAGTTTCCTGTTGCATGGCATCACGGGCTCTGGCAAGACCGAGGTGTACATCCGCGGCGCGCGGGCATGCCTGGCCCAGGGGCGGGGTGTCATCGTGCTGATTCCGGAGATCGTGCTCACCCCGCAGATGGTCAGCTGGTTTCGCGGGCGCTTTGGCGATGTGGCCGCGGTGCTGCACTCCGGCTTGTCAGCCGGGGAGCGCTTTGACGAATGGCGCCGCATCCGCTCAGGAGCAGCCCGGCTGGTCATCGGCGCGAGGTCGGCGGTGTTCGCGCCGGTGAAGGACCTGGGGCTGATCGTGGTGGATGAGGAGCATGAGCCCAGTTACCAGGCGGAAAACCATCCGCGTCATGATGCCCGGGAGGTCGCCGCCTCACGCGCCAGGCGGGAGGGCGCGGCCCTGCTGCTGGCCAGCGCCACGCCCAGCATCCTCTCCTTCGCCAAGGCGCAGCGCGGGGATTACATGCTGCTGGAGATGCTCACCCGCGTCAACCAGCATCAGCTGGCCCAGGTGACCCTGGTGGACATGCGGGAGGAGCTGCGCCTGGGTAACCGGGGCATGTTTTCCGGCCTGCTGGTGGAGCGCCTGCGCGCCTGTCTGGACGCTGGCCAGCAGGCCATGCTGTTCATCAACCGCCGCGGATACGCGCCCAGTGTCCTGTGCCGCAAGTGCGGCGAGGCGCTCGCCTGCGCCCAGTGCGACGTGAAGCTGACCTACCACCAGGCGGACAGGCGCATGCACTGCCACTACTGCGGCATGACCACGGCCCTGCCAGCCATTTGCCCGGGCTGTGGCAGCGCGTACCTGCGCCCGGTGGGCGTGGGCACCCAGAAGGTGGAGGAGGAGTTTGCCGCCCTGTTCCCCGGGGTGCCTGTGGTGCGCATGGACGCGGACACCACCGCGGGCAAGGACAGGCACGAGCAGCTGCTCAACCGTTTCCGCTCCGGCGCCGCGCGGGTGATGATTGGCACCCAGATGATCGCCAAAGGGCTGGATTTCCCCCAGGTCACCCTGGTGGGGGCCATCCTGGCAGACCTCACCCTGAACCTGCCGGACTACCGCGCCCAGGAGCGCACCTTCCAGCTGCTCACCCAGGTGGCGGGCCGCGCCGGCCGGGCGGATATGCCAGGCGAGGTGATCGTGCAGACCTACAAGCCGGAGCACTATGCCATCGCAGCCGCCGCCACCCAGGAGTACCGCGGATTCTTCCAGCAGGAATTCGCCAGGCGGCGCCAGCTGCTGTACCCGCCCTTCACCATGATGGTGCGGGTGCTGGTGGAGGCCCGGCAGGAGGCGCAGTCCCGGGAGGTTTCCGCCGCCATCAGCCAACGCATCAGCCAGCACCTGGGCCAGCACCCAGTCCTCAGGAAGCGTGTGCTCTACGTGCGGGAGGATGCCGCGCCCATCAAACGCATCATGGGCCGCTACCGCGCCCAGGTGCTGATGAAGCTGCTGGCCCATGATGACAGCCAGCAGGTGCTGGCCTTCCTCAATGACCTGACACAGGAAGCCTGGCCCTGCAGGGTTGGCTTGGAGATTGACCCGGCCAGCCTGGCCTGACAGTAGATTTGGAGGCACCATGTCCAGAAAGAAGATTTTTACCATCGGCGCGCGCGAGCTGCGCGTCAAGGCCAACCCCATCACCAAGTTTGACAAATGCCTGGACGTCATCCTGCGGGACATGGCGGATACCATGTACCAGGCAGAAGGCATCGGTCTGGCGGCGCCGCAGGTAGGGATCCAGCGCCGGCTGGTGGTGGTTGATGTGGGGGAGGGGCTGCTGGAGTTTGTCAACCCGGAGATCACTGCCTCCCAGGGCGAATGCGGCATGGCTGAAGGCTGCCTGAGCGTGCCCGGCCGCCAGGGCTTTGTGATGCGGCCGGAAAAGGTGACCGTCAAGGCCCAGGACAAAACCGGCAAGTTCTTTACCCTGGAAGCTGACGGCCTGCTGGCCCGCTGCATCCAGCACGAGATAGACCACCTCGATGGTGTGCTGTATGTGGACAAAATGGAATACGAGATCTACCCGGAGGATGAGGAAGACGGGCAGGACAGCCCGGACAGGCATCAGGTGGTCTGATGCGCATTGTTTTCATGGGCACGCCCGAATATGGCGCCATCTGCCTGCAGGCCCTGCTGGACGCGGGGCACCAGGTGGTGGGCCTGTTCACCCAGCCGGACAGGCCCCGGGGGCGCGGCGGCAGGATGAGCATGCCCGAGACCAAGGAGCTGGCGCTGCGGCATGGCATCCCGGTTTTCCAGCCCCGGCGCATCCGTGATGAAGGATTGGATGACCTGCGGGCCCTGGCGCCTGACCTGTGCGTGACCGCGGCCTATGGACAGATTCTGTCCAGGGAAATCCTGGAGGTGCCCCCCCTGGGCACGGTGAACGTGCACGCCTCGCTGCTGCCCGCCTACCGGGGCGCTGCGCCGGTGAACTGGGCCATCATCAAGGGGGAGACCCGCACTGGCGTGACCACCATGATGACAGACGCGGGGGTTGACACCGGGGACATCCTGCTGCAGGCGGCGCTGGACATCAAGCCTGAGGAAACCGCGGGGGAGCTGACCCTGCGCCTGGCAAGGCTGGGCGCCGGTTTGCTGCTGGACACCATCACCTGCTTGGGGCGGGGGGAGTGCCCCCGCCAGGCGCAGGATGAGGCCGCGATGTCCCATTATCCCATGCTCACAAAAGAACTGGGGCAGGTGAGCTGGCAGCGGCCTGCGCAGGATCTTGTCAACCTAGTGCGTGGCCTGCTCCCCTGGCCGGGGGCCTGCACGGCCTCGCCCTGGGGCAACTTGAAGCTGATCAGCGCGAAAGCAATCCCTTCAGACGCCGCCGCGCGGCCGGGCACCATCCTGAAGGCGGACAGCCGGGATGGCCTCCTTGTGCAATGCGCGGACCAGGCATTGCAGATCACGTGCCTGCAAGCGCCTGGGGGCAAGGCCATGGACAGCAGGGATTTCTTGCGCGGGCATCCACTGCGCGGCACGGGTACGATGGAGAGCTTGGAAGAGGATACGAGATGAGTGAGCAGGACAAGCGCGAGCGGGACCAGAGAAATGCCAGGCCCACGGGCCGCGGGTCTGGCCAGCCAGCCCGGCGGCCAGGGGACAGAAAGCCTTATGGCCGCCCCGCGCCCGCAGGGGAAGGCCGCCCTGCCCGTCCGGAGCGTGGCCCCTATGGCCGCCCCGCGCCCGCAGGGGAAGGCCGACCATCCCGTCCGGAGCGTGGCCCCTATGGCCGTCCCGCGCCCACAGGGGAAGGCCGCCCAGCCCGTCCGGCTCGTGGGTCTTACGGCCGCCCCGCGCCCACGGAAACCGGGAGAGACACCCGTACACCACAGCGCCCCTATGGCCGGCC
>JAAYEI010000028.1 GCA_012728815.1 Clostridiales bacterium
GCCCCGGGGAAAGGGCACCCCGGCCAGGGCGGCGTTTTCCACCACCGACAGCGCCTCGTTGGCGCTGTAAAAGCCGATCACGCACAGCCGGCACAGGCTGGAGGCCAGCAGGCTGTCCAGGGCCGTGCCCAGGATGACCAGCAGCAGCATCAGCAGCTTGCGGGTCAGGCCGGAAAACAGGGAGGCGGAGTCAAAACCGCCCCGCGGGGTCTTGCCGCTCTGGCGCTGGAAGGCCAGGATCAGCCCGCTCATCAGGTCCAGCCCCATCATCAGCAGCATCAGCCCCAGGGCGGCGTCCCAGCCGCCCAGGGCTTTGAGCAGGAAGGCCAGGGCCGCCATCAGGGCCCCGGACAGAAGGTGCAGGATGTTCTTCATACAGTCTCCTTGTGGTTGCGAAGTGCCTCAGTCAAACAGGTCCGGATCCCCTTCCGGCTCCTCCTCAAACATCGCCCAGGGGTCGCTTGGCGGCGGCGGCTTGGGGATCAGCCGGTCCAGGGTGGCCTGGTCGGCCTGGCCGGTGGGCGGCAGGCCGGCCACGTGCTGAAAGGCGCGCAGGGCGGCGGCGGTTTCCAAGCCGTATTTGCCGTCCGCGCCGTAAATGGGCAAGCGGTAGCCCAGCTGCAGCAGCCGGCGCTGCAGTGCCTGCACCGGCTCGCCCTGCATGCCGTGGCGCAGGGGCGGCAGGGGCAGGCTGGCCCTTTTCTGGGATGGGGCAGGCGGGCTGTCCAGCGCCAGCACGCTGTCCCCCAGGCCCCCGGGCAGCGCCAGGCCTTTGGGAAAGGCCATGTGCGTCCAGGGGTAGGCGGTGATCTTGCTGCGCACCACCCCCAGGCGGTGGTTGCGCGCGTCCACGGCGAAGCCCTGGCCGAGGCTGACGCCCACATGGGCCATGGGGTAAGCAGGGTTCTTCAGGCTGTCCCGGCGAAAAAGCAGGCACACATGGCTGTGGGCCAGCATGGAGATCGGCCCCTGCCAGGCCCAGACCTCCCGCGCCTTCCACTGGGAGGAGGCGCCGGAGGGCATCTTCAGCCCCAGGGTGCCCAGCGCCGCGCGGGTCAGCTGGGCGCAGTCGTAGCAGGGGCGGTGTCTGTGCTTGCAGCCATCGCAGCTGTGCCGGCCGGACAGCGCGGGGCAGTTGGCCCGGATGGCGCTGGCCTGGGCCGGGTACTGGGCCATGCGCTCACGGCGGTAGGCCGGCGTGCAGGGGCGGCCGGTGCCGCCATAGACGTAGGGCCCGCCTGTGGCCTGCTCCAGAAAGCGCAGCAGGGGGGCGGGGTCCATCCAGCGGTTGCTGCTCATTCCACCACCTCGCGCAGGGTGACCAGGAGGGGGGCGTACTGGAGGGCGCCGTTGTGCTCCCGGAGGACATGGGCGGCGGCGGCGTGGCACTGGACGGGGAAGGTCTGGTTGTTGTTGGTGTGGGGGGTGATGTAGGTGAGGTTGAGGGGCGGGTCCTTGGTGGCGTTTTCCAGGACAATCTTGGCCTCGGTGGCGGAGGCGAAATCATAGGAGATGGTGAGCTGGCGCAGCTTCTGGCCGGCGACCGTGACCCACTCGGTGAGGGCGGTGGCGGGCTCGGGGAGGATGACGCCGTTGACAATGATGTTCATGGTGAGACCTCAACAAAGGGGGGGAGCGCGCGGGGTCAGGGCTCAAAGAGGGCGCGCAGGGAGAGGGAGAAGGAGAGGCCCAGGGGGGAGAGGGCGAAGGCGGCCAGGTGGCCCTTGACGGCCTTCCAGGCATCGGAGCGGAAGCGGATGGACAGGGTGACCTCGCTGCCGGCCAGGAAGGCGGCGCGCAGGTGGAGAAAGACAGGGTCATTGGGGAGGTAGGGGGCCTGGCCGGAGAGGGAGCCAAAATCAATGTGACCGGGCATGAAGGGGGGCAGGTCACCGGCCTGGCTTAAGGAGGCGGTGGAGCGCAGGGGCCTTGTGGCGGGCTTGAGGGTGAGCAGGATGGGGGCGGCGGAGTAGGCCCAGGCGCCGGCCACCCAGGCGCGCAGCTGCATGGGGGTTTCCACGGGGGGCGGCTCGGGGAGGTTGAGGGGGATGGAGAAGGAGAGGGAGCGGAGGAAGAAGCCGGTGTCCTGCTCCTGGCCATCCTCGGCGGAAATGAGCTGAAAGCCGATGCCATTGAGGGCCAGGGCGGCGGCGGCGGCGTAGGTGTCGCCATCCTCGGGGACGGGGACGCGCAGCTGGACGGCGATGAGGCAGAGGGCGGAGCCATCCTCCTGACGCTGCCATGAGAGCAGGTTGAAGGTGCAGCCGGGCATGGCCGGGGGGATTTGGGGCCAGGAGCGGCGGACAGGCAGGGCGGGCAGGGCGGAAGAGAGGGCGGCATAGACCGACCGCATGAGGTCAAGGGTCAAGGGAAGCTCCTTTCCGCCGCGGGGCGGCGCGGAGAACAGGCGAAGGATGCCGGCGGGCTTGTTTGTGCATCAGGCGACAAAAAGACAAACATTAACAGCAGCCAAGAGGGCACAAAAGCGGCAAAAAGGCGAACA
>JAAYEI010000006.1 GCA_012728815.1 Clostridiales bacterium
CTGTTCCCCGCACACGCGGGGGTGATCCGCCGCTGCACGAAAAATATATCGGCGGCGGCCACTGTTCCCCGCACACGCGGGGGTGATCCCATCATCGGCCACTACGAGGGGCACCAGCGGGGCTGTTCCCCGCACACGCGGGGGTGATCCTCGTCTACGGCTATGCCGGAGCGGGCGAGCTGGCTGTTCCCCGCACACGCGGGGGTGATCCGGCATTTTTGCCGTGAGAGGAGATACCATGACACTGTTCCCCGCACACGCGGGGGTGATCCTGGTGACCAAAGAGGACGCGCTGGAGGCAAATGCTGTTCCCCGCACACGTGGGGGTGATCCGTTCTCGCTTGCTGCTTTGAGAGTGAATGCCGGCTGTTCCCCGCACACGCGGGGGTGATCCTGCTGCCAAGCACCTGACATTTGACGTGGAAATCTGTTCCCCGCACACGCGGGGGTGATCCTACTGCATAGCCAGTGAAGCCATTTCCCAGATCCTGTTCCCCGCACACGCGGGGGTGATCCTCAATGGCGACCTTCCGCGCGGACGTGAAGAAACTGTTCCCCGCACACGCGGGGGTGATCCCAAGAAGGAACTGCACGCCATCCAGAATGTGACCTGTTCCCCGCACACGCGGGGGTGATCCCTGAACCCGTGCCCTTCTTCCCTAAACAGTATCCTGCTCCCCGCACACGCGGGGGTGATCCATCGTGCTACGGTACATCGATATAACAGGCTCACTGCTCCCCGCACACGCGGGGGTGATCCGCATCCGAACGGCATAACTTCATGGTTCAACTGCTGCTCCCCGCACACGCGGGGGTGATCCTCCACGCCTCCCACGGTGCCGCCGGAGGTGTTCCTGTTCCCCGCACACGCGGGGGTGATCCGGCTGACGATGAGCAATGAGGGTATGAAAAACACTGTTCCCCGCACACGCGGGGGTGATCCAGGGTGACGGTTAGGTCACCCATCATCCCAAACCTGTTCCCCGCACACGCGGGGGTGATCCGTGGCGTACCTGTGCAAGCGGGCTCCGGCGACCCTGTTCCCCGCACACGCGGGGGTGATCCCCGCCCGACCGCCTTGGCCGTGATGGCATAGGACTGTTCCCCGCACACGCGGGGGTGATCCGCGCTCCGCTGTGGTGAAAACCCAGGTACGCCCCTGTTCCCCGCACACGCGGGGGTGATCCCATCCCGTCCGGGTGGTTCATCAGCAAAAGCGGCTGTTCCCCGCACACGCGGGGGTGATCCCATGGTGGTTACCTCCTGTTCTTTTCTGACTCCCTGTTCCCCACACACGCGGGGTGTTCCGTTCAGTCACCTCCTTGGTAAGGAGGAGGTCATCTGCTCCCCGCACACGCGGGGCAATCCCATAGACGTACAAAACAGCATCGTTGACGATTGCTGTATTGTGCTACAATTTGGGTGCCCGCCAGGTCCTGGCGGAGGGAAGACAGCGGGGGGAGGGCGCGGATGTACAGGTTGAAAGCCAGGGAGGTGCTGCGCAAGCTGGTGGTGCTGCGCGCGCGCGTGGCCGGGGACGGCGGCGCGCTGTACAACAAATGGGCGCCGGGCATCGCGCGGGAGGCGTTTCACCCCAGCGCCCGCAACCTGGCCCATTACCTGGCGCTGCGCCGGGAGGACCTGCGCCAGCTGCAGTGGGAGCTGATCCCCCTGGGCCTGTCCTCCCTGGGCCGGCTGGAGGCCCGGGTCATGCCCACCCTCAACGCGGTCATCGCCTCCTGCGCCGCCGTGGTCCGCCAGCAGGAGGCGGGTGATTTCCCGCTGGAGGAGGACTTCACCCAGGGAGAGGCCATCCTGGACCACAACAGCCAGCTTGTCCTGGGGCCGGAGCCGGACAGCCGCTACACCCGGGTGATGGTCACCCTGCCCACCGAGGCCGCGCGGGATGAGCATCTGATCGAGGACCTGGTGGCCCGGGGGATGGAGATTGCCCGCATCAACTGCTCCCACGATGACGAGGAGCACTGGGCGGCCATGATTGCCAAGGTGCGCGAGGCCGGGCGCAAGCTGGGCCGCACCTGCCTGGTCAGCATGGAGGTGCCCGGGCCCAAGGTGCGCATTGACCGGGTGCTGTCCGAGCTGCGCCGCGCGCGGGTGTTCGCCCAGGACAAGGTGTTTTTGACCGCGGGGCGGGCAATCCGCCTGCCCCGAGGCTTCCATGTGGCCATCAGCTGCAGCATCCCGGAAATCATCAGCCACCTCACCCGGGGCGAGGTGGTGATGATTGATGACGGCCACATCGAGGCGGTGTGCGAGGACATGCTGGAGGACGGCGTGGTGCTGCGCGTCACCCGGGTCATCAACAACGAGCGGGGCGTGCTGCTGCGCCCGGAGAAGGGCCTGAACTTCCCCGGGGTGGATTACCGCATCCCGCTGCTTTCCCCCAGGGACCAGGAGATCATGCACTTTGTGTGCGCCCAGGCGGACATCATCGGCTGCAGCTTTGTGCGCGACCAGGCCGACATCGACATCCTGCGCCGGGAAATCAACGCCCGGCTGAAGCAGGCGGACAGCAAGCCCATCATCATCAAGATAGAGACGCTGGAAGCCCTGCGCGCGCTACCGGACATCCTGGTGCGCGCGGCCGGGCATGTGCCCATCGCGGTGATGATTGCCCGGGGCGACCTGGCGGTGGAGGTGGGCTACGCCAGGCTGAGCGAGTACCAGGAGGAAATCCTCTGGATCTGCGAAGCCGCCCACGTGCCGGTCATCTGGGCCACCCAGGTGGTAGAAACCCTGGTCAAGACCGGCATCCCCACCCGGGCGGAGATTTCCGATGTCACCCTGGCGGCCAAGAGCGAGTGCATCATGCTCAACAAGGGGCCCCATGTGGGGGAGGCGGTCACCTTTGTGGCGGACATCCTGAGCATGTTTGAGCACCATGTATACAAAAAGACCAGCATCCTGAGGCAGCTGACCATCGCGCGGGAGCAGTTCCAGGACCTGTGACCGGTGGGCTTGGCCCGCCCGGCCGGGGGGAGCCCCGGGAACGGAATCACAAGCGCGGCCCGGACAGCGACGCGCCCCCAGGCTGAGGAAACACCAGCCAGGGGGCGCGTTGTTGGCGGGCAGGGCTTATTGGTGAGGCCTTGCCGGGAGCAGCCCCGGCTTTACCCTGCTTCCGGCGCCTGGCTCAGGGCCAGCAGGCGGCGCAGGGTGTTGGTGTTGCGCATGGTCATCGGGGTGCCGGTCAGCTTCTCCAGCGCCCCCGCGTTCAGCGGCGCCCTGGTATAGTCCATCGGCACATACATGTACACCGCCAGGCTGCCCGGGATCGCCTGGCAGCCCGGGAAGGACGCCGCGCGGATGCTGTCCCGCGCCCCCTCACCCGGGGGCTGGGTAAAAAAGCTATAGAACACGCGGGCTTGGTCAAAGGCCTCCCCAAAAGGGTTGCCCGCCAGCGCCTCCGCCACCTCCTGGGGCCTGAGCGCCACCAGTTCCAGGGTGGGGCCGATGTGCCGCGCAATCAGACCTTGGATGTCCTGCGCCGTTTCCAGGGGCCCCCGCGGGCTGTCCACCAACAGGTTGCCGCTCTGGATCCAGGTGCGCACCTGCTGGTAGCCGGCTGCCGCCACCACCTCGCGCAGGCGCGCCATGGGCACCTTGTTTTTGCCTGTGGGCATCACGCCCCGCAGCAGGATGACATAGCGGTTCATCACGGGAGGCACCTCCTCACCGCCCCGGCGGGCCAGGGTCCGGCGGCGGAACCCTGTTCCCGCGGCGTTCACCGCCCGGCCGGTTCACGCGCCGCCCCCGCGGCTTCAGTATGCCAGCGGGCCGCGGTAGCTGCCGATGCCGCCAACGTTGGCGCAGTGCTCATACCCCATGCGCCGCAGCATGCCCGCCGCCATGCCGCTGCGGGCGCCGGAGGCGCAGTACAGGTAGAGCTGCGCGGTCTTGTCGCCCAGCGGCAGGTTGATGGCGCCGGGCACATGGCCGCCGCGGTACTCCTCGGGGCTGCGCACGTCCACCAGGCGGGTGCCCGGCTGCTCCTTTGCCTCCTGCACCGCCTCCATGAGGGTTTTTCTTCCCCGGCCAAACAGATTGAACATTCTTTCCTCTCCTTGCATAGCGTCCAAGGGCATTATACACGCCGCGGGCCGCTTTAGGCCGGGGGAGCGGGGAATGCCGTTTTTGTCCAGAATCTGACGCCGGCTGATGCCTGATCACGCCATGGCGGTTTTTCATTGTCAGATGCTGCGCGGCGGCGCGGCCCGCCATGTCAGAAAAGACGGTAAAACGCGCTGGAATGACATTGGAAAACCGCGCAATAAATGGCAGCATAATGCCAAAAATTGACAAGCGCGCCGCTGTCAGATGTTGTATCATCAGGTCGAAGAACAGCCGAACGCGACCTGGAATAACCGCGCCGCCCCATATATCTGCGCCTGCCGACGCAAGAGTTGACAAGCCTCCCCTGATGTTCAGCACCCGGCGCCTGGCGCCCCTTACCCGGTGGAGGAAGGAAAGGAACCAGATGCAAGCCTTTGTGGAGAACCGGGACAACCAGTTGTTCATGACCCGCGGCGTGGGCTATGCCTTCCCGCTGCACCTGCACACCCACCTGGAGCTGGTGCTGGTGGACGCGGGCAGCATCCAGATCACCGTGGGCGATCAGTCGCGCAGGCTGGACAAGGGCAGCCTGGCCCTGATCTTCCCCAACCAGATTCACAGCTACGACCGCCCTTCCCCCGGCAACCACAACACGATTTTGGTGCTGGATTTGTCCTTTGTCGGCGAGTATGTGGACACCCTGCTGCGCCACCACCCCGAGATGCCCTTCCTTTCGGGCAGGCAGGTGCACGGCAACATCCGCTACGCGATGGAGCAGATGTACCTGGAGTACGAGCAGGAGGGCCGGCGGGAAATCTTCACCCCCTTTGCCCACCTGATGGTGGCGCGGATCTTGGAGTCGGTGACGCTGCTTGAGAACAGCAGCGCGGGGGACCGGCAACTCACCTGGCGGATTGTGGACTATGTGAACCGCCACTACCAGGAGCACATCTCCCTGGAGGACATGGCCCGGGCGCTGGGGATGAGCAAGTACCGCCTCTCCCGCCAGTTCGCCCACCTGTTCGGGGACAATTTCTCCACCTATGTCAACAGCATCCGGCTGTACCGGGCCTGCAACCTGCTGGCGGGCACCGACCTGAGCGTGACGGACATCTCCGAGGAATCTGGTTTTGGCAGCCTGCGCACCTTTTTCCGCGTGTTTCAAGCCGAGCACGGCATGACCCCGCAGGAGTTCCGCAACAGCCGCAAAACGGGCGGCTAAGGCGCGGCAGGCACAGTCCAGCGATGGTGGCCCATCAAGGGCACTTGCACAAAAAGGGGGGAGCGCACGGCCACACAAAAAACCCACACCACCGCGGCGCATGGCCGCCAACAATTGCAACCCGATGAAAAGGAGGAACCTTATGCAACGCAAACTGCTGTCCCTGCTGCTCATCCTGGCGATGATGCTGCCCCTGGGCCTGGCGCTGGCTGAACCGGCGCCCCTCACGGTCACCGTCTTTGCCGGCGACCCCTTTGACCAGCCCACCAGCGACAACAAGATCTACAAGCTCATTGAGGAAGAGTTTGGCATCAAGTTCGAGTTTGAGTTCCTGGCGGGGGACCTGGACGAGACCCTGGGCATCAAGATTGCCGGCCAGGACTACGCCGACATCATGAGCGGCTCCAACTCCGCGGAGATGCTCATTGACGCGGGCACCTACATCGACCTGCTGGACTACATCAACGAGACGGACACCCCCAACCTCTGGGCACATTTTGAGCCCTACATGAACCGCATCACCGTGGACGGCGGGCTGTACGTCATGCCCAGCTTCGGCCGCATCTACAACGACGCCATCGTCAACTACCAGAACGGCCCCGCCTTCTGGATCCAGAAGAAGGTGCTGGCCTGGGACAACTACCCCACCATCACCACCCCCGAGCAATACTTTGACCTGCTGCTGCGCTACAAGGAAGCCCACCCCACCACCGAGGACGGCCTGCCCACCAGCGGCTTTGAAATCCTGACCGACGGCTGGCGCAACTTCTGCCTGCTCAACCCCGTGCAGCACCTGATGGGGCACCCCAATGACGGCGGCGTCTTCGTGCACTGGGATGACAACTACCGCGTGGATGTCTTCCACAACAAGGACTATTCCAAGCCCTACTACCAGAAGCTCAACGAGGTGTTCCAGAAGGGCCTGATTGACCAGGACACCTTCGTGCAGAACTTTGACCAGTACATCGCCAAGCTGTCCTCGGGCCGGGTGCTGGGCATGTTTGACCAGTACTGGAACTTCCAGAACGCCACCGACGCGCTGATCGCCCGGCAGATGTACGGCGAGACCTACATCGGCCTGCCGCTGGTGTACTCGGAGGACATCACCGACCACTACATCGACCAGCCGGTCATCAACGTGAACCGCGGCTTTGGCATCTCCGTCAACTGCAAGGAGCCCAAGCGCATCGTGGACATGTTTGAGGCGCTGCTGGATGACAGGTGGCAGACCATCTTCCACTGGGGCATTGAGGGTGAGGACTACTATGTGGAGAACGGGCGCTACCTGCGCACGGCCGAGCAGAAAGCCAACGCCGAGAACCCGGTCTGGGTCAACGCCAACAAGGCCCGTGCCCTGTTCTTCTACAGCCCCAAGAAGGAAGGCACCATGGACAACGGCAACAGCTGGGACCCGGCGCTGCAGCCCGAGCTGTACTTTGACATGATGAGCGAATACGACAAGGAGTTCCTCACCAGCTACGGCATGAAGACCCCGGCGGAGTTCTTCACCCCCGCCCCGCCCAATGAGCCCTACTACCCGGTCTGGCAGATCGACCTGCAGCCCTATCCGGACATGCGCGACATCAACACCCAGATGGGCGACATCCAGGCGCGCGACCTGCCCCGGCTGATCATGGCCGCCCCGGGCGAGTTTGACGGGATGTGGGAAACCTTCGCCAAGACCATGAGCGACGCCGGCCAGGCGGAGTATGAAGTCTTCCTGCAGGGCATCATCCTGGAGATGAACGAGCGCCTGCGCTAACCCCCTGCCCCCAGCCGGCCGCGGGCTGTCCGCGGCTGGCAGCCCTGTTGCCAACGCGGACAACAGGGCCCCGCCCCGGGCCTCTTCCCCGCCGGGCAACACATCCTGGCCACCCGGGGTGGTTTTACGTTTTCATCACGATGATGAGGCAGAGGAGAGCAGATGGACAGAACCCGGAAACTGACCGGACGGCCGGGGCGCGGCTTCCTGCGCACCCTGTGGGACCAGCGGCAGCTGGCGCTGATGAGCGTGCCCATGCTGCTGTATGTGCTGCTGTTCAGCTACGCGCCGCTCTGGGGCTGGATCACGGCCTTCATGAGCTACAAGCCGGCGGTGCCGCTGTTTGACAACCCCTGGGTGGGCCTGCGCAACTTCAGCTGGCTCTTCTCCCGCCAGGAGTTTTTGCTGGCCATCCGCAACACCTTCGCCATGAGCGTCATCAACCTGGTGTTCAACACGGTGAGCGCCATCGGCCTGGCCGTGCTGCTCAACGAGGTCGCCTCGCGGCGCTACAAGCGCACGGTGCAGACGGTCACCTACCTGCCCCACTTCCTCTCCTGGGTCATCGTGGTGGGGCTGGCCCAGAACGCCTTCGCCACCGACGGGGTGGTCAACCAGGTGCTGCTCAGCCTGGGGCTGATCCGCCAGCCCCTGTTCTTCCTGGGGGAAGGGCGCTATTTCTGGTGGCTGGCCGGCATCATCCATATGTGGAAGGAGGCGGGCTGGAACAGCATCATCTACCTGTCCAGCATGAGCGCCATTGACCCCGCCCTGTATGAGGCGGCCGAGATTGACGGCGCCGGGCGGCTGCGCAAGATCATGCACATCACCCTGCCCGGCATCAAGAGCACCTTTGTCATCCTGCTGATCATGAACATCGGCATGCTGGTCAGCGGCACCAACGACGGCAATTTCGACATCCCCTACCTGATGGGGCAGAACCTGCTGATTGACTGGTCCCAGACCATCGACATCTTTGTGCTCAAGTACGGCATCAGCCAGGGCCAGTACGGCAGGGCCACCGCCGCGGGCATCTTCAAAAGCCTGGTGTCCATCTTCCTGCTCTTCTCCGCCAACCGGATTGCCCGCCGGCTGGACGAGCCGACCCTGCTGTAAAGGAGGGCAGACAGATGAGCGGCATCAACCTGCGCCACAACCCCCGGACCTCGCGGTGGATGAACATCCTCTTCCACACCTTCAACAACGCCTTTTTGCTGCTGGCCATGCTGATCACCCTCTACCCGGTGCTCAACACCGTGGCCATCTCCTTCAACGACGGCACCGACGCGCTGCGCGGCGGGATCAGCATCTGGCCGCGCGTGTTTTCCCTGGAAAGCTACCGTGGCGTGCTGGCGGACGAGTTTGTGTTCAGCGCCTTCCAGGTGTCCGTGGCGCGCACGCTGCTGCAGACGGCGCTCAACCTGCTGCTCACCTCGATGCTGGCCTACGCGCTCTCCCGGCGGGAGTATGTGCTGCGCAAGTTCATCACCACCGTCTTTGTGCTCACCATGTATGTCAACGCCGGCCTCATCCCCAACTACCTGCTGATTTCACGCACCCTGGGGCTCAGCCGCAGCTTCTGGGTGTACATCGTGCCCACCATGATCAGCTGCTTCAACATGATCGTCATCCGCACCTACATCCTCAACCTGCCCGACGCCCTGGTGGAGTCCGCGCGCATTGACGGCGCGGGGGAATTGCGCGTGTTCTGGCAGATCATCGCGCCCCTGTGCCTGCCGGTCATGGCCACGGTGTCGCTCTTTGTGGCGGTGGGCGCCTGGAACAGCTGGTTTGACACCCACCTGTACAACGCGGGGCGCCCCTCTTTGCACACCCTGCAGTACCTGCTGAAAATGAAGCTGGCCACCACCCAGGCCAGCAGCAACATGGCCATGCAGACCACCACGGCCCTGGCCGCCCGCGCGCCCACCACGCCGGTGACCATCCGGGCCGCCATCACCGTGATCTCAGCCCTGCCCATCATGCTGGTCTACCCCTTCCTGCAGAAGTATTTTGTGGTGGGCCTGAGCATCGGCAGCGTGAAAGGATAACATCATGACCACAAAGCTTGACCACCGCCGGGGCACCGCGCGCCTGGCCCTGACCTATCCGGACGGAAGCCCCATGAAGAACCGGCCTGTCCGCATCCGCCTCCGGCGCCACCGCTTTCTCTTTGGCGCGGGGATGTTTGACGTGCTGGCGCTGGTGGACCCGGCCACCGGGGAGGCGGAGTGCCAGCAGCTGCAAACGCGCATGGAGGCGCTGACCAGCCTCTTCAACTATGCCACCCTCCCCTTTTACTGGGGCCGCTATGAGGCGGAGGAGGGCCAGCCCGACAGCGCCCGCACCCGCGCGGGGGCGGCCTGGCTCAAGGAGCGCGGCCTCATCCTCAAGGGGCACCCGCTGTGCTGGCATACTGTGTGCGCCCCCTGGCTGCTGCAGTATGACACCCCCGCCATCCTGGACAGGCAGCTGGCCCGCATTGACCGGGAGGTGGGCGGCTTTGCCGGCCTGATAGACAGCTGGGATGTCATCAACGAGGTGGTCATCATGCCGGATTTTGACCGCTATGACAACGCCGTCACCCGCCTGGCCCGCGCCCATGGCCGGGTGGGCCTGGTGAAGATGGTGTTTGAGCGCGCCCGGCAGGCCAACCCCAAGGCCCAGCTGCTGCTCAACGACTTCAACACCAGCCCCCGCTACGAGCAGCTGATTGCCGACTGCCTGGACGCCGGGGTGCCCATTGACGCCATCGGCATCCAGTCCCACCAGCACCAGGGCTATTGGGGTGCGGACAGGGTGGCGGAGGTGCTGGCGCGCTTTGCCCGCTTTGGCCTGCCCATCCACTTCACCGAGAACACCCTGGTGTCCGGCGACCTGATGCCCCCGCACATCGTGGACCTGAATGACTGGCAGCCGGAAAGCTGGCCCACCACCCCTGAAGGGGAGGAGCGCCAGGCCCGGCAGCTGACGGAGATGTACCGCCTGCTGTTTGCCCATCCCCAGGTTCAGGCCATCACCAACTGGGACGCGGTGGACGGCAAGTGGCTGGGCGCGCCCAGCGGCCTGCTGCGGCAGGACAACAGCAAAAAGCCCGCCTATGAGGCGCTGGCGGGGCTGATCCGGCAGGAATGGCACACCGGGCTGCGCCTGGTGACAGACGAGGCCGGCGCCCTGTCCTTCACCGGTTTCCTGGGGGACTATGACCTGGTGCATGACCAGGGGGAGCTGACCTTCACCCTGGACACGCGCCAGCAGGACATCCGCCTGAGCCTGTAGCCCCCGCCGGCCCCGCGCACAGGGGCCGGACAGCGTTGATTCACGCCAGCAAACAGCCTGCCAGGACCTGGCAGGCTGCTTGCTGCCCGCGCCCGCGGCGTGGCGCGGGTTGGCAGGCGGGTGGGCGCCTGTGCGCCTTTTGCCCGGCAGCGGGTGAAGCCGCGCGTTCCGCTTGACAAGCTCTTGTTTCGCCTTTATCATAAAAATCAACAAGGCGAAACGTTTAACCTACCGCGTGGCGCGGCGGGGAAACCGCCGCGGGGAGGAAGGCAGTCCCCGGGCATGAAACGCTGTGAGGTGGCCGGTCCCGGCCGCCTGCCGGGCCTTGAGCCGGTGGGCACCCCCGCCCGGGTGGACAGGCGCGGGGCTTTGGGGCGGGGAGCGCGCCAGGACCTGGTGCAGCAGGAAACCTTCACCAAGCCTGGCGGCCTCATCAGGGCCTGACTGACCGCGCCGGCCGGGCCGGCAAGGAAGTACCAGGCGGGCAATCCTGCGCGAGCGCATTTGCATACAATATGGTTTTGGAGGATACACGGATGGACAAGCTGAACAACCAAGGCATCTGGATCACCGCCGACGGCGTGGCCGAGCTGCGCCCGGTGCCCCTGGCCCCGGTGGGCCCCCATGACCTGCTCATTGAGACCAAGGCCTGCGGCGTGTGCGCCTGGGACGCCAAGCTTTACCACGGCCAGAGCGCGCCGGGCGACTTCCCCTATGTGATCGGGCATGAGGGCGTGGGCATCGTGCGCGAGGTGGGCAGCCTGGTGCGCGGGTTCAAGGTGGGCGACAAGGTGTTTTGCTCCAGCGGCGGCAACGAGATGATGGTGCAATACTTCGTGCAGGACGCCTCCTGCGCGGCCAAAATCCCGGACGACACGGAGGACTACGGCGCCATGGTGCTGGAGCCCACGGTGTGCGTGGTCAACCTGCTGGAGAAGGCGGGCATCCGCCCCGGTGACCATGTGGCGCTGGTGGGGGCGGGCTACATGGGCCTGATCACCCTGCAGGGCCTGGTGCGCGGCAGCTGGGCGGGCAGGATTTCCACCTTCGAGATTCAGCCCGAGCGCCTGGAGCTGGCGCGCAGGCTGTCCCCCGAACACACCTATGATCCCTACAGCCAGGAAGGCGAGGCCTACATCAGGCAGCTGGAGGCGCAGGGCGGCGTGGACGTGGTGATTGAGTTTGCCGCCACCGATTCCGGTTTTGCCCTGGCCAACCGCCTCATCCGCAAGACCGGCGGCGTCCTGGTGCTGGGCTCCTGGCACCGTGACCAGGTCACCTTTGACGGCAGCCTGTGGCACCTGTCCGGGGTGACTGTGCTCAACCTCTCCCCCATGAGCAACCGCCACTACACCGACCTGATTCCCCGCACCGCGGCGCTGGCCGAGCGCGGCATCTACACCCCCGGGGACTATCTCACCCACACCGCCTGCTTTGATGACCTGGAAGGCGTCAACCGCGTGCTGGACATCTCCGGCACCAAGGAGGACGGCTACATCAAGGGCGCCATTCTGTTCTGACAGGGCGGGGGATGCTGCCCCCGCCAGGCGCCTGGTGAGGCAAACGGGGCTGCCGCGACCGCGGCAGCCCCGTTTCTGTGGGGAGGATTGGCTGTTCAGGTGGCTGCCGGCCCCGCCGCCACCGTGTCGCGCTTGATGAGGGTGGGCTTGAAGCAGATGTTCTTCTCCCGCGCCCCGTCCTCATCGATCTGCGCGGCCAGCATTTTGACCGCGGCGATGCCCAGCTCATACGCGGGCTGGCGCACGGTGGTCAGCCGCGGCTCCATGGTGGTGCTGAGGTAGACATCGTCAAAGCCCACCAGGGACACATCCGCCGGCACCCGGTGGCCGTACTCCCGCAGCGCGCGGAAGGCGCCCAGGGCGATCATGTCGTTGCCGCAGGCGATGGCGGTGATGTCCTTGTTGCGCTGCATCAGGATGGCCGCCTTCTGGTAGCCGGTTTCCAGGTTGAAGCGGCCGTTCTCCACCAGGAAGGGGTCGTAGGTGAGCCCGGCGTCCGCCAGCGCCTGGCGGTAGCCGGCCAGGCGGGCGTCCCGGGGGTGGCCCTGCTCGGGAAAGCCGCTGATGTAGCCGATGGTGCGGTGGCCCCTGCCAATGAGGTAGCTGACCGCCTCGTGGGAGCCGGAGTAGTCGTCCACGTACACGCAGTTCTCCATGCCCGGCTCGTGGTATTCCACCACCGCGCAGGGCACGTTGTAGCGCCTGAGCAGGTCAACATGCTCCGGCACGTTCTTGAAGATGCCCACCAGCACCACCCCGGCCACGGCATAGTCTATCATGGTCTTGATGGCGGCCAGCTCGCTCTGGGGCTGGCGGTCGGTGTTGGAAATCAGGGTGGAGCGCCCGGCGCGCTGGGCTTCGTCCGCCATGCCCCGGCACATGTCGGCATAATAGGGGTTGGCGATGTCGGGGATGACCAGCCCCAGCATGCTGGACTGGCGCCGCACCAGGCTGCGCGCGAGCAGGTTGGGCCGGTAGTGCAGCCGCCTGGCTGCCTCCAGCACCCGCTGCTTGGTTTGCTCGGACACCTTGGAATAATCGCCGTTGAGCACCTTGCTCACCGTGGCGATGGACACGTTGGATGCCTTGCTGACATCCTTGATGGTGGCGGCCATGTCACACTCCTTGTTTTTTACCGCTGCGCGCGGCAACAATCCCTGCCGGCTTTCCCGGCCCGCGGGCTAAACGTTATGACTCCCCTTCATTATACACCACAGGCAGGCGGCGGCGCAAAGCGGGCGGGCGGCATGCCTATTCCGGGTGGCGGATCTCCACCACCGCGTAGACCGGCACCCGCTCCAGGGTGACGCGCAGGCCCTCGTCCGTCTGCTCTGTCCTGAAGCCCAGGTCCTGCCCCTCCAGGCTGTGCACCTGCACCCTGCCCCTGGCCCTGCAGGTGAGCTGCACGTTCAGGCTGGGGCGCACCTGGTCGGCCGCGGCGTCATAATCGTAGTTCATCAGGTGGATGCTGGTGGCCTCCTTGCTGGTGAAGCGGTGCACGCCCAGGCGCGGGTCGGATACCTTCACCGAGCGCAGCGGCTTCATCAGCTGGCGCATGCCGGCGGCAAAGCGGGCCATGGCCACCTCAAAGTGGTCAGCGTCCTGGGTGCGGGTGAGCCGGCCCGTGGCCTCCAGCCGCGAAACCAGGTCGCTGCCCTCCGCCAGGCGGCCGTGGGCCAGCACCTTGCCGCCGCCCTGGGCAAAGCGCAGCAGGATGTCCTGCTGGCGGCTGGTCAGCTGGTCACAGTCCGGCAGGATGACCAGGGGGTAGTCCTGAATCTGCGCCAGGGTGAAATCGTCCTCGCGCAGCTCGCCGTCAGGCATCATGCACACGTCAAAGATGACCTGGCTGTCCGTCAGGGCCTTGAGGACCTCCCAGAAGGGCGTGCGGCGCTTGTCCCCGTCCCAGCCCGAGGAGGTGATGTCCGCCAGGTTGGTGAACTGCTGCATGGCATTCGCGCCGCCGGCGCCCGTGGCTGTCTCGCGCCAGTAGTAGGATAAATAGCTGTACAGCACGCAGGCGTCTCCCCGGCTGCCCTTGGGGTAGAGGCGCTCGTTGCGCTTGAGGAAGCCCTGCACCTGGGCGCTGAGGTGCAGGGGCGGCCAGAAGGCGTCGCGGATGGTGTTGCCCATCCAGCCGCCATAGGGCACGGACATGTTGCAGCCATACATGGCGGCCTCCAGCAGGAAGATGCGGTAGAGGTCATGGCCCCGCCCCTCATCCAGCATGCGCACCAGGTCGGGCACGATGCCCCCGTAGGGGTTCTCGGCCACCACCACGTCCCGCCCCTGGGCGAAGCCCTCGCAGTAGCGGTAGAAATATGGCTGGCGGAACTGGGTGTGCTCCATCTCGGTGATGATCACATCCACCTTGGGCACGATGGGGAAGTAGCAGGGCATGAGGTTGAAGAAGTTGCCGGAGACCAGCACCTCCCGCTGGTGCTTCTCCCGGCCATAGGCCCTGGCATGGTCTGCCAGCTCGCCAAAGTACTTCTTCACCGCCCGCACCTGGAACTCCCAGTAGTCCCGGATAAAGGGCGCGCCCTGGGGGAAGGTGTGCTGGTTGGCCAGCAGGTGGTCCTGATAATTGAAGCTGGCCACGTCTATGCCGTCCCAGGCCGCGCCCAGCAGGCCCCGCGCGCGGCGCTCCACCAGCCAGGCGGTGAACTGCTTCATGCAGTCCTTGCAAAAGCAGCCGCCGGAGCCAATGGCGGTGAGGGGCAGCTCGGCCTCGTCCAGCTGGATGCCGGGCACGCCCGCATCCACCATGAGGCTGATGATTTTCTTCAGGTAGTCCCGCCAGACCGGGTTGTTGCGGCAGGTTTGGTAGCAGATCTGCCGGTGGTTTTTGACCTCCACCCACTGGGCGTGCACCGGCGAGCCGTCCAGCTTGCGCGCGGCCGCCTCCTCAAACAGGTCGCCCACCACCTCCCCCTCGGAGTTGATGATGCCCCCGGGGTAGTAGTCCTTCAGGCTGGTGGGGAAGGCATCCGGGTACTTGTCCTGGGAGAACTCGCGCAGGCCGTACCATCCCTGCTCTTCATGGCCCTCGGCCAGCTTGTTGATGTACTTGATCTTGCCGGTCAGCCTGTCAATCACGGCCGGGAACTCCCAGCCCTGCACCTCAAAGACGATGGAGAACAGCTTGATGCCCCGCTTGTTGCACTCCCTGATGAAGTCGCTGTCGTTCATGTAGCCGTACATGCCCTGGCGCGGGTCCACCGGGCCAAAGGCCTCATGGTGCAGGAAGGGCAGGCTGATGCTGCCGCCGCCCAGGCCCGCCCACACCAGCATGGTGGCGCCCAGGCGCTCCAGATCATCCAGCATGTGCAGGCTGCGCATGGGCAGGTTGGGGTGCTGGCAGAAATTGCCCTTGTGCCAGCCATCAAAATATACGCTGCGTTCCATCGGCATCTCCCTGGCGGTGTATTGAAGGTATAAACGTTTATCCTTACGCAGCAGTATAGGGCCGGCGGCGCCCGGGTGTCAAGGCGGGCGGGGTGTCCCGCGGCTGGTGGTGGGAAACCCGTTAACCACCAACTCATCCGGCTCCCAGCAACCCGTGCGGGCCGTCGGGTTTTAAGGTATACTGTTCAGCGGGCTGTGGCACCATCACCCGGAGGACGCGGCCGTGCGCCTCATCCCCCTTTGGCGGGCAGGCGCTGGGGTTGTGGTGATTGCCATGGCCACCTGCAGGGCATCGCGGCGGCGCTTAAGGACTGTCCAGGGATTGAGGGGGAGCCGCACCGCCAGGCTGTGTAGGAGGAGGAGCTGACATGAGCAAGCGCATCGCCATCATCGGCAGCATGAACGTGGACCTGGTCTCCCGGGTGCCGCGCTTCCTGCTGCCGGGGGAAACGCTGGAGGGGCTGGATTTCAAGGTGTATCCGGGCGGCAAGGGCGGCAACCAGGCGGTGGCCGCGGCGCGGCTGTCCTCCGGGGTGATGATGCTGGGCAAGCTGGGGGATGACGCCAACAGCGCGCTGTACTGGCAGGCCTTTGAGCAAAACGGCATTGACGCCGGCTGCGTGGTGACAGCGCCGGGCATCAACACCGGCACCGCGGTGATTGAGGTGGACACCAGCAGCGGGGACAACCGCATCGTGTACATCCCCGGGGCCAACCGGCTGGTGGACCGCGCCCAGGTGGACGCCCACTGGCAGGCCCTGATGGCCTGCGACATTTTCCTGCTGCAGCTGGAGATCCCCATGGACACGGTGGCCCATGCCATCCGCCGCCTGCGCGAGGCGGGCAAGACCATCATCCTGGACCCGGCCCCCGCTGTGCCCCTGCCGGAAGGCCTGCTGGGGCTGTGTGACTACGTCACCCCCAACGAGGTGGAGCTGGCCCTGCTGACCGGCCTGGTGACCGACACGCCCCGGCGCATGGTGGAAGCGGGCAGGCGGCTGCTGCACACCGGGGTGCGCAACGTGGTGCTCAAGGCCGGGGCGCAGGGCGCCTGGCTGGTCAACCAGCAGGGCGCGCGCCACTTCCCGGGCTTTATGGTCAAGCCGGTGGACACCACCGCCGCCGGGGACAGCTTCAACGCCGGCCTGGCGGCCGCCCTGGCCCGGGGCGCGGGCCAGGAGGAAGCCCTGCGTTACGCCAACGCGGTGGGCGCGCTGTCCACCCTGGGCGCGGGCGCGCAGGGGGCCATGCCCACCAGCGCCCAGGTGGCGCGCTTCATTCACGACCAACAAGGAGGAAACTGACATGATCGCATTGGGTTCTGACCACGCCGGCCTGCCGCTGAAGCTTGAAATCATCAAGCTGCTGGACGAGCTGGGCCTGGCGTACACTGACTACGGCACCGACTCGCTGGCGCGCTGCGACTACCCGGTTTATGGCCAGAAGGCGGCGGAGGCGGTGGCCAGCGGCGCGTGTGACAGGGGCATCATCTTCTGCGGCACCGGCATTGGCATTTCCATCGCCGCCAACAAGGTAGCGGGCATCCGCTGCGCGGTGTGCTCGGAGTGCTATTCAGCGGTGCTGTCCCGTGAGCACAACGACGCCAACATGCTGGCCCTGGGCGCGCGGGTGGTGGGCCCTGGCCTGGCGCGGATGATTGTCACCCAGTGGCTGGAGGCCGGCTTTGAGGGCGGCCGCCACGCGGACCGGGTGAAGCTGATCCACCAAATCGAGGGCCAACAGGCATGAGCGGCC
>JAAYEI010000029.1 GCA_012728815.1 Clostridiales bacterium
ACGAGGGCCTGCCGTGAGCCAGGAGCCGCTGCGCGTCTCCGTGCGCGCTCTGGTGGGGTACAGCGTCTTCCAGCCCGACATCCTGCCCTTTTCCTTCCAGGCGATGGAGATGGGCCGCCTGGGCCACCTGGCCTGGCAGGGGGAGAGCGCGGGGCAAGCGGAAACAGCCCTGGTGTGGGAGGGCAGCGTGGAAGGGCAGCCGGTGCGGGTGAGCGGCCGGATGGATTTATATGAGCCGGCGGCGGCACCGCCCCTCATTGAGGAAATCAAGCTGGCGCCGTCTGAGGTGCCCCAGTCGCCCCTGCCGGAGCACCTGCTGCAGGCGGCCTGCTACGGCCACATGCTCTGTGAGCGGGAAGGCATTGACCAGGTGCGGCTGCGGGTCAGCTATGTCACCCAAATGGGTGAGCTGCGCGCGCAGTTTGAGGAAGACTGGGCGCGCCAGCGCCTGCGGGCCTCTTTTTTTGAGCTGCTGCTGCCCTGGGTGGCCTGGCAAAAGCGGTTGCTGGCGCACCTGGCGGCGCGGGACGCCAGCATCGCCGGCCTGCCCTTTCCCTACCCCGCCTACCGCCCTGGCCAGCGGGAGATGGCCGCCCAGGTGTATACCGCCATCCAGCGCCGCCAGCGCCTGTTCGCCGAGATGCCCACCGGCACCGGCAAAAGCGCGGCTGTGCTCTTCCCCGCCCTCAAGGCGCTGGGGCAGGGGCTGAGCCGGCAGGTGTTTTGCCTGACCGCCCGGGGCACCCAGCGCATCGCCATGGACAAGGAGCTGCGTCGGATGCTGGCGGATGGGCTGGTCATCCACGCCCTCACCCTCAACGCCCGGGAAAGCCTCTGCCCCCTGGACAGCCCGCGCTGCCACCCCGGGCACTGCGAGCGCGCGGGGGGGCATTACCTGCGCCAGCCGGCCGCCCTTCAGGAAGCCCTGGGCCATGCCATCTGGGATGGGGAAAGGGTGCTGGCGCTGTCAAACCGGCACCAGCTCTGCCCCTTTGAGTTCTCCCTGGCGCTGTGCGAGCTGGCGGATGTGGTCATTTGCGATTATAACTACGCCTTTGACCCCCAGGTGCGCCTGAGCCGGGTGTTTGACACAACCAAACGGGTCACCCTGCTGGTGGATGAGGCGCACAACCTGCCCGACCGCGCGCGGGACATGCTCTCCGGCAGCCTCACCCACCAGCGGCTCACCGCGTTTCGCCGCGAGGCCGGCCGCCTGCACGGACGCGCAGCCCCGCTGTACAAGGCGGCCACCGCGCTGCTGCGCCTGCTGGAGGCGGAGGACCTTCTAGAGGAGCCCGAACGGCTGCTCCTGGCTGTCCAGGCCCTGGTGGCGCAGGTGGGCGCCAGCTTTACCCCCGGTGGGCTGCACCTGCTGCGGGACCTGGTCAGCCTGGCCAGCGCGCTGCAGCGCGCCCGGGAGGCGGGTGAGGATTACGCCATCTACCACCTGCCGGGCAAACAGGCGCAGCTGCACGTCCTCAACCTCAACCCGGCGCCCCACCTGCAAGCGGTCACGCGGGGGCTGTCCGGTTGCGTGTTCTACTCGGCCACCCTCCAGCCGCTTGGCGCCATGCGCGCCCTGCTGGGCGGGGAACGGGAGGACGCGCTGCTGTCCCTGCCCTCGCCTTTTCCGGTGGACCACCTGCTGACCCTGCACTATGCCCTCAACACCCGCTACCGGGCGCGGGAAGCCAGCCTGCTGCCCGCGGCCCGGGCCATCCTGGCGCTGTATGAGGCGCGGCCTGGCAAGATGATCGCCTACTTCCCCTCCTTCGCCTACCTCAACGCCGTGCGCCAGGTGTTGCTCTCTATCAGCCCGCGGGTACCGCTCAATGTTCAGCAGGGCGGCATGGACGAGGGGCAACGGCTCAGCTTCCTGGCCGATTTCACCCGGGATGACCAGCCGCTGCTGGGCTTGTGCGTGCTGGGGGGCGTGTTCGCCGAGGGGGTGGACCTGCCCGGACAGGCGCTGACCAGCGTGGCGGTTGTGGGGGTGGGCCTGCCCCAGGTCAACCAGCTGCGGGACCTGTACCGCACGCGCATGGAGGAGGCCATGGGGGACGGCTTTGGCTTTGCCTACCGCTACCCCGGCATGCACAAGGTGCTGCAGGCGGCCGGGCGGCTGATCCGCTCCGACACGGACCGGGGTGTGCTGCTGCTGCTGGATGACCGCTACGCCCAGGCGGACTATGAGGCCCTGCTCCCTGTTCACATCCAGACGGAAAGGGTACAATCCATCATGGAAATCACGCGAAAAGCCCAGGCGTTCTGGGGGCATCAGCAGGAAGGGGGCTGACACCATGGCTGAGATTCCACGCTACCGCCTGGATGGCCTGGAGGGCAAGCTGCTCACCCTGCATACCCTCAAATCCCTGGGACCCTGCGGCAACCTGCAGCTGATCGCCTTTATGGCCGAGCACGATTTGATGAACTATTTTGACCTGCAGGCCGCCCTGTATGACCTGACGCGGCGCGGCCAGGTCATCCGCGAGCAGGTGCCCGGGGATGATGTGTACACCATCACCCAGGAGGGGGAGGAGGCGCTTGCCCTCTTTGTCACCCGCCTGGGGGAGAGCACCCTGAACAAGGTGGACGATGCCGTGCCCGCCTTCCGCGAGCGCCTGCGCCAGGAGCGGGAGCTGTTCGCCCACATCAGCCACGAGGGGCGCAACGAATACCACACCCGCGTTGGCATCAGCGAGGGCGGGATGCAGCTGATGCAGCTGGATTTGTCCCTGCCCACGGCTGACCTGGCCGAGCGCTTCCGCGCCAACTGGGCGGCGCGCGCCCGGGACATCTATGACTACATCATCACCAACCTGTCTGGGGAGGACCTGCCTTGAAGGCCTGCGGTATCGTGGTGGCAGCCGGCGCGGGCAGCCGCATGGGGCTGGCCACCAACAAGGCGCTGCTGCCCCTGTGCGGGCAGCCGCTGTTTTTGTATGCCCTCAAAGCGCTGGCGCCCCACTGCCATCAGCTGCTGCTGGTCACCCGGCAGGCGGAGGCGGACGCCTTCCGCGCGGCGCTGTTGGACAGCAACCTGGACAGGGTTCAGCTGGTGACGGGCGGCGCCACCCGGCGGCAATCTGTCCAAAACGCGCTGGCTGAGGTTGACCCGGCCTGCGGGCTGGTGCTGGTGCACGACGCCGCCCGCCCCCTGGCAGGCGGCGCGATGATTCAAGAAGTGATTCAGGCTGCCCGGGCGCAGGGCGCCGCCGTGCCCGCCCTGCCGGTGGATGACACCCTCAGAAGCCAGGCGGGGGAGGGCACCCGCACCATCAGCCGGGAGGGGCTGTACCGTGTCCAGACGCCCCAGGCCTTCCACCGGGAGCTGCTGCTGCGCGCCTACCGGCACAGCCCCGAGGCGCTGAGCGATGACGCGGGGCTGGTGGAGCGCCTGGGGCAGCCGGTGCACCTGGTGCCTGGCGGCGCGATGAACTTTAAAATCACCCGGCAGGAGGACTGGGCCATGGCGGAGCGCCTGCTCTTGGCCGGCTTGCGCGTGGGCAGCGGGGTTGACACCCACCGCCTGGTGCAAGGCCGCCCCCTGGTGCTTGGCGGGGTCACCATCCCGCATGAAACAGGCTTGCTGGGCCATTCAGACGCCGACGTGGCGCTGCACGCGCTGACGGACGCGCTGCTGGGCGCCTGCGCCCTGGGGGACATCGGCCAGCATTTCCCGGACAGCGACCCGGCCTACCGCGGGGCCTCCTCCCTGGAGCTGCTGCAGGCGGCGGCCCGCGTTCTGGCCAAAGCGGGCTTTATGCCCTGGCAGTGCGATGTCACCATCCTGGCCCAGGCGCCCAAGCTGGCGCCCTACCTGATGGACATGCGCCAAAACATCGCGGGGGCCCTGGGCCTGCCGCTGGACCGCGTTTCCCTCAAGGCCACCACCACCGAGGGCCTGGGGCCCGAGGGCCGGGGCGAGGGCATCACCGCCCAGGCCATCGCGCAGGTTTGCCAGCTGGGCTGAAGCCGCCGGAAACGGTAGTTTTGTTGCGATTTCGTTTGTGGGACGGCTGTTTTTGTGCTAAAATGCAGAAAACAATTCATTCAGGCGATCATCCAAGTAAAAACGGAGGTTCATACCATGCTGCAAGACAACAAAATCTGGCTGGGCACCAGCGCTGAGGGCCCTGTCTCCCTGCTTCCCCAGCTGGCCAACCGCCACGGGCTGATTTCCGGCGCCACGGGCACCGGCAAGACCGTCACCCTGCAGGTGCTGGCGGAGTCCTTCTCCCGCCTGGGCGTGCCTGTCTTCATGGCGGATGTCAAGGGTGACCTGGCCGGCCTGGCCAAGCCCGGCGAGCTCAACGAAAAAATCCGCGCCCGCATGGAGAGCGTGGGCATGACAGACTTCAAGCCCCAGGGCAACCCGGTCACCCTGTGGGATGTCTATGGCGTGTCCGGCCACCCCATCCGCACCACGGTGAGCGAGATGGGCCCCCTGCTGCTCGCGCGCATGCTGCAGCTGAACGACACCCAGTCAGGCGTCCTGCACATCGTGTTCCGCATTGCCGATGACGAGGGCCTGCTGCTGATTGACCTGAAGGACCTGCGCGCCATGCTCACCTATGCGGGCGACCGCGCCGGGGACTATACCCTGCGCTATGGCAACATCACCAAGGCTTCCGTGGGCGCCATCCAGCGCGCCATCGCGGTGCTGGAGGACCAGGGCGGCAACCTCTTTTTCGGTGAGCCGGCGCTGGACATCGCCGACTGGCTGGTACGGGATGAGAACGGCCACGGCATGATCAACATCCTGGCGGCGGACAAGCTGTTCCTGCGCCCCAACATGTATTCGGTCTTCCTGCTGTGGATGCTGGCGGAGCTGTATGAGCTGCTGCCCGAGCAGGGCGACCGCGAGCTGCCGCGCATGGTGTTCTTCTTTGATGAGGCGCACCTGCTCTTCAACGACTGCCCCAAGGAGCTGATGGAGAAGATTGAGCTGACCATCCGCCTCATCCGTTCCAAGGGCGTGGGCGTGTTCTTCATCACCCAGAACCCGGCCGACGTGCCCTCCAGCGTGCTGTCGCAGCTGGCCGCGCGCGTGCAGCACGCGCTGCGCGCCTTCACCCCGGTGGAGCAGCGGGTCATCCGCACGGTGGCGCAGACCTTCCGCCCCAACCCCAATTTTGATACCGAGCAGGCCATCACCCAGCTGCAGACCGGCGAGGCGCTGCTCTCCTTCCTGGATGAGTCCGGCGCGCCCAGCGTCACCCAGCGGGCCCTCATCCTGCCGCCGCAGTCGGCGATCGGCGTGATTTCCGATTCCCTGCGCGCCACCCTGATTGACACCAGCGACCTGCGCGACAAGTACACCCACATGTTTGACCGGGAAAGCGCCTATGAGATCCTCAGCGCCAAGTTCACCTCCCAGGGCGTGATGGGCACGGCCCGGGTGCTGGTGGAGGAGGTGGTGGGCACCGTCACCGAGGCTGCCCAGACCATGCCCCAGCCCCAGCGCGGCACCATCCAGGTGTTCAACCCGGCCACCGGCCAGTACGAGGAGCGCGAGATGCAGGCCGCCCCGGCCTACCCGGCCCCGGCGCCCGCACCGGCGCCCGAAGCCCCGGTGCCCGCCCCTGCGCGCAAGGTGGAGCAGACCCCCCCGCCGGTGCTGGTCTTCAACCCGCAGACCGGCCAGTATGAGCCCCAGCACCAGGTGCCCGCCGTCCAGCAGGACAAGCCGGCCCAGCCCAAGGTGCAAAAGACCACCAAGACAGCCAAGGGCCTGGGCGAGCGCATGCTGGAGAACTTCACCCGCTCCACGGCCTCTGGCGCCGGCTACACCATGGGCCGCACCCTGTCACGCGGCATCCTGGGGATCTTTGGCATCAAGTAAGGGAAGCCCGCTGCCTGCCCGCCGCGCCCGCGGCATCTGACAGGAGGAGAGAGCATGAGCATCAGAATCGGCATCCTGACCAGCGGCGGGGACTGCCCCGGCCTCAACGCGGCCATCCGCGGGGTGGCCCGCGCCGCCTACCAAACCCTGGACGCGGAGATTGTGGGCATCCGCGCGGGCTACCGCGGGCTGATTGACGGGGATTACCAGGTCATGCAGCAGTCCCAGTTCTCCGGCATCCTTACCATGGGCGGCACCATCCTAGGCACCAGCCGCACTCCCTTCCGCAACATGCGCGTGGTGGAAGAGGACAACGTGGACAAGGTGCACGCCATGAAGATGAACTACCGTGCCATGCGGCTGGACTGCCTGGTCACCCTGGGCGGCAACGGCACCCACAAGACGGCCAACCTGCTCGCCAAGGAGGGCCTGAACGTCATCGGCCTGCCCAAGACCATCGACAACGACATCTTTGGCACCGACTTCACCTTTGGCTTCCACACGGCGGTGGACATCGCCACAGACGTGATTGACCGCATCCACACCACCGCGGCCAGCCACAGCCGCTGCATGGTGATTGAGATCATGGGCAACAAGGCGGGCTGGCTCACCCTGTACGCGGGCCTCGCCGGGGGGGCTGACGTCATCCTGCTGCCGGAGATCCCCTATGACATCAACAAGGTGGCCCGGGTGATTGACGAGCGTGCCAGGCTCAACAAGAACTTCACCATCATCGCGGTGGCCGAGGGCGCCATCACCGTGGAGGAGGCGGCCATGAAGCGCAAGGAGCGCGAGGCCGCCCAGAAGGAATACGAGTTCCGCCATGTGTCCCAGCGCGTGGCGGCCGCCTTGGAGCGGCTCACCGGCGTGGAAAGCCGCACCGTCATCCCCGGGCATATGCAGCGCGGGGGCAGCCCCTGCGCCTATGACCGGGTGCTGTCCACCCAGTTTGGCGTGCACGCCGCCCGCCTCATCAAGGAAGGCCGCTTTGGCCTGACGGTGGCGCTGAAAAACGGCACCATCGGGGAAAACAAGCTCTCCGACGTCGCCGGCGTGCCCAAGCCTGTGAACCCGGAGGACCAGGTTGTGAAGGCGGCCCGCGACATCAACGTGTCCTTCGGCGATTGATACAGCGCCCAGCCTGTCCCTTTGGCCTTCTGTGCAAGAAGGCCTTTTTGATGGCATGAAAACGCGGCCGCCGCGCGTTGAATCATCAGAACCCAGGAGCGGAGGATCAGAGATTTATGTGGATTTGCAGCCGTTGCCAGACAGCCAACAAGGACGGGTACACCCAGTGCGTGCAGTGCTCCGCGCCCCGCAATGCGCGGCGCTTTGGCGCGGGCGCCCCGGTGAGCGCGCCCAGCGTGCAGACGGTGGCGCCTGAGCGGCGCATGCAGCGGGAGGAAGAGTTGCAGGAGCCGCTGCCCTCCCCCCGGCGCCAACAGCCTCTCCCGCCGGCCCGTCCATTGCGCCCGGCCGGTGGCCTGGCCCGCCTGGTGGGCTTGCTGCTGGCCATCCTGCTGCCCCTGATCGTGGCCCTGGTGGCGGTGCAGCAGGCGGATGCCTACCGCCCGGCGGTGGCGGACTACATCCTGGGCGAGGAGAAGGCCCCCCAGGCCCGGGTGGTGGCAATGCCCCAGCAACCCGGGGAGGACTTTGTGGTGGAGCAGGGTGAGCCGCTGGCCCCCCTGGCAGAGCAGGTGGGCGGCGCGGCCCGCGCGGCGCTCAGCTGGGCCCTCTATGCCCTGGGCGTGCTCAGCGCCCTGCTGCTGGCCGCCAGCCCCGGGCTGTCCCTGTACATGCTGGGGCACATCGCGCGGGGGGTACGGCGCAGGTAGTTCCCGAAAAACCACACAAAAAACGGCTGCAGCGGCAAGATGCCGCTGCAGCCGTCTGTTGTTGCGGGTCAGTTGCCGCTTTGCTCGTCGAAGAACGCGCCGTCCTCCTCCTCGTCCAGCTCCTCCATGAACAGCTCAAACACTTCCTGCTCAATCACGTCGCTGTCGCAGGATACATAGGTGTCCTCCCCCTGTTCATCCGGCTGGATCCGGAGGATCACAACCTCCCCCTCCTCCTCGTTGTCCTCCTCCTGGGGGGCCAGCAGCACAACGTAGCTCTCGCCCTTGTGCTCGATGGTGGTTAGGTATTCAAACTCGGTGGTCTGGCCATCCTCGTCCGTCAGTTCCACGATGTTGCTTTCCAGCTCCTCGTTGAGGTCTTCCCGCTCCCTGTCGTTTGCCATGGTCTTGTTCCTCCTGTATGAAATGGGCGCGCCAGCGCCCCGGGTCATGGTGTGTGGGGGGTCTGGTCCAGGTAGGCCTGCAGGATGAGCGCGGCGGCCACCTGGTCCACCAGCGCCTTGCTGCGCTGCCAGGTGTGGCCCTGCTCGCGCAGGATGTCCCCGGCCTCCAGGCTGGTCAGCCGCTCGTCCTGCATTTCCACGCGGATGCCCCGACGGCGCAGCGCCTCAGCGAAGCCCAGCACCTCCTGTGCCTGGCTGCCCACCTGGTCATCCATCCCGTAGGGCAGGCCCAGCACCACATACTCGGCGTCCAGCTGCTTGAGCAAGTCCTCCACCGCCCGGGCCGAGGGCGTCCAGCCCCGGTGGTGCAGCAGGCTGTGGGGGCGGGCCAGCCGGCGGCCCTCATCGCTCAGGGCGACGCCGATGCGCCTGGCGCCATAATCCAGGCCCAGCAGGCGGGGGCGTGTCACCTCAGCCGCCGTTTTGGGGCACCTTGAAATAGGCGCGCACCAGCTCCTCCAGGATCTCATCCCGCTGGAGGCGGCAGATCAGGCTGCGAGCGTTCTCATGGCTGGTGATGTAGGTCGGGTCCCCGGTCATCACAAAGCCGGTCAGCTGGGCAACCGGGTCATAGCCCTTGGCCATCAGCGCCTGGTAGACATGCTGAAGGATGCTAGCGGCTACGCTGTTTTCATCCTGCAGCGGGACCAGTTTGGTGGTTCCAAAGTTCTCGCTCATCAGCAACCCTCCCATGTCTTTATTATACAGCAAGCGGCGCAAACATCAAGACAGGCGCCCCCGCTTCCTCTCAGATTATACACCAGATTCCCGCCCGCCCCGCCTGGGTGGTATACTGATGCCAGCAAGCCAAGGAGGACGGGGATGACACAGCAGCTCTATCTGGCGGATGCCTGGACAAGGGACTTCACCGCCAGGGTAACCGCCCACAGGGTGGAGGGGGACAAAACCTGGCTGAGCCTGGACCGCAGCGCCTTCTACCCCGAGGGCGGCGGCCAGCCGGGCGACAGCGGCCGCCTGCTGGCGGGGGACCAGGTTTGGCAGGTGCAGGACACCCAAAAGGATGCCCAGGGCCAGGTCTGGCACGCGGTCACAGGGCCGGATGGCCCGCCCCCGGTGGGCAGCCAGGTGCATGGTGAGCTGGACTGGGCGCGGCGCTTTGACCACATGCAGCAGCACACCGGGGAGCACCTGATCGCCAGCTGCCTGTACCGGTTGACCGGCGGCTTCACCCACGGGCTGCACATCGGGCGGGAAGTGTCCACCATTGACGTGACCATGCCGGACAACAGCACGCGGCTTGGCCAGGACGTCCTGGATGACATCGAGGCGCTGGCCAACCGCCTCATCACGGAAGACAGCCCGGTCACATGCCGTTTTCCGGACGCGGCGGAGCTGGCCGGCCTGCCCCTGCGCAAGGACCCCACGGTGCAGGAGCAGGTGCGGGTGTGCGCCATGGGGGATTATGAGATGGTGGCCTGCGGCGGCACCCATTTGAGCCGCACCGGGCAGATAGGCCTGGTGAAGCTGCTGGGCAGCGAGCCGGCAAGGGGCAAGCTGCGCCTGTCCTTCCTGTGCGGCGGGCGGGCCGTGGCGCACTATGTGCGGGTTTACAAGGCGGTCACCCGCGCGGGCGAACTGCTCAGCGCCGGCGTGGATGAGCTGCCCGGCCGCCTGAGCGAAGCGCTCCGGCAGGCGGAGGACAACCGCCGGGAGCTGGGCGCCCTGCGGCGGCAGCGCAGCCTGGCCAAGCTGCCCGGCCTCCTGGAGCAGGCGCGGGTGCTGCCGGATGGGCGCAGGCTGGTCATCGCCCAGCTGGAGGAGCAGGACCTGCCCGCCCTGGAAGCGCTGGCGGGCGAAATGGTCAAGCACAGCGGCCTCATCGCCCTGCTGTGCGTCCCCCGGGCGGGGCGCTTCAACCTGTTGTTCGCGCGCTCCCCGGATGTCAAGGCCGATATGGCCGAGTTCATCCGGTCAACAGGGGCCAAAGGGGGCGGCCGGTCGGACTTTGCCCGCGGCGCCGCCGCGGACAGCCTGCCCTGGGAGGCCGCCCAGGTGATGGCGCCCCACCTGCCCTGATGGGCCACAAACCGGACAGAAGATACATAAAAATTGCATTTTCAATGCAATACACATGAAAAACAGCAGCACGGGCCCTTTTTGCCTTATACTATGCATCATTATGCAAGCCTTCCCCTGGGGCCGCATGGCGGCCTGCCCGGGCGCTGCGCATGATTCATTGAGAAAGGAGCCCCCCATGAAAAAGTTACTGGTTACGCTGCTGACCCTGGCGCTGGTGTTCACCGCCCTGAGCGCGCTGGCCCAGACCACCTACCTGGGCATCACCACCGGCGGCACCGCCGGCACCTATTACCCGCTGGGCGGTGAAATTGCCGCGCTGTGGATGAAGCACATCCCGGACCTGGATGTCTCCGTGCAGTCCTCCGGTGGCTCCAAGGACAACATCCTCAAGATGAACAGCAGCGAGGCCGACCTGGGCACCGTGCAAAACGACGTCATGTACTACGCCTACCAGGGCGATGCGGACTTCTTCGCGGGGGAGGTCATTGACTCCTTCGTGGCCATCGGCTACCTCTACCCGGAGCTGGTGCAGGTGGTGGTCGCGGCGGATTCCGACATCCAGACCATCGCTGACCTGAAGGGCAAGAACGTGTCCGTTGGCGCGGTGGGCTCAGGCGTGTACTTCAACGCCGTGCAGCTGCTGGGCGAGGCCGGGCTGGCGCTTGAGGACATCAAGCCCCAGTACCTCAGCTTTGACGAGTCCGCCACCTCCTTCCAGAACCGCCAGCTGGACGCCTTCTTTGTGACCGCGGGCCTGCCCAACCCCGCCATCATGGACGTGGACAGCAAGCGCGACGTGCGCCTGATTGGCCTGCCAGACGAGCAGATGGCGGCCCTGCAGGAGAAGTATGCCTTCTATGTGCCCGTGGTGGTGCCGGCTGGCTCCTACAAGGGCATCCAGCAGGATGTGACCGTCCCCGCCGTGGGCGCGGTGCTCATCTGCAGCAAGGACCTGGATGAGGAGCTGGTCTACCAGCTGACCAAGGTCCTGTATGAGAACAAGGATGAGATGACCCACGCCAAGAAGGAGTTCATCTCCGCCCAGGCCGCTGTTGAGGGCATCCCGGTGCCCTTCCACCCCGGCGCCGAGAAATATTTCCAGGAGCAGGGCCTGCTGCCCTGAGCGACCGCGGCCCCGCCACAGCGAATGTAGGCCAAACCATCGCCCCGGGCCGCCAGGCCCGGGGCTTGTGACAATGAGGGGAGACCAGCATGCCAGAGCGCCTGCCGCCAGACAGCCCGTTCAATGAGACCAGCGACCCGTTGACCCCGGACAACCTGGAGCGTGTGGACAGCGGCGAAATCCAGCAGATCATGAGCCGCTTTGACCGGGAGAGCGCCTACCGCGTCCTGACCGGCTACCGGGGGCTGATCATCGCTTCCGTGTGCGTGCTGTTCTCCCTGCTGCAGCTGTACAGCACCTGGTACATCATCCCCAGCACGCACATGCGCCCGCTGCACCTGAGCATCGTGGTGATGCTGTCCTACCTGCTCTACCCCGCCAGGCGCGCGGGCCGCAAGGACCGTTTGCCCTGGTATGACGTGGCGCTGGCCCTGCTGTCCCTGGGCCTGTTCTTGTTCCCGGTGGTGTACTTTAACCAGCTGGTCCGCCAAAACAGCTACCCCCTTTACCAGTACCTGGTTGCGGGGCTGGCCATCCTGCTGCTGATGGAGGCCTGCCGCCGGGTGGTGGGCCTGCCGATAGTCATCATCGCCAGCCTCTTTGTGCTGGTGGCCTTCCTGGGCCGCAGCATGCCCGGCTTCCTGGGCAACCGCGGCTTCAACCTGATGCAGATTATCCGCCACCTTTTCTACACCCAGGAGGGGGTCTTCGGGGTGCCGGTGGGCGCCAGCTCCACCTTCATCTTCCTGTTCATCCTCTTTGGCGCCTTCCTGGAAAAGACCGGCGTGGGGGAGTTCTTCATTGACCTGTCCAACGCCATCGCGGGCAAGCAGCGCGGGGGGCCGGCCAAGGTGGCGGTCATCACCAGCGCGCTGGAGGGCACGGTGAGCGGCTCCTCTGTGGCCAACACCGTGGGCTCCGGCTCCTTCACCATCCCCATGATGAAGCGCCTGGGCTACCGGGCGGAGTTCGCCGCGGCGGTGGAGGCGGCCGCTTCCACCGGCGGGCAGATCATGCCGCCGGTCATGGGCGCGGCGGCCTTCCTGATGGCCGAGTCTGTGGGCGTATCCTATTCGGTGGTGGTGAAGGCGGCCATCATCCCCGCCCTGCTGTATTTTGCCGGCATCTACATCGTGACCGACCTGGAGGCCAAGAAGCAGGGCCTCAAGGGCCTGGAGAAGGACAAGATGCCCCGCCTGCTGCAGGTGCTGCGCGAGCGCGGCCACCTGATTTTGCCGCTGGTGGCCATCATCCTCGTGCTGGGCGCGGGCTACACCCCCTCGGTGGCCGCGCTGATTGGCATCGCCATCGCCGTGCTGGGCGGCTATCTGCGCACCCTGGTGGACCTGGCCTTCGCGGCCCTCAAAAGCCGCCCGCTGCTGCCGGTTGTCCGGCAAAGCAAGGGCATGCGCCCCCGGCAGTACCTGGAGGCGCTGGAGGCGGGCGCGCGCAGCATCCTGGGCGTGGCCCTGGCCTGCGGGGTGGCCGGCATCATCGCGGGCATGATCACGCTGACGGGCATCGGGCTCAAGATGGGCTCGGGGCTGACCAGCCTGGCGGGGGGCAGCCTGCTGCTGCTGCTCATCTTCACCATGTTCTCCTCCATCCTGCTGGGCATGGGGGTGCCGACCACCGCCAACTACCTGATCACCTCCACCATCATGGCGCCGGTGGTGGCCCGCGCGCTGATGACCGGCCTGCCGGAGGTCTATGGCGCCTTGCAGGCGGCCGGCCCGGCCCTGGCCATCCTGCCGGCCCACCTGTTCACCTTCTATTTCGGCATCATCGCGGACATCACCCCGCCGGTGGCCCTGGCTGCCATGGCGGGGGCGGCCATCGCCAAGTCCAACCCCCTCAGGACCGGGGTGGAGGCCACGCGCCTTGCCATCGCCGCCTTCCTGGTGCCCTACATCTTTGTGTACAGCCCGCAGATGCTCATGCTCAACGCCCAGTGGCATGAGGTGGCGCTGATCGCGCTGACGGCGCTCATCGGCATGTTTGGCGTGGGCATGGCGGTGGAGAAGTACTGGGAGAGCAGGCTGAACCTGCTCCAGCAGCTCATGGCGCTGGCCGGTGGCCTGATGCTCATCATCCCGGGGCTGGTGACCGACGCCGCCGGCTTCTCGCTGATCGCCCTGGTGGTCATCTGGCAAAAGGTGCAAAACCGGCAGGCCGCGGCACAGCCGCGGCCACATCCCAACTGATTCAGCGACTTTAGAAGTCCTGATACAGAAAAACCGGCGCCCGCTGTGAGGGCGCCGGTTTCATCGTTGATCAACACAGGGTTCGGGAGGGGGTGGGGGACCGCTGCTTCAAAAGCGGTTCCCCGCCCCGCCTTACCTGGTGCTCCGTTTCTTATTCCCCAAGGGTCACTTCCACAGCCGCCTGCTTGTCCAGGCTGTCCCGCAGGGCGCCCAGGATGTTGCCGTGGCTGTCGTTGAGGGACATGGTGGCGCCGGTGACCACGTCGGCCAGCAGGGCCTTGTCCTCCTCGCTCAGCGCGTCATACTTGGCCTTGTCCTCCTCGTTGGTGCTGCCATCCTTGAGCGGGCGGCCATTGCGGGAGGAGAAGACGCGCCCAAACAGCTCGTCCAGCTCGTCCACGGTCTTGCCGGCGAAGAAGGCCTGGTAGGCGTCCATCTGGTCCGCCCAGGAGCCGGTGCCCATGCGGTAGTCCTCCCCGCGCTCGCGCTTGGTCTGCCAGCCGGCGATTTCCGCCAGGTAGCCATCGTTGTTGGGGATGAACTTGCCCACCACCACGCCATCGTGGTTCATGTCGTAGTTGTAGCCGCCCTGGCCGGGGAAGCCGCTGAAATGGGGCATGCCCGCGCCGTCGTAGTTGGGGGTGGCCACCTCAACCTGGTCCACCAGGCTATGCACAATCTTGCCCTCCGCGTCAAAGAGGTTCAGGGCGATGACCTGGTTGATGGAGTACACCTGGGTGTCGGTGTTGTCCTTGCCCGGGCCGATGCGGCCGGAGAAGTCCATGCCCAGGCCCACACCGGTGGCGGAGGCGGCCAGGGGCTGGCGGTTGTCATAGGCCATGCGCAGGGCGGCCAGGATGTTGCCATGGCTGTCATTGAGGGACATGGTGGCGCCGGTGACCACGTCGGCCAGCAGGGCCTTGTCCTCCTCGCTCAGCGCGTCGTACTTGGCCTTGTCCTCCTCGTTGGTGCTGCCATCCTTGAGCGGGCGGCCATTGCGGGAGGAGAACACGCGCGCGAACAGCTCGTCCAGCTCGTCCACGGTTTTGCCCACGAAGAAGGCCTCATAGGCGTTCATCTGGTCCGCCCAGGAGCCGGTGCCCATGCGGTAGCCGTCGCCCCGCTCGCGCTTGGTCTGCCAGGCGGCGATGTCAGACTGGAAGAGCTCGTCATTGGTCTCCAGCACGCCGTCAATCACGCCGTCGTGGTTCTCGTCATACAGGTAGGGCAGCTGGCCCGGGAAGCCCGCGAAGTGGGGCATGCCCTCGCCGTCGTAGTTGGGGGAAGCCACCTCCAGCTGATCCAGGGTGGCGTAGACGATTTTCCCTTCCGCGTCAAAGAGCACGCCGGCAAAGACCTGGTTGAAGGAGTAGACCTGCACCTCCTTGTCGTCCTTGCCGGGGCCGATGCGGCCCAGGTTGTGGATGCCCAGGCCCACGGTGAGCCCGCTGCCGGACACCACCACGGGCTCGGCGGGGGTTTCCTCAACCGGCGCAGCCTGCGCGTCCCCCAGGCCCGCCTGGGCCAGGGCGGCTTCCAGCGCCGCGATGAAGCCCTTGCTGGTCCAGGTGGCGCCGGTGACCACCTCAACCTCCGCGGAATTGGCCGCCAGCACGCGGCTGGCCAGCTCCTCCAGCGCGGGGCCGGCAATCTCAGGGGTGTCTTCCGGGGCCTGGGCGGTCACTTCCGTGATCACGCCGTCCACCA
>JAAYEI010000030.1 GCA_012728815.1 Clostridiales bacterium
CAGGCCTTCCCAAGGGTCAGAAACTGGCCTTCATGCGCTCCTGCTCCAGGCTGTCCATCGGGCTGACCTGGCCCTGGCCCACCTGATAGACCCGGTCGCACAGGTCCAGGACGCTGGGGCGGTGGGTGGTGAGGATGATGGTTTTCTGGCTGTCATGGCGCAGGATGTTGCGCAGCACCCGCCGCTCGGTGGCGATGTCCAGGGCGGAGGTGGCCTCGTCCAGCAGGAAGATGGGGGCGTCGGACAGCAAGGCCCTGGCGATGGACAGGCGCTGGGCCTGGCCTTCGGAAAACCCGTGGGCGCGCTCACCGATGGGCGCCTCCAGCCCCAGGGGCAGGGCGCGCACCTCCTGGTCAATGCAGGCGGCCTCAAGCGCCTGCCAGAGCTGCGCATCGGTGGCATCAGGCTTGACCAGGCGCAGGTTGTCGGCGATGGTGCCGGAGAACAGCATGTTGCCCTGGGGCACATAGCTGAACAGGCGCCTGGTGCTGGGCCCGATGGGCAGGCAGTTTGCCGGGTCCTGCCCCGCGTAAACAAGGGCGCCGCCGCCGGACACCCGCACCAGCCCCAGCAGGACGCGCAGCAAGGTGGTCTTGCCCCCGCCGGTTGGCCCCACCAGGGCCACGATCTCCCCGGGCGCCGCATGCAGGTTGACCCCGTCAAACACGTGCTTGCCACCCTTGTAGGTGAAGGAAATGTCGGACAACCGGGCCGCGATGCCGCTGGCGGCGGCGCCGCGGGCCAGTTCCAGCGCGGCATCGTCCTGCTGGCGGTCTTCCTGTTGCAGGGTGACGATGTCCATCACGCGCCGGGCGGAGGTGCCCGCGGACACCATCCCGGGGATGATGCCCACCAGCGCGTTGAAGCTGCCCGACAGGCCGCCGGACAGCTGCAGAAAAAGGGTCATGGTGCCAAAGGTGATTTGCCCCTGCCACAGGCGGTACACACTCCAGCCGAAGATTGCCCAGGAGATGATTCTGCCCAGCAGGCCCAGCAGGGAGGAGGTGGCGATGCTGAAGGCGTTGTGGCGCAGGATGTAGTCGTAGCTTTTGGCCTGCAGGGCCAGCAGGCGCTGGGAAAAGCGGCCCGCCAGGTCAAAGGCCTTGATGAACTGCACATTCTGGAAGGCCTCGTTGTTGAAGGACATGATCTCGCTGCTGATCTTGCGGCTTTCCATCTGGAAGGCGCGCATCTTGCGAAGCAGGAAGCGGGAGGCCAGCGCGAGCACCGGCGCGCCGGACAGGGTGATGAGGGCCATGACAGGGTCATAGTACAAAATGATGGCCAGGGAGCCCACAAACTGGACGGCCGCGGTGATCAGCTTGGGGAAAAAGCCCAGCACCTGGCTGGACAGGTTGCCGGTGTCGGCATTGGCGCGGTTGAGCAGGTCACCGGAATGGAAGTCCGACATGGCTTCCCAATCCGTCATGATGATGCGGTCAAAGACATCGGCGCGGATTTGCTGGTGCACCCGGGTGACCACCCGGGTTGAGATGCGGCTGACCAGGGCGCTGGTGAGCAGGCCAAACAGGCCAAAGCCGATGTACCAGGCGGCCAGGGTGCCGATGGAGCCGCTGTCAAACCCGGTGACAGCGTCAATGAGCCGCTTGCTCAGCAGGCTTCCGGCCAGCCCCAGCAGGGTGGACGCCACCCCCAGCAACACATAAAACACAATCTGCCAGGTGTAGCGCTTCATGTAGCCGGCGATGAAGCGCCACTCCTCCAGCAGCTTCTGCAGCAAGCCCTCGCGCAGTTTTTGCCGCAACCTGCCCAGGGTGATCATATGCCTGACCCGTCGGAATCCGTCTGGCTGTCCCGCTGGTCAGCGCCGTAGCTGCCCCGCTGGCCATAGGAGCCCGTGCGGCCATAGCCATAGGCGTAGCGGCTGCCATAGCCGTAGCCGTAGCCATAGCCATAGCCGGTAAAGCCGGCGCTGGCGTCATTGAGCACGCAGCCGATGATGGGGATGCCGCTGTAGGCGATGTTCTGCAGGCCATCCAGCACCTGGGATACCTTGGCGGTGTCCTGGCGGATGAGGTAGAGCAGGCAGTCCCCCAGGGCGGCCAGCGCGGCGGCGTCAGACAGGATGCCGGCTGGCGGGGTGTCGATGATGACGTAGTCCATCATCCGGGCCAGATCGTCCACCAGCCCGGCCAGGGCGGGGGCGCGCAGGGCCTCCATGGTGTCGCCGCGGTGCTGGCCGTAGGGCACAAAGTAAAACCCGGGCAGGTAGCGCTCGTGCATGGCATCCTGCAGGCGCGCCTGCCCGCTGAGCACCTCAGCCAGGGTTGGCTCCACGCCGTCCAGGCTCAGCAGGTGCTGCAGGCGCTGGTGGCGCAGGTCGGCGTCCAGCAGGGCCACCCGGGCCCCCTTTTGGGCCAGGGACAGCGCCAGGTTGAGCGCCAGGGTGCTCTTGCCCTCCCCCGGCAAGGTGCTGGTCACCAGCAGCACGCGGGCATCCAGGCCGGCCATCTCCTTGCTGACGCGGGTGCGCAGGCTGCGGATGGCTTCCTTGTAGGCCGGGGTCACCTGGCGGCTGAGGATGATGAGCTTGCCCGCGCCCTTGTTCTTGCGGCGCTTGAAGGCCACATGCGGCAGCACGGCCAGGCTCTTCTGGTTGAGCTGGGTACGGATGTCATCCTCCTTGCGGATGGTGCGCCGCAGCATGGCATAGAGCAGCAGCAGCGCGCCGCCTGCCAGCCCGCCCATCAACATGCCCCGCAGCATGATCCGGCGGCGGGGTACCGCGTTGTAGGGGGATTGGGTGACCTCGGGGTCTGAGAGCATGTTCAGCTTCGTGTCGCCAATGATGAACTCCGCCACCCGGGGATAGTTCTTGATGGCTGACAGCAGGATGCGGTAGGCGTCGTCCTGGCTGGTGCTGGTGACGCGCAGGATGAACAGGTTGGTGGCCTCCACCCCGGTGGCGGAGATGCTGCCGTTGAGGCTGCTCACCCCCAGGTCTTCCTTGATGATGGTCTGCAGGATGTCGCTGCTGAGGATGTAGGGGAAGGTGCGCGCCATCTGGGTGACGATGCCGGAGCTGTAGTTGAAGCTGTAGTCCCCGCTGCCGATGTTGGTGGTGCTTCGCGTGGCGATGGTGAAGGTGGCCTCGGCCCTGTACATGGGGGTGTAGCTGGCCTGGCTGCCCAACAGGTTGTAGGCGCCGCCAGCCAGTACCAGCAGCAGCAGCAGCCACCAGAAGCGCTTGAAGCCCTTGAAGAGGTCCACCAGCAGGACCATCAGGTCCAGGCTGCCCTGCTCCTCCTCCTCCAGGTGGTGGGGCGCTGACGCGTGAAGCCTGTTGTCCTCTGCCTGCATGTCGCTGCCCCCTCTCATGCCTTGGTGTAATAGCTGCCATAACGGCGGCTGGTGATGCCGGCGGGGGTGCTGAGGGTGCGTGCCGCGTTGAACACGCTGCCCAGCAGCTGGGTGTTTTCCGCCAGCTTGTCGATGGTGTCGTTGATGGTATAGACATAGGCGTAGTCCTGGCGCACCACCAGCAGGGCGGTGTCGCACAGGCTGGCCAGGGCCTCGGTGTCAGAAGCCAGCACCACGGGGGCGGAGTCAACGATGATGTAGTCCATCATCCCCCGCGCCTGTTGCAGCAGCCGCATCATCTGGGGGGAGGTGACCAGCTCCGCCGACTGGGCATAGCTTTGCCGGTTGAGCAGCATGTGCAGCCCGGATTCCTGGTGGGTGTACAGCGCCTGGCTGAGCGTGGCCCGGTCCAGCAGCACATCGGCAAACTCCAGGTGTGTGCCCCTGGGAATATCAAACAGCTTGTACTGGGCGGGACGGCGGAGGTCCGCGTCTATCAGCAGCACTTTCTGGCTGCGGGAGGCCAGGTCCAGGGCCAGGTTGGCGGCCATGGAGGATTTGCCCTCGTTCTCCCCCGCGCTGGAAACCAGGAAGACCTTCTGCCCCCGCAGGCTGGCGGCGTACTCCAGCTTGGTGGAGATGCGCTTGATGCCCTGGGTGTACTGGAAGGAGGTGAGGGGGTTGGTGATGATCAGGGCCTTGTTGGTGCGGCGCAGCTTGGTGCGCAGCGTCTTGTTCTTGGATTCAAACGGCAGGGTGCCGTAATGGGGCGCGTCAATGAGCTGGCGGATCCCTTCCTCGGTTTTGACCGTGTCCCGCAGCACTGACAGCAGCAGGATAATGGCCACCGCCAGGGCCGCGCCCAGCAGGGCCGCGAGGCGCTGGGAGGAGCGCAGGGGGATGTGGTTGGAGGGGGCGACGGGCACCACCGCGTCCTCCAGCACCTCCGCCACCACGTTGGTGGCCACATAGTCAGAGACCTGGGCGTGGTTGTCCATGATGGCGCGCACGGTTTGGAAGGCGGCCTCAGGCGTGGGGCCGGTGGCGCTCAGGCGCAGCAGGTTGGTGTAGTCCACCACCCGCGCGTCCACCCTGGCGGGCAGTTCCAGGCGGCCCATGGCCTCCGCTGCCTTGTTGGCCAGGATCTGGCTTTTAAAGATGTTGCCCAGCACCCCGGCCATCTGGTTGCCGGCGTTGATGCTTGCGTAGCCCTGTGAGGTGCTGTCCTTGGGGGTGATGAAAAAAGTGGCCGAGCTGGTGTACTCCGGCCTGTACACGTTCTCCAGCGCGATTTGCGTGCCCATCCAGGCGATGGCCGCGCACAGCGCCACCAGCCACAGGTGCGTCAGCACATCCTTCAGCACGCTCAAAGGGTTGACGTAGGACCAGCGAAACTCGCGCATGGCTTATTCCTCCACGATGACGACCAGCTCGCTGGAGCCTGTGCGGCCGGCCTGGTCGGTCACCTGGTAGTAGATGGGGTAGGTGCCGGGCGTCTCCGGCCGCAGGTAGGATTCCACCGAGAGGGCATAGTCCTCAACCGGCAGGTTGTTGAGGGTGACCGCTTCCACCAGCTCCTCTGGCTGGAAAACCCGCGCCTGCTCAGGGCTGAGGTAGATCAGGTAATCGCTGAGGGTGATGGCGGGCAGGTTGCGCTGGGAGGGGGTGATGGTCACGTTGAAGCGCAGGTAGCTGATGTCCCCCTTGCTGTTGGTGACCTGGGCCTGCATCTGGTAGATGCCCGGGACGCTGACGTTGAGGTCGGAACCGGTCAGCTTGATGCGGCCTGAAATGTCCCCGTCAATCATGTCCACCGCGCCCAGGAGGTTGAGCACGTTGAAGCTGGAGCCGGCGTCAAAGCGCATGGCCTGCGCAAAGGTGAACCGGGGGGAGTGATAATCGACGTAGCGCACCCGCCGGGTGGCTTTGACGGTGTGGTTGTCCCTGTCCACCACCGCGTAGGTGATGTTGGACAGGCCCTTTTCCACAAAATTGCTGATCTTCTCCACGATAATCTTCTCGGTCAGGTCGCCGTCCTTCTCATCGTACGCGGTGACATCCCCCAGCAGCTCCTCCCGGCTGGCGTTGACAGGCACCTCAATGACCGGGGCAGTGTAGCGGATGACCGGGATGGTGTGGTCCACCCGGGCGCGGTTGACATAATGCAGCGCGGTGTACAGCCCTGTGACCAGGACAAACACCACGATGACAATCCAGCGGAAGACTTTCATACAGCTACCTGCCTTGTGTTAAGCGTTGTTGACAATGCGAAGCGGGGTGTCCCGCAGCAGGCTGTCAGCATAGGCGCGGGAGTGGCGCTGGGCGATGTGCACATAGACCTCGTGCAGGGTGGCGGTGCGCTGGTAGGGGCTGTGGCCGTCGCTGGCCACCACCTGCGCCAGGCGGGCGCGCAGCAGGGCGTCCGCCCTGCCCTGAACCCGGCGGCCAAAGGAACCCAGCACCGAGCCTTTGTTGAGCTGCAGCAGGAAGCCGCGGCCCACCCAGTCCCGGGCCAGGGAGAGGTCCTCCTCCAGAAAGTGGTAGCGCTCCGGGTGGGCGATGACCGGCACCAGGCCCAGGGCGCTCACACTGTCCAGCACCCGGGCAACCCGGCCAGGGTGGTCGTTGGTCCAGAACTCCAGCAGCACATAGCGGCTGGCATTGAGGGTGAGCGCGCGGCCGCTGGCCAGGTGCTGGGCCACATCGTCCGCGCCAAAGACCTCCGCCCCCATCATCAGCGTGAGGGGGATGCCCAGCCGCTGCAAAGCCTGGCGGAAATCCGCCAGCTTCTGTGACAGCGCCTCGCTCCAGGGGTTTTGGAACCCCCCGGGGATGTTGCAGTGGGGGGTGAGCACCAGGCCGGTGGTGCCGGTGTCAACGGCCTGCCTCGCCATCTGGCAGGCTTCCTCAAGGTCCTCCGCGCCATCATCCACCCCGGGCAGCAGGTGGCTGTGAATGTCCAGCATGGTCAGCCTCCTTGTGTGGGAAATGGTGTGGCAGGGGTTCCATCAAGGGAGTGTACCACCTGACAGGAGAAAATGGAACCCGGGGCGGAGTAAGTCAATCCCCTGCCTCTGCCAGGGGCTGGCCTTGCGCATCCAGGGATATAGGTTCAGAGCGGTTGCCCTCCTGGTCATAGTGCCATGCAAGCCCGGCATGGCCCGCGGGCAGGGTGACCGGCTGGCCCTGGGTATCAAAGTAGCCTTCCTTGATGAGGCGCTGCTGGTCATCGTACTGCCGCCTGACCTGGGCATAGCCCTGGCTGTTGATGACCAGGTCGCCATCCGGGTCCACATATGCCTCCCACACCAGGTTGCCCGCCTCATCATAGGCGCGGTTCAGGCCAACATAGCCCCCGCGCAGGGGCACCGGCTGCTCGTTCTCATCCAGGTAGTATTCGGACATCACCCGCTGCTGGTCATCATAAGCGCGCAGCAGCACCGCGTAGCCGCTTTTTTGCATCAGCAGGCCGCCATCCACACCATACCAGGCCATGCGGGTGATGTTGCCCGCTTCATCAAAGGCGCGCGAAAGCGACGCGAAGCCGCCCGGCAGCAGCACCGGCTGGCCTTCGACGTCAAAATAGTCTTCACGGGTCACCTGGTTGCGCGACAGGTACGCCTTCTCCACCGCCGCGTAGCCCCTGTTGATCATCACGGGCCGCTCATCCACCCCCACATAGGCTTCCCGGGTGACCAGGCCCTGCTCGTCATACCGGCGGTCCCAACCCGCGTATCCTGCCGGGAGGAGGACCGGCTGTACATCTTCCCCCAGGTAGCGTTCGGACAGAACGCGTTGCTCATCGTCATAGACCCGCGTGAGCACCGCATACCCGTCTTTTTGCGTGAGCAGGTTGCCGTCCACGCCATACCATGAGGTGCTGATGGCGTTGCCCGCCTCGTCAAAGGTACGGGAAAGCGCCCAGTACCCCCCCGGCAGCAGCACCGGCCGGCCCGCTGTATCATAATATGCCTCCCGGGTGACCTGGTTGCGCCCCAGGTACGACTTCTCCACCGCCGCGTAGCCCTTGTCCAGCATGAGGGGCTGGTGATCCTCACCCACATAGGCCTCATAGGTCACATTCCCCTGCTCGTCATACGTCCGGTCAAGTCCCGCATAGCCTGCCGGAAGCATGAGGGGCTGGCCGTCCTCACCGAAGTACCGCTCGGAGATGACGCGCTTTTCCCCGTCATACACCCGCTCCAGCGCCGCGTAGCCCGCTTTCTGCAAGAGCAGGCCGCCGTCCGCGCCATACCAGTTTGTGCGCGTGGTGTTGCCCGCCTCGTCAAACTCCCGGCTTATGCTGGCATAGCCGCCCGCCGTCACCACCGGCTGGCCGGCCACGTCCAGATACTCCTCCCGGGAGACCAGGCGTGGGCCAGCCCAGACCTTGTGAAAACGGTGATAGCCCTGGTCGTTCAGCACGGCCTCGCCCTGCAGGCCCAGGGAACTCTCCTGGTTGATGTTGCCGGCCTCGTCATAGCCGCGGGTCACCCCCGCGATGCCCGATGGTAGCAGGATGGGCTGGTCATCCTCGCCGAAGTAACGCTCTGAAATGACGCGTTTTTCCTGGTCATACTCGCGCGCCAGCGCGGCATAGCCAGCCTGGTTGAGGGCAGGTTGGCCCTGCCGGTTCAGGTAGGCTTCCCAGACAACATTGTCCTGCCCGTCATAGCGCCTGTTCAGCCCGGCATACCCGCCGGACAGCAGCACAGGCTGCTCGCTTTCGTCCAGGTAGCGCTCATGAATCACGCGCCTGTTGTCGTCATAACGCCGCTCCAGCACCGCGTAGCCTGGGCCCTGGGCAAGCAACCGACCATCCGTGCCATACCAGGCGGTGCGGATGATGTTGCCCGCCGCATCAAAGGCACGGCTGAGCGCGGCATAACCTCCAGGCAGCAGGACCGGCCGGTTCGCCGTGTCAAAATAGGCCTCGTAACTGACCTGACTGGCGTTCAGGTACTGCTTCTCAATTGCCGCGTAGCCCCTGCTCATCATGACGGGCTGGCCCTGCTGGTCCACATAGGCTTCCCGCGCCACAAAGCCCTGGTCATCATAGCGTCTGTCCAGCCCCGCGTAGCCCGCCGCGATCAGGATGGGCAGGCCGTCCTCGCCAAAATAGCGCTCGGAAGTGACGCGCTTCTCAGGGTCGTAAACCCGCTCCAAAATCGCGTAGCCCGTCTTTTGCAGCAAGGGCTGGCCCGCGGTGTCATACCAGGTGGTGCGGGTGATGTTGCCCGCCTCGTCATACACGTGCTCCAGCGCCGCGTAGCCCTTATCCAGCAGGACAGGCTGGTCGTCTACATCCAGATACGCTTCGCGGGTGACATTGCCCTGACTGTCATAGGCCTTGTCCAGCCTTGCGTAGCCCCCCGGGACCAGCACAGGCAGCCCGTCCGCGCCAAAATAGCGCTCGGAAGTGACGCGCTTCTCCCCGTCATAGGCCCGCTCCACAGCGGCGTAGCCCTTGGCCAGCATGATGGGCTGGTTGTTGACATCAACATAGGCTTCCCGCAGGATGTTGCCGGCTTGGTCATAGCGCCGGTCCAGGCCCGCGAAGCCCGCCGGAGCCAGGATGAGCTGGCCGTCCTCACCGAAGTACCGCTCGGAGATGACACGTTTCTCCCGGTCATACCCGCGCTCCAGCGCCGCGTAGCCCGCCTTCTGCAAGAGCAGGCCGCTATCCGCGCCATACCAGTTTGTGCGCGTGGTGTTGCCCGCCTCGTCAAATTCCCGGCTGATGCTGGCATAGCCGCCCGCCGTCACCACCGGCTGGCCGGCCACGTCCAGGTACTCCTCCCGGGAGACCAGGCGCGGGCCTGCCCAGACCTTGTGAAAACTGTGATAGCCCTGGTCGTTCAGCACGGCCTCGCCCTGCAGGCCCAGGGAGCTCTCCTGGTTGATGTTGCCGGCCTCGTCATAGCCCCGGGTCAGCCCCGCGATGCCCGATGGAAGCAGGATGGGCTGGCCATCCTCGCCCAAATAGCGCTCAGAGATAATACGCCTGTCCTCATCATACGCCCGCGCCAGCGCCGCGTAGCCGGATGCCTGCAGGAGCAGCTTGCCGTCCACACCAAACCAGGACATGCGGGTGATGTTGCCCGCTTCATCAAAGGCGCGCGAAAGCGACGCGAAGCCGCCGGGCAGCAGCACCGGCTGGTTCTGCGCGTCGTAGTAGGCCTCATGGGTCACCTGGTTGCGGGACGCGTAGGCCCGCTCCACCGCCGCGTACCCCTTGTCGATCATCAGCAGCCGGCCTAGCCCATCCACATAGGCCTCCCTGGACACAAAGCCTTGGCTGTCATATTGCCTGTCCAGGCCCGCGTAGCCCGCCGGAAGCAGGATGGGCTGGCCATCCTCGCCGAAGTAACGCTCTGAAATGACGCGTTTCTCCTGGTCATACACGCGTGCCAGCGCGGCGTAGCCTTTGGTGATCAGCGTTGGCAGCTGGTTTGTGCCCACATAGGCTTCCCGCGCCACATTGCCGGCCACGTCATACTGCCTGTCCAGCCCCGCGTAGCCTGCGGCAATCAGGATGGGCAGGCCATCCTCGCCCAGGTAACGCTCAGAGACCACGCGTTTCTCCTGGTCATATACGCGCTCCAGCACCGCGTAGCCCGCCTTTTGCAGCAACAGCCCGCCGTCCACACCATACCAGGCGGCGCAGGTGATGTTACCGGCCTCATCAAAGGCGCGGCTGAGCGCCGCGTACCCCCCCGGCAGCAGAACCGGCTGACCATCCGCGTCAAAATACGCCTCATAGGTCACCTGCTTGGCAGACAGGTACAGCCGTTCCACCGCGGAATAACCCTTCCCCAGCATCACAGGGGCACCATCCGTGCCCAGATAGGCCTCGTATGCGACGAAGCCCTGGTCATCGTAGCGTCTGTCCAGCCCCGCGTAGCCCGCCGCGATCAGGATGGGCTGGCCGTCCTCGCCAAAATAGCGCTCGGAGATCACGCGCTTCTCAGGGTCATATGCGCGCGCCAGAATCGCGTAGCCCGTCTTTTGCAGCAAGGGCTGGCCCGCGGTGTCATACCAGGTGGTGCGGGTGATGTTGCCCGCCTCGTCATACACGTGCTCAAGCGCCGCGTAGCCCTTGTCCAGCAGGACAGGCTGGTCATCAACATCCAGATACGCTTCGCGGGTGACATTGCCCTGACTGTCATAGGCCTTGTCCAGCCTTGCGTAGCCACCCGGGATCAGGACAGGCAGCCCGTCCGCGCCAAAATAGCGCTCGGAAGTGACGCGCTTGTCCCCGTCGTAGGCCCGCTCCACAGCGGCGTAGCCCTTGGCCAGCATGATGGGCTGGTTGTTGACATCAACATAGGCTTCCCGCAGGATGTTGCCGGCTTGGTCATAGCGCCGGTCCAGGCCCGCAAAGCCCGCGGGAGCCAGGATCAACTGGCCGTCCTCACCGAAGTACCGCTCGGAGATGACGCGCTTGTCATTGTCATACACCCGCTCCAGCGCCGCGTAGCCTGCCTGCTGCAGCAGCAGCCCGCCATCCGCACCATACCAGTTTGTGCGCGTGGTGTTGCCCGCCTCGTCAAATTCCCGGCTGATGCTGGCATAGCCGCCCGCCGTCACCACCGGCTGGCCGGCGATGTCCATGTACTCCTCCCGGGAGACCAGGCGCGGACCTGCCCAGACCTTGTGAAAACGGTGATAGCCCTGGTCGTTCAGCACGGCCTCGCCCTGCAGGCCCAGGGAGCTCTCCTGGCTGATGTTGCCGGCCTCGTCATAGCCCCGGGTCAGCCCCGCGATGCCCGATGGAAGCAGGATGGGCTGGCCATCCTCACCGAAGTAACGCTCTGAAATGACACGTTTTTCCTGGTCATACTCGCGCGCCAGCGCAGCATAGCCAGCCTGGTTGAGGGCAGGTTGGCCCTGCCGGTTCAGGTAGGCTTCCCAGACAACATTGTCCTGCCCGTCATAGCGCCTGTTCAGCCCGGCATACCCGCCGGACAGCAGCACCGGCTGCTCGCTTTCGTCCAGGTAGCGCTCATGGATGACACGCCTGTTGTCGTCATAGCGCCGCTCCAGCACCGCGTAGCCCGGGCCCTGGACAAGCAGCCGGCCATCCGTGCCATACCAGGCGGTACGGACGATGTTGCCCGCTTCGTCAAAGGAACGGCTGAGCGCGGCATAGCCGCCCGGCAGCAGGACCGGCCGGTCCGCCGTGTCAAAATAGGCCTCGTAACTGACCTGCCTGGCGTTCAGGTGCTGCTTCTCAACCGCCGCGTAGCCCCTGCTCATCATGACGGGCTGGCCCTGCTGGTCCACATAGGCTTCCCGCGCCACAAAGCCCTGGCTGTCATATTGCCTGTCCAGCCCCGCGTAGCCCGCCGAGATCAGGATGGGCTGGCCGTCCTCGCCAAAATAGCGCTCGGAGATGACGCGCTTCTCAGGGTCGTACGCGCGCGCCAGTATCGCGTAGCCTGACTTTTGCAGCAAGGGCTGGCCCGCGGTGTCATACCAGGTGGTGCGGGTGATGTTGCCCGCCTCGTCATACACGTGGCCTATTGCCGCGTAGCCGCCAGCCAGCATCACCGGGCGGTCCTCGGTATCAAAATATGCTTCATGGCTGACCTGGTTGCGCCCATGGAACTGCCGCCTGAGGGCCGCGTAGCCCCGCTGGTGCATGACGGGCTGCAGGTCAAGGCCCACATAGGCCTCCAGCACGATGTTGCCCTGGGCGTCATATTCGCGGTCCAGCCCCGCGTAGCCCGCGGCAACCAGGATGGGCTGGCCGTCCTCGCCAAAATACCGCTCGGAAATGACGCGCTTGTCATTGTCATACAGGCGTTCCAGCGCCGCGTAGCCTGTCCCCTGCAGCAGCAGGTTGCTGTCCGCGCCATACCATTCAGTCCGGGTGACATTGCCGGCCGCGTCAAACTCCCGGCCGATGCCGGCATAGCCATCGGCGATGATGATTGGCCGGTCATCCAGGCCGTAGTAGTTCTCTTCCGTGGCCTGGCCTTTCGCCACAAAAAAGCGGTCCAGGGACGCAAAGCCCCTGGCGTTGAGAACCGGCAGACCATCCCTGTCCTGGTAGGCTTCCGCGACAATGTTGCCGCTGTCGTCATATTGGCGGGTCAGCCCCGCGTAACCCGCCGCCAGCATGATTGGCTGGCCGTCTTCCCCCAGGTAGCGCTCGGCGATGACCTGCTTGCGCGCGTTGTACTGGCGCTCCAGCGCCGCCCAGCCAGCGCCCTGGCTGAGCAGGCCCCCGTCAGGGCCATAGTACGCGATGCGCAACTCGTTGTTGTTCCTGTCAAATTCGCGCTGGATGGCCGCGTAGCCCTGTGCCAGCAGCACAGGCTGGCCCTGGGCGTCAAAATACTGTTCTGACAACACTTTGCGCGCCTTGTTGTAGGTTTTTTGAAACGAGGCATAGCCCTTGGCGCCGTTCACAGGCTGGCTGTCCTGGTCAAAGTAGCTCTCCTGGATGATGTTGCCGGCCTCATCATATTCCCGGGTGAGCAGGGCGTAGCCCTGGTCTGTCATCAGGGGCTTGCCGCGCTCATCCAGGTAGGCCTCGCGGATGACCTTGCCATTGCGGTTGTAGCTGCGCTTGAAGCCGGCGTAGCCAATGCCGGGCACCATCAGCGGCTGATTGTGCTCGTCAAAGTACCGCTCCTCCGTTTGCAGCTTGCCGCTGAACTGGCGCCGCAGGGATGCGTAGCCCATGGAGGTGATGAGGGGCTTGCCGTCCAGGCCCAGGTATTCCTCCCGCACAACCTGGCCGGCGGCGTAGCTGTAAATGACCTTGGCATAGCCGCCCTCCCTCAGGATGGGCTCGCGGTCGGGGCCATAATAGCTGATGGTCTTGACCAGTCCGCGATCGGTATAGGTGTACTCCAGCCCCGCGTGCCCCTCTTTCTGGGGGAGCAGCTCGCCCTGCGCGTCATAGAACCAGGTGGTCTTGACGCGGTGGTTGCCAAAATGGGTGTGTTCCACCCTGGCATAGCCCAGCTTGGGGTGCGCCATCAGCTGCCCCTGCTCATCATAATAGCTGGTGGACAAGAGGCGGTTGCCATATTTGTTGTACTCATTGACCATGCCCGCGTAGCCCGCCCGGGCGATGATGGGCTGACCGTCCGTGCCAAAGAAATGCTCGCTGTTGAGGATTTTGAGCCGGGGCTGGTCACGTTCCACAATGGCATAGCCGTCCCGGCTCAGCATCAACTGACCATCCTGCCCGTAGAACGCCCGCCGCTCCAGGATGCCGCGGCTGTTGTAGGTGTCCTCCCGCCTGGCGTACAGGCCATTGGGCACGATGTAGTTGCCGTCGGGGCCAAAGTATTCCACCTGCACCAGTTTGCGGCCCTTGTAGGTGTTCACCATGCGGGCGTAGCCCTTGGCCGGCGGGATGATGGGCTCCTTTTGCTCGCCGAAATACGCTTCCTCCAGCAGCCAGCCGTAACCGGAATACTTGCGCTGGATGATGGCATAGCCATCTGGGTTGTTGACCAGCTGGCCCTGGGTGTCGTAGTAGCTGATGGCCAAAGGCCGGTCCGCCGCATCCAGATCGCGCACCAGCATGCTGTAGCCGTCCTCATTGAGAACAGGCTGCCGGTTTTCGTCCACCCAGGTGCGCTTGATGAGCCAGCCGCGTTTGTAGACATCGATGGTTTGCGCCTCGCCCAGGGTGTTTGTGGGCAGGGCCACCAGCAGCAACAATAAAAACAGGGTGCTCAAGAGAGAAAATCTGCGCAATTTCAAACTGTTTTCTCCTTTTGACACGTCTAGCAGAAGACTTTGACAGGCCAACCCAGTGGGTTGGATCATTGGAATCATAGCATATTGTGGGCGGGCTGTCCATTTGCGCCAAGCCGCGCCCGGGGGCGCTGCCTGGGCACCGTTTGCTTGAGACCACAAGATATGGGTAACAACACAAGACCAACCACTACAGGAGGTAGATGATGAACACCCAGGCAAGGGAAGCCACCTTATACACCCTGGCGGACTGCGCGTACTGTGAGATGCTCAAACTGCGCCTTTTGCATGAGCGCATCACCTATCTGGAGGTGGACGACCCGGCGGTCATCCGCCAGAAGGGCTTTGAAACGGTGCCCCGGCTGGTCATTTCCGGGCATACCTTCAGCTTTGACCAGGCCATCGCCTGGCTGAACCAGCGGGGGAGGCCGGCCTCATGAGCGCGCAGGCTGCCGCGCCCCTGCGCGCGGAATTTCTGGACAGCTACCCCAGCCACCCTGCCCACATGAGCCCGCTGGGGCTTTTCACCTTCTACCGCACCTACAGCCGCTTCCTGCCCGGTGAGAAACGCCGTGAAACCTGGAAGGAAACCTGCACGCGGGTGGTGAACTACAATGTGGGGCTGGAGCGCGCCCACCGGGAAAAAAGCGCGTTGCCCGTGGATGAGGCCTGGCTGCGCCAGGAAGCCGAGGCGCTGTTTGACAGCATGTTCAACCTGCGGCAGTTCGTGTCCGGCCGCAGCCTGTGGATAGCCGGCACCCAGGTGGCGGAGGACTACCCCATGGCCAACTTCAATTGCAGCTTCACCAGCATCGCGCGCTGGGAGGACCTGGGCGAGCTGTTCTATCTGCTGATGCTGGGCAGCGGCGTGGGCTTCAAGACCACCCCGGACCTGGCCGCGGGCATGGCGCCCATCCGCACCCAGGCACGGCTGATCCTGTCCGACTACCGCCCGGTGGAGGTGGACTACCGGCTGGAGCGCACGGATGTGCGCGTGCTGGACAACGGCTTCGCCAAGATCTATGTGGGGGACAGCAAGGAAGGCTGGCGCGACGCGCTGCTGGCCTATTTCAGCCTGCTCACCCAGGCGGAGCACGAGCACATCCACACCATCAAGGTGTCCTTCAACTCGGTGCGCCCCAAGGGCGAGCGGCTGAAGACCTTTGGCGGCACGGCTTCGGGCCCGGAGCCCCTGCGGGAGATGTTCGCCGGCTTTGACGCGGCGCTGAAAAACCGGATTGACCCCTCCCTGGCCCCCATTGAGGTTGACAGCCGGGGCTATGGCCGGGTGCGGCCCATCCACATCCTGGACATGGCCAACCTGATCGGCGCGAACGTGGTGGCCGGCGGCGTGCGGCGCACGGCGGAGATTGCCTTGTTTGTGGCCGGCGACCTGGAGCTGCTCTTTGCCAAGTATGCCATCAACGGCTTCTGGAAGGAGGAGCACTTTCAGCAGCATGAGCGCGTGAAGGCGCAGCTGCGGGCGCTTGACATCCCCCTGCCGGGCTGGTTTGACCAGGTGGGCGAGCGCCGCTTTGACGCGCAGGTCAACGGCGACCAGCCCTTCAACCCGGGCCGGCAGAACATCGGCCACCGGCGGCTGTCCAACAATTCCATCGTGTTTACCCAAAAGCCCAGCCTGGCCTTCCTGCGGCTGGTCTTCCAAATGATCCAGCTGGACGGCGAGCCGGGCTTCATCAACCTGGAGGAGATGGGCAGGCGGCGGGAAAACGCGCAGGGCATCAACCCCTGCGCCGAGATCCTGCTGGACAACAAGCAGCAGTGCAACCTGACCACCGTCAACCTGGCGGCCTTTGCCACGGACCAGGGGTTTGACGAGGAGGGCGCGCTCAAGGCGCAGGCCTTGTCCGCCCGGGCCGGCCTGCGCATGACCCTGGTGGACCTGGAGCTGCCCGAATGGGACTTCATCCACAAGCGCGACCGCCTGACCGGCTGCAGCCTGACCGGGGTGATGGATGCCATCGGCGCCTGGCCTTCGCAGCGCCAGGAGAAGCTGCTGGCGCGCCTGGCCCAACAGGCGCGGCAAACCGCGGCCCAGTACGCCGCCAAACTCAGGATACAAAGCCCGCTGCTGGTGACCACGGTCAAGCCGGAGGGCACCCTCTCCCTGGTGGCGGGCGGGGTCTCCCCCGGGCTGCATGACGCGCATGCCCCCTTCTTCATCCGCCGGGTGCGCATCAGCGCGGACGACGCGCTGGCCAAGGTTGCCCTGGTGCACGGCTGGCCCATACACCCCGAGGTGGGCACGCCGGACAACAAGCTTGAACATGCCCGCACCCTGGTGATTGATTTCCCGGTGCGCTCCGGCGCCCTGCGCACCAAGGAGGATGTGCCGGCCCTGGCGCAGCTGGAGCGCTACCTGATGTTCCAGCGCAGCTACACCGACCACAACTCAAGCAACACCATCACTGTGCGCCCGGAGGAATGGGCAGGGCTGGCGCAGGCCATCGCGGACCATTGGGACGACTTTGCAGGGGTGTCCTTCCTGGCGCTGGACGGGGGCACCTACCAGCTGGCCCCCTATGAAGCCATCACCCGGGAGCAGTATGAGCAGCTGCGGGACCGCGCCATGCCCTTTGACCCGCGTGTGCTGCAGCTGTATGAAGGCACCGGCTTGTCCGAGCTGGACGGGGAGGACCCGGATTGCGCCACCGGCGGCTGCCCGGCGAGGTAGGCATAAGGAATGCAGCAGATCAGGAGAACCGGCAAAGCCTGCCCGGATATTTTTTGTTGCTGGATGCGCGTCCGCTCAGGCTGAACCTCGCGCGGTGCCCATGTTTGCACTTGACCGGCGGGCAGCGTCCTGTTCACCCCCCTGTGATTGACAAAACGGCTGGGCGGTAGTACCATGTAAATCCTTGTGAAACAACGCTTCACAAGGGCGGGCTCCCGTAGCTCAGTTGGATAGAGTGCCAGACTCCGACTCTGGAGGTCGCGCGTTCGAGTCGCGCCGGGTGCGCCAGACAAAAACCCCGTATCCATCATGGATGCGGGGTTTTTGGTAGATACAGATACTTTCGCACTCAGGCGTTGAACAGCTCCTTGACCTTGTCCAGGAAGCCCTTGCGGTTCTCGTATTCCTTCCCGGTGCTGGCCTGGTCAAAGGCGCGCAGCAGCTCCTTTTGCTTGTCGGACAGCTTCTTGGGGATCTCCACCCGCACGCGCACCACCAGGTCGCCCCGGGTGCTGCCGTGCAGCTGCTGGATGCCCTCGTTGCGGATGCGGAAGAGGGCGCCATCCTGCGTACCCTCGGGGATGCGGTGGCTGACCGTGCTCTTGAGCGTGGGCACCTCCAGCGTGGCCCCCAGCGCTGCCTGGGTGAAGGAGATGGGCATCTCCAGGTACAGGGTGGTCCCCTCCCGGCGGAACAGCTTGTGCGGACGCACGGTCAGCGCGATGAGCAGGTCGCCGTTGGGCCCGCGGTTCTGGCCGGGCTCGCCCTGGCCGGACATCACAAAGACCTGGCCGTCATCCGCCCCCGGGGGGATGGTGAAGCTGGCGGTGCGCTTGCGCCGCACCCGGCCCGAGCCCTGGCAGGTGGTGCAGGGGTCCTTGATGGTCTGCCCGCTGCCGCCGCAGGTGGTGCAGGTGCGCACGGTGACCATGAAGCCGCTGCCCGAACGGATCTGCCCGCTGCCACCGCAGGTGGCGCAGGTGACCGGCTCGCTGCCGTCCTTGCCGCCGGTGCCGTGGCAGGTGTCACACAGCTCCGCGCGCATGAAGTCGATGGATTTGGAAGCGCCAAAGGCCGCTTCCTCAAAGGTGATGCGCAGGTTGACCTGGATGTCCCGCCCCCGCATGGGCGCGTTGCGCCGCTGCTGGGCTGTGCGCGCCCCCCCGCCAAAGAGCTGGTCAAAGATGGAGTCAAAGCCGCCAAAGCCGCCCGCCTCAAAGCCGCCAAAGCCACCGAAACCGCCCATCTGCGGCGGGCCGTCCATGCCAAACTGGTCGTAGGCGGCGCGCTTCTGGGGGTCGGACAGCACCTCGTTGGCCTCGTTCACCTCACGGAAACGGGCCTCGGCGGATTTATCGTTTGGGTGCAGATCGGGGTGGGACTCCTTGGCCAGGCGGCGGTAGGCCTTTTTGATGTCCTCCGCCGTGGCGCTTTTGTCCAGCCCCAGCACCTCGTAATAATCCCGTTTTTTTGCCATAGCCTCCTCACGCGGCAGGGCAGCCGCCGGGGCTGAAGCCCGGCCGCCGCCTGCTGTGGGTCCTTCCGTCCGCGCCGTACCGGCTCAGGAGCCGGTACGGCGCGCTAGTGTTTAGTGTACGTCGCCTTCCACGTCGACGCTGCCGTCAGGGTTGGTCTGCGGGGCGTCAAAACCCTGCGGCTGGCCATCTGTCTGGCCGTCCTGGCCCTGGTAGAGCTTGCCGAAGATTTCATAGATCTTCTGGGTGGCGCTGTCCATGGCCGTCTTGATGGCGGCGGCGTCATTGCCCTCGCGCACCTTCTTGAAGGCGTCGATTTCCGCCTGCACGGTGGCCTTGTCTTCCTCGGTCAGCTTGTCGCCGTTTTCGCGCAGCTGCTTTTCAATCTCATACTGGAAGGAGTCGGCGCGGTTGAGGGTTTCCACCTCTTCCTTGCGCTTCTTGTCCTCCTCGGCAAACTGCTCGGCCTCCTTCACGCGCTGCATGATTTCCTCTTCGGACAGGTTGGTGGAGGCGGTGATGGTGACGTTCTGGGTGTTGCCGGTGCCCATGTCCTTGGCGGTCACGGACACGATGCCGTTTTTGTCAATGTTGAACTTGACCTCAATCTGCGGCACGCCGCGGGGCGCGGCCGGGATGCCAGTCAGCTGGAAGCGGCCCAGGGTCTTGTTGTCATAGGCCATGGGGCGCTCGCCCTGCAACACATGGATTTCAACCGTGGTCTGACCATCCGCCGCGGTGGAGAAGACCTGGGCCTTTTCCGTGGGGATGGTGGTGTTGCGCTCAATCAGGCGGGTGAAGATGTGGCCCTCGGTCTCAATGCCCAGGCTCAGCGGGGTGACATCCAGCAGCAGCACATCCTTGACCTCGCCGCCCAGCACGCCTGCCTGGATGGCGGCGCCGATGGCCACGCACTCATCCGGGTTGATGCCCTTGAAGGGCTCCTTGCCAGTGATGTTCTTGACCGCGTCCTGCACAGCGGGAATGCGGGTGGAGCCGCCCACCAGGATGACTTTCTCAATCTGGGAGGCGGACAGGCCGGCGTCCTTGAGCGCGGTCTGCATGGGGCCGATGGTGCGCTCCACCAGGTCATGGGTGAGCTCGTTGAACTTGGCCCGGGTCAGGGTGATGTCCAGGTGCTTGGGGCCGTTGGCGTCCGCGGTGATGAAGGGCAGGTTGATGTTGGCCGCCATCACGCCGGACAGGTCAATCTTGGCCTTCTCGGCCGCTTCCTTCAGGCGCTGCCAGGCCATGCGGTCCTTCTTCAGGTCGATGCCGTTTTCCTTCTTGAAGACCTCGGCGATGTAATCCACCACGCGGTCATCAAAATCATCGCCGCCCAGCTTGGTGTCGCCGTTGGTGGCCAGCACCTCAAACACGCCGTCGCCAATCTCCAGCAGGCTCACGTCAAAGGTGCCGCCGCCCAGGTCATAGACCAGGATCTTGTGGGGCTCTTCCTTGTCAAGGCCATAGGCCAGGGAGGCCGCGGTGGGCTCGTTGATGATGCGCAGCACCTCCAGCCCCGCGATGCGGCCGGCATCCTTGGTGGCCTGGCGCTGGGCGTCGGAGAAATAGGCAGGCACGGTGATGACAGCCTGGGCAACGCTCTCGCCCAGGTAGCTCTCCGCGTCCTTCTTGAGCTTCTGCAGCACCATGGCGGAAATTTCCTGGGGGGTGTAGTCCTTGCCATCGATGCTGGCCTTGAAGTTGCTGCCCATCTGCCGCTTGATGGACGAGATGGTGCGCTCAGGGTTGGTGATGGCCTGGCGCTTGGCGATCTGGCCAACCAGCCGCTCGCCTTCCTTGGTGAAAGCCACCACGGACGGGGTGGTCCTGGCGCCTTCGCTGTTGGGAATCACAACCGGCTCCCCGCCTTCCATGACGGCGACGCAGGAGTTGGTGGTGCCCAGATCAATGCCGATAATTTTTGCCATAGTGTTGCTCCTCCAATTTAAACGTAGAAAATGTCAGTCTTGTGTATGTCATCAGCCCGGCACGACACGCACCATGGCGTGGCGCAGGACTGTGTCACCCATCTTGTACCCCTTGAGCACCACGTCGCACACGGTGCCCGGCTCGCCCTCCTCCGGGCTGCCCTGGGCGACAGCGTCCTCCAGGGTGGGGTCAAAGGCCTCTCCCGGCCGGGAGATGGGCTGGACGCCGCGGTGGCTGAGGACGTCCATCAGCTGGCGGTGCACCAGCTGCACGCCGGTGTAGAGCGGGTCCTCCCCGCGCTCCTCCAGCAGGGCGCGCTCCAGGTTGTCCACCACCGGCAGCAGGGTCTTGATGAAGGCGCGGGCGCCGTCGTCAAAGCTTTCGGAGGCTACCTGGCGGTTGCGGCGGCGGAAGTTGTCAAAATCCGCCTGCACGCGCTGGGCCATCTGCAGGTACTCGTCCCGCTGCTGATGGGCAGCCTCCAGCTGCTCCTGCAGGCCATTGCCCTCCAGCTCCGGCTGGGCGGGCTGCTCCTGCGTCTGGTCCTCCGGGACCTGGTCGACCGGTTTCTTTTTGCTCATGCCGTCCTCCATGTGTTAGTTTGCCGCCTGGCGGCTGACCAGCGCCTCGCTCATCGCGTGGCTGACCTGGCGCAGGGTGCCAAAGACCCGCCCATAGGGCATGCGGGTGGGGCCAATCAGGCCGATGGTGCCGCGCTGGCCGCGCCCCAGGCGGTACTGGGCCAGGGCGATGCTGCACTCGCGCATTTCAGGGATCCCGCTTTCCGGGCCAATCTGCACGGTCAGCTCCCGCCCCTCCGCCGCGCGCATCAAGGCCAGCAGGCGCTCCCTGTCATCCAGGGCGCTGAGCAGCCGACGGGCCTTCAGCGCGTCCTGGTACTCCGGAAAGCCCAGGATGTTGTGGGTGCCGGAGATGGTGAGGCTGTCCTGCGCGGTCTGGCTGTCCATGCGGCTGGCCAGCTCCATGATGCTTTGCAGCACCATGGGGTCCCCCGGCGCCTTGTCGGCAAACTCTGTGAGCGCCAGCTGCACCTCCCGCAGGCGCGCGCCGCTGAAGCGCTCGGAGAGCATGCGGCTGATGGCGTACAGGGCGTCCGCGTCCAGCTGCTCTGAAACCTGCACCATGGCATCGCGGATGATGCCGCCGTCAGTCACGATGACCAGAAGCGCCAGGCCGGTGGAAACCGGCACCAGCTGCAGCGCGCTCACGCGCAGCTCCGCCTGCCGGGGCAGCATGACCAGGGAGGCGTAGCCGGTGATGTCCGCCAGCGCCTGGGCAGCGCTGCGCATCAGGCCTTCCAGGTGGCTTACCTGGGAAAAATAGCCGCGGCGCAGCTCCTCAGCGCTGGTCAGGGGGCGGATCTGCTCGTCCGTGAGCAGGTCCACGTAGAGCCGGTAGGCCTGGGGGCTGGGCAC
>JAAYEI010000031.1 GCA_012728815.1 Clostridiales bacterium
GCCTGGAATGCGTCCAGATGGTGCTGGGCGAGGAGGATGCCTCCGGCCGCCGCCGGCCCATCGTGAAGGCCGGCAGCAACGAGGTGGTGGCAGCGGACGTGGTCATCATCGCCATCGGCACCACCAGTAACCCCTTGATCCGCATGACCACCCCGGGCCTGGAGACCAACGAATGGGGCAGCATCGTCATCAAGGGCCCCGGCGGGGAAACCAGCCGGGAGCGGGTCTATGCCGGGGGCGACGTGGTCACCGGCAGCGCCACCGTCATCCAGGCCATGGGCGCCGGGAAGGATGCCGCCATCGCCATCCACCGCCTGATCCAGGGCCCGGTGGAACACCCGGAGGGCCCAGACGGCCAGGAATAAACAGCTAAATCAAGTTTTCAGCCGCCCGGTTGCCAGTGCGCAGCCGGGCGGTTTTTATCCCACCTTCATAATTGACAAGCGCTGTACAAACGCGTACTTTATTGGTATCAAACGGCCACAGTTTGCCGTCATAGGAGGCTATATGCGTAAAAAAATCATCCTTCCCATCCTGTCCCTCCTGCTGGTGTTCACCATGGTCTTTTCCGCCATGGCCATCACCCTGGACGAGGTGAACGATTTCCTCAACAACTCCGCCGGCCTGGGCGAAGGCAGCAAGGCCAACCCCGTGGCCATCATCCCCATCCACCACATTGACGGCCCCCAGAACGAGGACCTCTTCTACGGCTTTGTCTCCTTCAAATACCAGGCCCGGGGCTACATGAAGTACCAGGTCACCTTCATCTCCTGCACCTGCCGCTCCGCAGACGTCAACTACTGGACCACCGCCTATGTGGACCTCACCCTGCCGGAGTCCGGCCTGCTGGACGATGCCGCCATCCGCACCTTAAGCTTTGGCCCGGACGGCACCCAGCGCTATCAAGCCGGCTTCTGGGGCGACTCCAACCCCATCCCCTCCGGCCAGACCTTCGAACAGATCCAGGAGCAGTACCTGCCCTATTACGTCGGCAAGACCTATGCCCAGCTCAAGGGCATGTCCACCATCAATGACATCGACCTGGCGGACTACCAGGCCGGCGAAGGCCGCGAAGCCTTCACCCTGGACACCTGGACCGGTGCCACCGTCTCCACCAACAACATCCTGCGGATGCTGCAGGCCATGTTCGTCTTCCACGGCTCCGACCCCCATTTTGCCAACGACCCCAACCTGCCCAAGGCTGAGGTGGCCGCCGCCGCCAGCGAAACCAAGGAAGCCGTCACCGCCGTCGCAGGCGAACTGGCGCCCCTGCCCGAGCCCGTGGACACCACCAAGACCTTCCTGAAAAACAAGGACGACACGGAAGAGTCCCCCTGCACCCCCGGTGACTTCGGCCCCACCTGCTCCGCCATCAACAACACCAACCTGCTTCAGTACTTAAACCGCTCCGATGTCTACTACATCGACACCCGGGACCACGGGGACTACATGAAGAAGCACCTGCGCAACTTCGAAGTCATCCCCTTCTTCGGCCTCATCTACAACAAGGACGCCCACACCAATGCCGACCTGCCCCAGCTGTACGGCGGCACTCCCCAGGAGCCCGTCCCCGTGTATGAGGAGAGCGACGAAATCCTAAAGGCCCTCTTCCCCAAGGACAAGACCCTCTTCATCATGTGCCAGTCCGGCGGCCGGGTGGGCATGCTGATGAACATCTTGAAAGCCCGCGGCTGGGACATGTCCAAGGTCTACAACATCGGCGGCATGGCCCAGTACACCGGCGCCGAGTACCGCGACCTCATCGTGGACACCCCCGAGATGCTCATGGAAACCACCTATTCCCTGGAGGGATTGACCAGGATCGCTCCGTAAGGGTTGCGGAGGGACGATGGGAGGGGGACGGTGGGGGATTTCATCCCCCATGCCCCCTGACCGGGGCCATCGGCCCCGGACCCCGGAATCTGTCTTAATTAAATACTTATCAGAAAAATACCCCGGGCTGCGAATCAAAGCATGCCCGGGGTTTTTCAACTACTGTCAGATTATTTCACTACTTCATAGGGCCAGTTGATAATGCCACCCAGGTCGTACAGGTTGGTGTAGCCCTCCTTCACCATCAGCATGGCGCCGCTGCGGCTGCGGGCGCCGGAGCGGCAGTACAGGTAGATCAGGGCGTCCTTGTCCGGCAGCTGGGTCTTGGCCAGGTCCACAAGGCTGCCCAGGGGCAGGTTGATGGCCCCCGGAATGTGGCCGGCATCAAACTCATAGGGCTCCCGCACGTCCACGATGATGAGGGCCTCTTCTGCATCCATATGCTTCTTGGCCTCCTCCGGGCTGATGCTGCGGTATTCGGCCTTCCTGGGCGCCTCCTGCTTGCCGGTCTGCTTGGCCCGCTCGAAATCATCCGGGCCCAGGTGGCAATAGCCCCAGGGGTTTTTGATCAGGTAGTCCTGGTGGTAGTCCTCCGCATCATAAAAGGCGCTGAGGGGGGCGATCTCCACCACAAAGGCGGGGTGCTTGCCCTTCTCGGCCTCGGCCAGCCGGCTGATGACCGCGCCGTCCTCCTCGTTGGTGTAGTAGATGCCGGTCTGGTACTGGCTGCCGATGTCGTTGCCCTGGCGGTTTTCCACCGTGGGGTCAATGGCGGAGAAGAACAGCTCCACCAGTTCCGTGAGGGTCACCATCTCCGGGTTGTAGCGCACCTCCACCGTCTCCCGGTGGCCGGTGGTGCCGGAGACCACGGTGCGATAGTCCGGGTTTTCCATCGTGCCCTGGGCGTAGCCGCTTTTAGCCTCGATGACGCCGGGCACCATGGACATCATGTGCTCCACGCCCCAGAAGCAGCCGCCGGCGAAATACACGGGGGCCGCAGCCTCCTCCGCCGATGCCTCGGGTAGGGTTTTCCTGGACACGGCAATGGCGGTAAACAAGAGGCCCACCGCGATGACCATCATCAAAACGGGCGTTAAATACTTCATACAATCCTCCTTCGTGCATGCTGCACCATCAACAGTATTTACCCAAAGCGGCCGGGATTCAAGCGGCTCTTGCGCTTCAGGCCGGGCCGCCTATAATGGAAAGCATGAAGCGCAATCTGATTGGAACCGCCATGATGGTCCTGGCCCTGGACCTGCTGCTGAAGCAGCTCCCCCTGGGCCCGGACCGGGTGCTGATCCCAGGTGTATTGGGCCTGACCCGGGTGCAAAACACCGGGGTGGCCTTCGGCTTATTGAAAAACAGCCCGGGGCTGAACCTAATTCTCACCGGGCTGATCATCTTGGGGGGCCTTCTGTGGCTGCTCCGGCAAAAGAAGCTGGGCGGCTTTGCTGCCTTCTGCGCTGGGCTGATGCTGGGGGGGGCGCTGGGCAATTTCCTGGACCGGATAATCAACGGCTTTGTCACGGACTACCTGCAGCTGCTGTTCCTCCATTTCCCGGTGTTCAACCTGGCGGATGTGGCGGTGACCGCAGGGGCGCTGCTGCTGATGCTGTACATCCTCCTGGGCAGCCGGAAGGAGGCAGCATGAAGGAGGTGGTGAAGGCCGGTAACGGCCAGCGCCTGGACCTGCTGCTGGCAGACGGGGACATCTCCCGCTCCCAGGCAGCCCGGCTCATCCGGGAAGGCGCAGCCCGGGTAAACGGGATTGTGGTGACAAAGCCCTCTTTTGTGGCAGAAACCGGTGCAAAAGTGGTGTTGACCCTGCCTGAAGCCCAGGAATTTGAGGCAAAAGCGGAGGATATTCCCCTTTCCATCCTGTATGAGGACGAGGCCCTGGCGGTGGTGAACAAGCCCCATGGCCTGGTGGTGCACCCGGCAGCCGGCAATGACAGCGGCACCCTGGTGAACGCCCTGCTGCACCACTTGAGCAGCCTGTCGGGGATCGGCGGGGTGAAACGGCCGGGGATCGTCCACCGGCTGGACAAGGACACCTCAGGGCTTTTGCTGGTGGCCAAGAACGACCGGGCCCACCTGGCCCTGTCCCGGGCCCTGGCCAACCGGCAGATTGACAAGCACTACCTGGCGGTGGTGGCGGGCCGGATGAAGGAAGCGGCAGGCAGCTACGACGGCCCCATCGGCAGAAGCCCGAAGGACCGCAAGAAGATGGCAGTGGTGGCAGGCGGCCGGGAAGCCCTGACCCATTACCAGGTGCTGCGGCAGGATCAAAACTCCGCCCTGGTGCTGATCCGCCTGGTGACCGGGCGCACCCACCAGATCCGGGTGCATTTTGCAAACGCCCACCACCCGGTGCTGGGGGACCCCATCTATGGCCACAAAGGCCTGCCCCCCGCCCCCCGGCTGATGCTCCACGCCTTCCGCCTGGGCTTTGCCCACCCCATCACCGGGGAAGCCATGGCCTTCCACGCCATGCCTGAGGAAGCTTTCAAAGCGCCACCTGAAAACGAACTCCTGCAATATATCCGTTAGAAAAAGCCCGCATTCAGCAGGCTTTTCATTCATTTACACCTTTAAATAATGCCTATGATGGTTCTTTTTGCTTCTTTTTCTTTCCTAAGAAAAAGAAGGGTCCTCCGTCCTCCCCGGCCCCGTCCTACCCCAACAGCATCCGGTCGCTCATGACCTCCTCGCCGGACTTGGTGGAGAACATCTGAATCAGTTCTTCCACGGTGAGCTTCTTTTTGTCGCCGCCGTTGACGTCCAGGATGATGCGGCCCTGGCTCATCATGATGAGGCGGTTGCCATAGGCGATGGCATCGCGCATGTTGTGGGTGACCATCATGCAGGTCAGCCCCAGGCCGCTGATGAACTGCTCGGACAGCTCCAGCACCTTGCGCGCGGTCTTGGGATCCAGCGCCGCGGTGTGTTCATCCAGCAGCAGCAGCTTGGGCGCATTGAGGATGGCCATGAGCAGGGTGAGGGCCTGGCGCTGGCCGCCGGAGAGCAGGCGCACCTTGACGGACATGCGCTCCTCCAGCCCCAGGCCCAGGGAGGCCAGCTGCTGGTGAAAGCCCTGCTTCTCCTTGCCGGTCACGCCCCAGCGCAGGCTGCGCACCTTGCCCCGGCGCAGCGCCAGGGCCAGGTTTTCCTGGATCTCCATGTCTGCCGCGGTGCCCATGAGCGGGTCCTGAAACACCCGGCCCAGGTAGCGGGCGCGCCTGTGCTCGCTGAGTCGGTCGATTCGCTGCCCGTCCAGGGTAATGCTGCCGCGCTCCTGCCGGTAAACGCCGGCCACGCAGTTGAGCAGGGTGGATTTGCCCGCGCCGTTGCCCCCGATCACGGTGACAAAATCGCCCGGCTTCAGGTGCAGGGAGATGTCATCCAGCGCCAGCTTCTCGTTGATGGTGCCGGGGTTGAAGACCTTGGACAGCCCGCTGATCTCAAGCATGGCGCCGCCTCCCGCCCAGGGATGCCCTGAGCGTGTCCCGCAGGTCCTTGAACCGCGGCAGGGAGAGGGCCAGGGCCACGGTGATGGCGGTGAACAGCTTCAGGTCGTCTGCCGGCATGCCCAGGCGCAGCACCAGGGCGATGATGACGCGGTAGGTGATGGCGCCAAAAAGCATGGACAGCAAACGGCTGAAAAAGTTGCGTTTGCCAAACAGCACCTCACCGATGATCAGGCTGGCAAGACCGATGACGATGGCGCCGGTGCCCATCTGCACATCGGCGTAGTTCTGGGACTGGGCGATGAGCCCGCCGGCCAGGGAGACCAGGCCATTGGCCAGCATGAGGCCGATGATGATGGTGGTGTCCGTGTTGACCCCCTGGGCGCGCACCATGTAGGGGTTGTTGCCGGTGGCGCGGATGGCGCTGCCGACCTCGGTGCCAAAGAACCAGTAGAGGACGGCCACGATGAACAGGGCCATCACCCCGCCCAGGATGATGACGGACACCGTTTTGTCCACCCCCAGCAGGCGCCCGATCAGGGTGTAGGCGGTGGTCATGCGCAGCATGGACACGTTGGCCATGCCCATCACCCGCAGGTTGACGGAGTAGAGCGCGATCATGGTGAGGATGCCCGACAGCAGCGCCGGAATGCGCAGCTTGGTGTGCAGCAGGCCTGTCACAAGCCCCGCGCCCAAACCGGCCAGGAAGGCCAGGCCCAGGGCCAGATACGGGTTGTTGCCGGCCACAATCATCCGCGCGCAGACGGCAGCCCCCAGGGTGATGGAGCCCTCCACCGTGAGGTCCGCCACGTCCAGCACGCGGTAGGAGATGTAGACACCCAGGGTCATGATGGACCAGAGCAGGCCCAGGGAAACGGCGCCAAGCAGGATTTGTTGCATGTTGTCCTCAGTGGTCGTGGGAAGCCCTCCCCGGCAAAGCGCCGGGGAGGGCGCGCAAGTTTATTCGCCGATGGCCTCGGCAAAGGGCTGCAGGTCCTCCGGGATGGCCAGGCCCAGGGCATCCATCGCGGTCTGGTTGATGAGGTACCCAAACTCGCTTTGGGCCTGGATGGGCATGGTGGACACCTCGGCCTCACCCCGCAGCAGCTGGGCAGCCATGTGCCCGGTCTGCTCACCCAGCATGAAGTAGTCTATCCCCAGGGTGAAGGTGGCGCCACCGCGCACCATGCCTTCCTCACCCGCGACGATGGGCACCTTGCGGGCCAGGGCCTCTTCGGTGACCAGGGCAATGGCGGAGGCCAGGATGTTGTCGGTGGGCAGGTAGAGCACGTCCACCTGGGAGAGGATGGAGACGGCGGCCTGCTGGACATCGTTGGAGATGTTCACCGTGACCTCCACCACCTCCAGCCCCTGGCGGGCGGCCTCCTCACGGGCCAGCGCGGCCTGCAGCTGGGAGTTGACCTCACTGGCGGTGAAGAGCAGGCCCAGGGTCTTGGCCTCGGGCACCAGGCGCTTTGCCAGGGCAATCTGCGCCTCCACCGGGTTCATGTCGGTGGTGCCTGAGACGTTGAAGCCAGGCGCCTCGTTGCTTTGAGCCAGCTTGGCCAGCACATAGTCGGTGACCGCGGTGCCCAGAATCGGGATGGTCTCGGTCTTGCCGGCAAGCGCCTGCACCGCCGGGGTGGCGATGGCCAGGGCCAGGTCCACCGGCTGGGCAATGAAGGTGTCGGCGATGCTGGCGCAGATGTCTTGGCTGGCTTGTCCGTTCTGGTAGTCAATCCTTACATTCACGCCGTCCTCAAAGCCTTCGGCTTTCAGGCCAGCCAGAAAGCCTTCCCGCGCGGCGTCCAGCGCGGGGTGCTGCACATACTGGAGAATCCCAATCACAGGCAGTTGTTCGGCCGCGTAGGCGGGGAGAAGAAGGGCCAGGGCCAGCAGCAGGGTGAGCAGGGTCAGCATCCGTTTCATCTCAGGTTCCTCCAGTTTAAATTTCTCCGTGTCTTTCGACAAAAACGCCCCCTGCGTGTGCAGAGGGCGGGAGTTCCGCGGTACCACCTCAATTTTCTGTCCGAGGACAGCTCAGGGCGACTGACATCGCCTTCCCCTGTAACGGGGGGAACCCGGCACGGCCTACTTGGTTCAGCCTGCGGCTCCCGGGATGTACTCACCCGGCCTTCCCTTGCTGCCTCGCACCTGCCGGCAGCTCTCTTCAAGGGGGGCGGCGGGGCTACCTGTTCCCGATCCTCGCCTTTGTTGAGGTCATTCTACCCGCGCCCTCTGCGGCGCTCAATGCTGTTTCTGGCCTGAATTCTCCCTGAACCGCCGAAGCCGCCTGAAGTACAGGGAGAAAACAGGACTTGACTGGTCTGGATGGGCTGTCTACAATCAGGCCGTGAACAAGAAGCTGTTTGCGCTGATGTTGTGCGCCCTGCTGATGCTTTCCCCCACTGCCCTGGGGGAGGCAGATGGCCCTGCGCTTTCCGGCACGGTGGCCAAGGGCCCGCTGCACCTGCGCGCCCGGCCGGACATCAAGGCCAACTCCCTGGGCAGGTACGCCACAGGCGAGCCGGTGGAGCTGCTGGCCCAAAGCGGGGATTTCCTGAAGGTGAGAACGGGCGATGGGCGGGAAGGGTACATGATGACCAAGTTTCTCAACACCCCTGATGGCCTGCCGCCCCTAAAGGAGCATGAGCTGCCGGGGGCGCCTGTTGACCTGGTGGCGCTGTTGCAGCAAACCCGGGCAGCGGCGCTGGCGCGGGGCATCAACCCCCAACAGCCCATGCTGGCGCTCACCTTTGATGACGGCCCCCAGCCCGAAACCCTGGAGACCCTCGCGGCGCTCTCAAACCACGGGGCCCGCGCCACCTTTTTCATCCTGGGCAAAAACATCGCGGGCCATGAGGACATCCTGCGCCAGGTGGCCGAAGACGGCCATGAGCTCGCGGTGCACGCCTGGCACCACTCCGACTTTACCAAGATCAGCCAGTCTGCCGTGGGCAGGCAAATCAGCCGTACCCAGGACAAAATCCTGGAGCTGACCGGGCAGCAGGCCAGCCTGGTGCGCCCGCCCTATGGCGCCATCAACCGCCTGGTCCGCCAGCCCATCACCGGCCTGGGCCTGCCCATCATCCTGTGGAATGTGGATTCCCTGGACTGGAAGACCCGCTCCGCCAGCTCCACCGCCAGCACCCTGCTGCAAAAGGCCGCCCCGGGCGCCATTGTGCTGATGCACGATGTCTGGAAGAGCACGGCCCAGGCGCTGGAGACCGCGCTGCCCAAGCTGATGGCGCAGGGGTATCAGCTGGTGACGGTGAGCGAGCTGATGTCCTTCCGCGCGGAGGCGCTGGTGGCCGGCCGGGAGTACAGCCACCTGGCGGCGGACAGCATGGACCCGGCGCTGATGGCGCAGGCCGCGGACGACACGGACTGACCGGGACAAACAAGCTGGAAGGGGACGCCCACTGGCGGCGTCCCCTTTTGCGTGGTCAGGGCGCCGGGGTGGCCCGCATTTCCACCGCGTAGGGCAGCAAATCCTCCGGGATCTCAATGCCCATGAGGTCGTTGGCAGTCTTGTTGATGTAGTAGTTGAAGTCGGTCTGGCGCTGAATGGGCATGGCGGACACATCCGCGCCCTCCCGCAGCACCTGCACCGCCATGAGGCCGGTCTGGTAGCCCAGCATCTCATAGTCTATGGCCAGGGTGAAGTTGCCGCCCTCCATCACCATGTTGCCATCCCCTGCCACCACCGGCACCTTGCGCTGCAGGGCGGCCTCATAAACGATGGGCATGGCGGAGGCCAGGGTGTTGTCCGTCGGGATGTAGACGGCGTCCACCTGTTCCACCAGGGCGGTGATGGCCTGCTGGACATCGTTGGAGTTGTTGACAGTGATCTCCTTCCACGCAAGGCCCAGGCGCTCGATCTCGGCCTTGGCCAGCGCGGCCTGCATCTGGGAGTTGACCTCGGAGGAGGTGTAGATGAGGCCGATGGTCTGGGCCGCGGGCACCAGGCGGGTGATCATGCCCAGCTGGTCCTCCACCGGGTTCATGTCGGTGGTGCCGGACACGTTGTAGCCGGGTGCCTCATTGCTTTGCACCAGCTTGGCAGCCTCATAGTCGGTGATGGCGGTGCCCAGGATGGGGATGCTTTCCGTCAGCCCCGCCACTGCCTGGGCGGAGGAGGTGGCGATGGCCAGGATGAGGTCCACCTGCTGGCCCACAAAATAGTCGGCGATGCTGGCCAGGGTGTCCTGGTTGCCCTGGGCGTTGCGGTAGTCCACGGTCATGTTCTGCCCGTCCACATAGCCCGCCTCGGCCAGCGCGCGCAGAAAGCCTTCCCGCGCGGCATCCAGCGCGTTGTGGTTCACGATTTGCACGATGCCGATGACTGGCCGCACCGCGTCCGCAAAAGCCGGCAGCACCAGGATGCACAGGGACAGGATCAGGGCCAGGGTCAGGGTCAGCTTCTTCATGACGGTCTCCTCCTTGAACAATTTTGCTTATCCAACAAAAACGCCCCCAGCGTGTTCGCTGAGGGCGGATAAACCGCGGTACCACCTCAATTTTCTGTCCGAAGACAGCTCAGGGCAACCAACATTGCCTCCCCCGGTAACGGCAGGGCTCCGGCGCGGCCTACTACAGTTCAGCCTGCGGCTTCCGGGAGGAACTCACCTGTCCAGACCCCTGCGCCCTTTCCACCAGCCGGACGCTCTCTTTGAGGGATGGAGGACCGCTACACGTTCCCGGTCATCGCCATTGTGCGCATCATACGGCAGACCAGGCCGGGCTTCAATGGAAGATATGGTCAACCTTCGCAACAAAAAAGTAAATACACAACAAAAACATCCGCATGCGGCCAGGGTCAGCCCAGCACCTGGGTGCCGCGCTCCCCCGAAAGCCCTTCCAGGGCCAGGTCCAGCCGGGTGATGACGGCGCGCCGACCGCTGCCGCCTTCCACAAAGCGCAGGGCGGCCTCCACCTTGGGGCCCATGGAGCCCTCGGCGAAATGGCCTGCTTTCTGGTGGGCGCGCAGCTCATCCGCCCCCACCCGCAAAAGGGGCTGCTCATCCGCCTGGCCATAGCGCAGGCAAGCGTGCTCCACCTCGGTCAGGATGACCAGGGTGGCCGCCTCCAGCCCCTCCGCCAGGCGCCAGGCGGCCAGGTCCTTGTCTATCACAGCGGCCACGCCGGCCAGGCCGGTGGGCGTGCTGACCACCGGAATGCCGCCACCCCCGGCCGTGATGGGCACGAAGCCGGCGTCCAGCAACGCGCGCACCTGGGCCAGCTCCACAACTTCCAGCGGCAAGGGGGAGGCCACCACCCGCCGCCAGCCACGGCCGGCGTCCTCACGAAACACAAAGCCCTTCTCTTTGGCGATCCACTCCGCCTTGTCCTGGGTATAAAAGGGGCCGATGGGCTTGCTGGGCCGGTCAAAGGCCGGGTCTTCCGCGCTCACCCGCACCTGGGTGACCAGGGTGACCGGGCGGCCGGGAAGACCTGCCGCTGCCATGCGCTGCCCCAAGGCCTGCTGGATGTGGTAGCCGATCATGCCCTGGCTCATCGCGCCGCAGACATCAAGGGGCATGGCCGGGGTGATGGCGGCGGCGGCCTCATTTTGCAGCAGGATGCGCCCCACCTGGGGCCCGTTGCCGTGCACGATGGCCAGCGGCTGCCCGGTCTGCAGGATGCGCACCAGCTGCCCCGCCGTGTTTTGGATTACCGCCAACTGGCTGGCGGCGTTCGCGGGCCCCTTGCCCGATTGCAGCGCGTTGCCCCCCAGGGCGATGACCAGCGGATTTTTCATGCGGGCTTCTCCCCTTCGCTTGTCTTGACGGCCTTGGCCACATAGGCGCTGGTGTAGGCGCGCAGCAGCGAGCCATAGGCGGGGATGAAGCTGAGGCTGTCCCCCACCTGGTACTCCGGCGCCTGGCTCAGATCCACCAGCAGGTGGTCGGAACTGGCCCCCAGGATTTTGACAGAGGGATTCAGCGGGTTCAAGCCGGTTTCATCGCAGTCCTGCCGCCCGATGGCCAGGATGCCCCGGCGCATGGGCCCCTGGTCCTCAAACCGCAGCCACTCGCCAAAGGCGTTGGGCCCGGTGCTGCCCTCAGGCAGGGAGGGCTTGTGATACACCTCTACCAACCGGGCGCTGAGGGTGAACACCCGCTGGGACAGCTGGGGCAGGGGCTGGCCGGTGGCGGTGTCCCGGCCCAGCAGCAGGCCCTCGCCGATGCGCAGGTGGTTGATGCCCGCGGGCAGCTTGCCCGAGAACAGCAGCCCCAGGGCGCTGGAGTTGCCGCCGGACACCAGCGGCAGGGGGATGCCCAGGCCGGCGCGGAGGTCCCGGGCGATGTCCAGCAGGATGCCCAGGTTGCGCTGGTCGGGCAGGATGCCGCCAAAGCAGGTGAGGTTGGTGCCCAGCCCCGCAAGGCTGAGCCCTTCCTGGCGCAGCACGGCCCTGGCCAGCGCGTGGATGCCCTCCCGGTCCCGGTGCCACACGCCCTCGCGCAGGTCGCCCAGGTCCACCATCAACACCACCTGGTGGGGGCGGTTCAACTTTCTCGCCACGGCCCCCAGCTCCGTTACCACGGCCAGGCTGGATTGCAGGCTGTACTCACTGTGGAGCACGGTGGCCTCCGCCTGGGCGGGGTCGCTGACGCGCAGGGACAGGCGGGGCAGGCCCTTGGGCAGGCGGGCCAGGTTTTGGGTTCTGGAATCCGCCAGCATGTCCACGCCGGCCAACACCAGCGCCTGCACAATGTCCGGGTTGGCGCACACGCCCTTGGTGACGGCGGCCAGCTGGATGCCCTGCCCCAGGCAGGCCGCGCGGATCACCCGCGCGTTGTGGGCAAGCAAGGTCAAATCCACCTGGATGACAGGATACTCAGCCATCTGCCACCTCCCTGAGGCTGTCCTTGAGCAGGCTGAGGGCCGCCTCTGGATGCTCCCGGCTGAGCACGCCCAGGACCGCCATCAAATACATCTCGTCCACCAGCAGGCGCAGGTGGCCGGGGGGCGGGTAGAGCATCATGCCGGTTTTGTTCAAATCCCGCAGGTGGCGCAGCACCTCCTCCCGCCCGGGCAGCCGGGTGAGCGCGCCGCCGGTGGCCAGCAGGCAGCCCGCCTGGCTCAAGTCCTTGCCGCGGGCATACAGGCGGCTGCCCTCAGGCAGGTGTACCCGCCGCAGGCGCCCGGCGTGGCGGGCGATGGCCTGGCTGCCCGCCGCCAGCATCAGGCGCGCGGTCAGGCGCGCTTGCTGGTCATCCCGCGGGATGGGCGGCCAGTCCCGCAGCAACTGCTGGCTGTCCAGGTTCAGCTCCCGGTCCAGCTGGGCATGGCCCACCAGCCCCGCCACAATGTCCGCGTTCACATAGGTGCCCAGGTCGCCCTCCACCGTGCGCTTGAAAAAGGGCTCGGGCTGGTCCTGGATGCGGGCCACCTCTTCGCTCATGTCCGCGGCGCTGTGCACGTCGGTGGTGGCCCCGCCAATGTCCACCGCCAGCAGGTCCCCCAGTTCCGGGTGCAGCAGGCGCACCGCTTCCATCACGGCGCCCGGGGTGGGCAGGATGGCGCCATCCACCAGGTCCCGCACATGGGCCATGCCTGGCGCGCTGACGATGTGCTCCTCAAACAGTTCCTGGATGGCCCGCCTGGCCGGCTCAATGTTGAGCTCATCCAGGCTGGGGTACACGTTGTCAATCACCCGCAGCGGCTGGCCGGCCGCGGCGAAAACGCTTGCCACCTCGTCTGAGGCCGCGGTGTTGCCGGCGTACAGCGTGGGAATGCCCAGCCGCAGCCCGGCCAGCGCCCGCGCGTTGTACACCGCGGTGTCCCGGTCGCCATAGTCCGTGCCGCCAGCCAGCATCATCAGGTTGGGTTTGAGCGCGCGCAGGGCATCCAGCTCGTGCGCGCCCAGCTTGCCCGCCGTCACCTGGCGCACCACCGCGCCCGCGCCCAGCGCCGCCAGGTGCGCCGCGCGGGCGGTCATCTCATAGACCAGGCCATGCACGCTCATGGACAGGCCGCCCGCCGCGCTGGAAGCCGCGTACATGCGCCCCCAGGTGAGCTCCCCCACCATCAGCACTGCCTTCAAATCCGCCACCGCGGCGCGCAGGCCCAGGGTCACATCCCCGACATGCGCCGTGGTGGGCGCCATGCCCTGGCCCAGGAAACGCGGCGCGTCTGCCAGGCCGTGAAAGGCGCTGACCAGGGTGGTGGTGGAGCCAAGCTCCGCCACCAGGGCGTCTACGTGGAGGGAGGCGGTTTTGTTCATAGCACCTCATGGGATCCAGGAAGGGGAGCACGCCGGAACCTTCCTGAAGTATGTTTCCAGGCCCTCAAGGAACCCTGATCATCAGCATATCAGAAAAAACCACCGTGACACCAGATGCGCATGGCCAAAGCCTGTGCCCAATGACAGAGGCAACACGGACACGCGTCGGATGCAGCCCGTCAAAGCGTTGACGGCGGCGTTCAGCAGCCTATTTGCGCAGCTTGACCAGCGCCGTGGCCACGTGGGCGCCCTTGGTGCCCCGGCCGAAGCCCTCGTCCGCGCCAGCCTGGCGGGCCAGCTCGGGCGTGACCTGGGTGCCCCCGGCCAGGAAGACCAGCTTGTCGCGCACGCCCATCTCCCGCGCCAGGCGGTCAATGAGGGCGATGTTTTTGTAGTGGATGTTGTCATGGCTGATGATGGTGGAGGCCAGGATGGCCTGGGCACCCAACTCCACCGCGGCGTTGACCAGCTTCTCCGGCGGCACGGAGGTGCCCAGGTAGTGCACCTTGACGCCGTATTTTTCAATGCCGCCGTGCTTGATGTCGATGATTTCGCGCAGGCCGACGGAATGCTCGTCCTCCCCCACGGTGCCACAGACCACGGTGAGGGGCTGGCGCTCAAAGGCCTCGCGCAGCTGGTCGTCGCTGAGCACCTCGGGCTCCTGCGGGATGACCAGGTCAGCGATGTTCAGCTCAAAGGGCACCTTGGCGCGCAGCTCAACCCGGGTGCCGTCCACCGGATGCATGATTTCGCTGGAGATGACCTCGGCTTCCTCCAGGTTCATGCGGCGGGCGGCCTCCAGCGCCGCGGCCTGGGCCAACTTCTGCTCCACCGGGAAAAAGAAGGTGAGCATGACGGTGCCATCACCCAGCCACTCCATCTCCGGGCGCAGGCACTGGGCGCCGGGCTGGCGCAGGTGCTCGTTTTGGGCCATGCGGGTGGCGACGTTGTCCTCCTCATCCAGCTCGTCAATGTACTGGATGAGCTCCGGCCTTTGCAGGCTGCAGCCGCCAATCAGGCTGGCGGGGTCCTCCCCCGGCTTGAGGCCGTACTGGGCGGTGTTGTTGTCACCGTAGTGCGCGCTGACCGGGGCCAGGTAGTCCGCCGCGCGGCGGATCAGGGTGTGGGCGGCCACGCCGCCGTCCATCTTCCGGACGATGCCGTCGCCGTTGCGCTCGGGGTAGCGGCCGGAATCCACAAAGTGGCCGGCCTCCACCGCCTTGAAGTAGCCGCCCTCGCGCAGCATTTCCTCCATGAACAGCACGGCGCGCTCCTTCAGCTCCCGCGCGGTCTGGCGCAGCGGGCCATCCTCCTTCAGCGCCACCATGTCCATGAGCCCGTCAAGCCCATTGAAGGTTTGCCGGGCGGTGTCGCAGGCCTCGATGTTGTAGATGTGCCAGGGGACATTGCGCCCCTCATCCGGGGTGATGGTGGACTGGATGTCCGCTGAGGTGAGCTTGGACACCAGCATGTTGAGCACATGGGTGACGGTGGCCTCCCGGACGCTGGACTGGATGTATTTGGTGTTCATCTGCGCCCGCATGCGGAAGCCGACAAACAGCTCCCGCAGCGCCACGGCATAGGGCAGGTCAAGGTACAGGCTGGGGGCCGGGGTGGCGGTGGGCGGCACGGTGGACAGACAGATGAGGTCCCTTGGGATGCCGCAGCCCAGGGAGAACTGGCTGTTGATGGCGTGCTGCACCATGAGCTCGGGCATCACCTTCCAGGCCTCCCGCGCGGTGGCGTTGGCGTTGTGCGCGCCGTCAATCTGCGCCAGGCCGCCATGGGCCATGATGGTCTTTGACTCGCAGGCGTCCACGAAGGAGCGCAGCATGTTGATGTTGCGGTAGATGACGTTGTACTGCGGGTCCTGGTGGGCGCCGTTGACGCCCTCCTCCACAAACATGACCGCGATTTCAGGCCCGGCAACACCGGAGACATACGAGTGGTAGTTGATGGGCCGGCCCACCTCCTCCTCAATCAGGTCCAGGGCCTTGCGCTGGGCGCGCACCTGCTTGCGGGTGATGGGCACGCCGCCCACGCCCTGGGGCGTGCCTTCAATGAGGCTGTCAAAATGGCTCTGCCCGGCCGTGCGGATCACCATGATGTGGTCAGCGCCGTGGTGGGCGGCCATGCGCATGCGGCGGATGTCGTCCTCAAAGCGGCCAGAGGCGATCTCGGTGGTGATGACAGGCTGGGGCTGGGGATCGATGTTGCCAAAGTGATGGGCAGGCGGCAGGGGCACGGAGCGCTTGAGGGGCTCGGACATGTCCCGGAAGGTGAAGCTGCCCATCTGAAGCCCCGGCGCGGGGCGGCGCCAGGTCCAGCCGCGGCGGCGGGGGCGGTAGGAGGCCAGGTCTTTGAGGATTTCGCGCACATCCAGCGCGGCGTCCGGCTGCAGTTTGTAATCAGGCATCGGGCGCACCTCCCCCAAACTGGGCCTTGACCTCGTCCCATTGGCTGAGTTTGATCAGCCGCAGCCCGGCCTCCCGCAAACCCAGACCCCAGACGCGGCTCATCTTGAACACCGCATGCCCCGCGCCATGCTGCAGCAGGCCCTGCTCCAGCAGCGCGTCCACCAGCGCCTTGGCCTCAAGCGAGGAAAAGCCCATGCGCAGCAGCACGCTGCGCTCAATGGAGGGGCTGGTGTACTCACGCCCCATCTGCAGCAGGGGGTCGGTGAGCTGCCGGGCCAGCTGCCAGAAGCGCTCGTGCAGCTGGCCGTCCGTCAGCTCCTTCAGGTGGGCTGAGCGGGTGGCAAAATCATCAGGTCGTTTCATGCTGCTCCTCCTGCAATTGCTGAATGGTTTCCGCCACAAAGGCGGCGTCGGCACCGGTTTCCTCCGCCAGGAAAGCCAGGTCCAGCGCTTCGGGCGGGTGCTTGGCCCCTTCCAGCGCGCGGCTGATGAGCGAGCGGCGCAGGCGGGCCAGGTCCAGGTCCTTCACGCCCAGCTGCCCCGGGTGCTCCGGCAGGATGATGGTGCGGCCGGGCACCTGGTCTTTGGGGCAGCCGGTCAGGATGTCAATTCCCTGCCGCCGGGCGAAGTCCAGCTGGGCGTTCTGGTGCTTGCCGGCGCCTGTGTACTCGGTTTCCTGCACCACCAGCAGGGCCTCCCACGGCAGCTCCTGCGCGATGGCAAAGGCGGCCGCCAGGCTGGTGTTGCCCGCGGGGCCACGCTCCATGCCCTCCAGGACGGCCAGCATCTCGGTCATGTAGAAGACCTCGCCCTGGGTGACGGTCACATAGCGGGACAGGTAGCGCAGCGGGCGCGCCGCGGAGCGCGGGACGTCAGAACGGTCCGGCCAGGTAGTGAAAGGCATGCCAAAGCCGGTGTGGCCGGTGGTGAAGGACTTGCGGTTGAACTGGCTGTCGCTGGCCATGTGCAGGCCGCTCAAGTCCACACTGGCCGCGATGAGGGGCGCGTCACAGCCCGCCTTGCGCATGCCCCGGGCGGTGCCGGTGAGGTTGCCGCCCCCGGCGTTGGTGGCGATGACGGCAGCCGGCGCCTGGCCGTACAGGCCCTGGCACTGGGTGGCCAGCTCATGGCCCAGGCTTTCCACCCCCTGGATGGCATAGGGGGTGTACAGGGAGGCGTTGAAGTAGCCCGTGTCCTCAAGCAACCGCAGGAAAACGTAGAACAACTCCGGCCCCACGCTCAGTTGCACCACCTCCGCGCCCAGCGCCTCGCACTTGCGGGCCTTCTCAACAATCTCCGGCTGCCCAATGCCCCTGGCGTCATAGCATTCCTGCACCACAATGCAGGCCAGGCCGGCCTTGGCGCAGCAGGAGGCGACCGCGGCACCATAGTTGCCGCTGGTGGCGGTGATAACGCCCTTGTAACCCAGGCGCTTGGCAATGTGCACGGACAGCGCCGCCCGGCGCGCCTTGAAGGAGCCGGAGGGGTTGCAGGCTTCATCCTTCACCAGGATGCGCGCGCCCCGGCCCGGGCCCGCGTATTTGCGCGCCAGCGCGGTGATGTTTTTAAGCTCCAGCAGCGGGGTGTTGCCCACCCCATAGTCCTGCATCACCGCCAGCACATCCTGCATGGACAGCCCGGTGGCTGCCATCAGGCCCTCGTAGTCAAAGGCCAGGCTGCCGGATTCATAGTTGCTGTAGTCCAGCCCCACGGCGGATTTCATGATGGCGTTGCGCCGCCCCATCACCGCCTGATACTCAGAGGCGCTCATGGCTGCTCATCCTTGCCCCACAGCGCCTGCCTGATGCCCATGCGCGCCTCCTGCAGCTGCCTGATATGGCCGCCAAAGCTGTGGGTGTAGCCAGGCGCCTCGCCCACCAGGGTGCCCGCCACTTCCCGTCCGGTGAGGGTGCGCACCCGGGCAGGCTGGCCCAGGTCCGCGTCTGATTGCAACCAGCCCTTCACCCACTGCACCAGGGGCACCTGCTGGGTATCTGACGGCAGGTTGGGCGCGCGCTCCTGCGGCTGCAGGATGACGCTGCGAACCTGCACCCAATCCCCTTGTTTAGCCATTGTACGCCTCCCCAAACGCGATTTGCCGGTAATCGCCCATCACGCAGCGGGGCACGGGCAGGTCCAGCATGGTGAGCAGGCCCGGGCGCGCGGCCACCAGGAAGGGCAGCAGGTTGCAGGCCATGGCGATGGTGCCCAGCCCGCCGTCCACCTCAGGCTTGACCGCCATGTGAACGGGCGGGGTGCCTGTGAGGCTGATGTAGTCGCCGGTGTCAACGCCGGCCAGCTGCGGCTCAATCTGCTGGGGATGGATGAGGCTGATGCGCTCCTCCCCCTCCCGGACGGCGCTGGCGGTCATGCGCACGCCGGCCACCTGGCCGCTGGCTGCAAAGCCATGCGGGCTTTTGCGGTCCACCTGGGTGATGATGGGCTCCATGCGCTGTGAAAACTGGTCATAGGGCAGGCCCAGGGCATGTGCAATCATGGCGGCGGACTCCGCGAAGCCCACATGCCCGGCCAGGCTGCCCTCCCGCACGCCCGCCTCAAACTGTTCCGGGGTGATGCCAATGCCCTGCTCGCGCATGACGGTTGCCCCAAAGGGGCTGAGGCTGTTCACCCGCTCACAGCGCACGTGGGTCACCTCGGTCATGGCGCCGGACAAGCAGACGGCCAGCAGGTCCATCATCAGCCCCGGGTTGATGCCGGTGCCAAGGATGCTGACGCCGTGTTTGCGCGCCAGCTGGTCCATGCGCTCAGCCAGCTGCGGGTGCTGGGCGGCGGGGAAGCTCATCTCCTCGGCGATGGTGAGCGCGTTGATGCCCCGGGTGACCACCGCCTCCACCTTGGGGAATACCTCCTGCACATAGGAATCCGTGGCGATGACGCAGCAATCAATGGGGGTGTCCTTCAGCGCCTCCTCAATCCGTGGGCTCACCTGCACCCGCACCGCCTGCCCCTGGGGCAGGCCCAGCAGCTCGTGCAGGCTGCGGCCCTGGTAGTCCGGCCGGCTGTCACACAGGCCCACCACCTCCACCCCCTGCCGGTTGTGCAGGGTGCGCGCGATGCCCTGGCCCATGGCCCCAAAGCCCCACAGCGCGACGCGTACCTTTCTCATATGTCCTCCTCCTGGCTGTGTTGATGGATGTTCATCCCCGAACCAGCGGCATGGTCATGCAGCGGGGGCCGCCCCGGCCACGGCCCAGCTCGGAACCGGGCACCTCGATGGCCTGGATGCCGTGGTCGCGCAGGATGGCGTTGGTGACCGTGTTGCGGTCGTAGACCACCACCTTGCCCGGCGCCAGGCACAGGGTGTTGCTGCCATCGTTCCATTGCTCGCGCTGGGCGGCGATGCTGTCCGCCCCGCCGCAGTTGATGAGGGTGATGGGCCCGCTGTCCATACAGCGCTGCAGAATGGCTTCCAGGCTGCCCTCCTGCCTGGTCACCCGCAGGCTGTGCCTGGTGTCATCCAGTGTCAGCAGCCAGGCGCGCAGCGTGGGCAGGATGCCCGGATGCACGGTAAAGGTGTTGTGGTCCACCTGGGTGAACACGGTGTCCAGGTGCATGAAGGCGCGGATGCTGGGGATGTACAGCGCCAGCACCGCGTGAAAGCCGCTGTGCTCATCCTGCAGCAGGCGCCTGGCCAGCAGCTCGATGGCCTCGGGCGTGGTGCGCTGGGAGATGCCCACCACCAGCAACCCATTGTCCAGGCAGAGCACATCCCCGCCCTCAATGCTGAAGGGCAGGGCCGGGTCATAGTAGATGGGGGCCCGGCCGCCGGATTCCGGATGGTGGCGCAGGATGTAGCGGCCATAGATGCTCTCCCGCCCCCGGGCAGGCGCGTACATGCGGCTGATGAGCGCGCCCTGGCCCAGGGCCACAAAGGGGTCCCGGGTGAAGTAGAGGTTGGGCATGGGGTCGGTGATGAAGCTCAGATCATCGCCCATGGCGGTGGCCAGGGGATGACGCTGGCGGACATCCAGCTCCCGGTCGGTCACGCCGGCCATGGTTTTGAGCACCAGGGTCTTTTCCTCCCGGATGCCGCCCAGCAGCTGGCGCAGCTGCTGCTCGTAGTAGCGGCCCAGGTCACCGGACTCATTGATGTAATCGTTGATGAAGCGCTCCTTGATCTCAGGCGCTGTTGCCAGGGCCTGGGCCATCATGTCCGCCAGGTAGACCACCTGGGCACCGTGCTGGCGCAGAATGTCCGCGAAGGCGTCGTGCTCCTTCTGGGCGCCGATGAGGTAGGGGATGTCATCAAAGAGCATGCGCCCCAGGTGGTTGGGGGTGAGCTGCTCAAGCTCTGACCCGGGGCGGTGCAGCAGCACCTTCTTGAGGGGGGCAATCTCACTGAACACGGATAGACGCATGGCTGTCCTCCTGATATGCTTGTACCGGCATCAGCATACCATGTTTGTGCCCCCTTGTATATGCACAATGTATATTCATTGGGGATGAAGAATTTGCCGGGCTTTGTCCGATTTGCTGATGGCATATGGCCGGCGCCGCACACAGCCCCGGGGGACACCCGCAGCCCGCGGATGCATAAAGCCCGGGGCAGGCCAGGCCACACAGCGGGCGCCATCTTGAACAGGCGCAAAAAGCATGGTAGATTAGCAGATGCATACTCATGATGAATACAGGCAGCCCGGCAGCCACGGATTTGCCCGGGCCCTGAAGCAAGGGGGAGCACGCCATGGACAGTGTCAGGGGCAAGCGCATCCGGCAGCTGCTGGAGGATTATGTGGGCCGGCCCACCCACACCGCCACCAGGCTGGAAAACAACAACCAGGCTTTCTTTGAGCAATACTTTACCGGCATGCCCTACTTCAGGGAGCGGCCGGGGCAGTGGGGCCTGTACCCCATCCCCCATGACCCGCTGGGCCGCCAGGTGCCCTGGGGGCTGTTGCTGGGCGGGGGGCGCGACACCATCGTGCTCATCCACCATTCTGACACTGTGGACACCCAGGATTATGGCAGCTTCCAGCCGCTGGCCCACCAGCCCCGCGCCCTCACCCAGGCCTATGCCAAGCAGCCCGCCGGCCTGGATGCAGAGACCCGGCAGGACCTTCAAGGCGGCGGGTGGCTGTTTGGCCGGGGCGTGGCCGACATGAAGGGCGGCGCCGCCATCCACCTGGCACTGTTTGAGGAGTACGCCAGCCACATGGATTTGCGGGGCAACCTGCTGCTGCTGAGCCTGCCGGATGAGGAGAACCTGTCCGCGGGCATGCGCGCCGCCGTGGGGTTGATGGTGGAACTTCAGCAGGCCCACCAGCTCAACTACGTGCTGCTGCTGGATGTGGAGCCCCAGGAGCGGACGGAGGAAACCCTCATGCGGGTGTATGACGGCTCGGTGGGCAAGCTGATGCCGGTGTGCTACGCGCGGGGCAAGGTGGCCCATGTGGGGCAGGTCTTCCAGGGGCTCAACCCCGTCCACCTGCTCAGCGAGATCGTCACCGCGACCGAGCTGAGCCCCGATTTCCTGGAACAGGCGGGCAACACCAAAACGCCGCCCCCGGTCTGGCTGAACCTGCGGGACCGCAAGGAGGTGTACGACGTATCCCTGCCGCCTGCCGCCGCCGGTTACATGAGCGTGCTCACCCTGGGGCGCCAGGCCCAGGACATCATGGCGCAGCTGCACACCATCTGCCAGCAGGCCTTTGACCGGGTCATTGACCGGACCACCGCCAGCTACCGCCGCTATACCGGGGATGAAAAGGCGCGGCTGCCCTGGCAGGCGCGGGTAATGACCTATGAGGATGCCCGCCAGCTGGCGCTCAGGGACGCGGGGGAGGCCTGTCAGGCGGACCTGGCCAGCTTTGAGCCCCAGGTGGCGCGGCGCGTCGCGCAGGGGGAGCTCAGCCTGGCCGAGGCCGCCTTCCTGCTGATTGAGCGCACCCTCAGCCACCTCAAGGACAAAGACCCCTTGGTGGTCTTGGCCATGGCCCCGCCCTATTACCCGCATGTGAGCGCGCACAAGCTGGCGGGCAAGGGCCAGGCGGTGGCCGGGCTGATCAGGCACCTGGAGGATTTCGCCCAGCAGGCCCTGGGCAGCCAGCTGTATGTGGAAAACTATTACACCGGCATCTCGGACCTGAGCTACGGGATGTTTGAGGGCAGCCGGGAAAACACCGATTTCATCCAGGCCAACATGCTGCTGTGGGGTGAGATGTACAGCATCCCCTTTGATGAGATCCGCGGGCTGGCCATCCCGGTGTTCAACATCGGCCCCTGGGGCAAGGACTTCCACAAGGCCACTGAGCGGGTGAACCTGACGGACCTGTGCCAGCGCGTGCCCGAAATGGTGAACGCCGCCATCCGCCACCTGCTGGCCTGAGAACGAACCCGGACAACACAAGACAAGGAGCGAACTGCGGCATGGAAACCTTCTGGAACGAGATTGTAACCTTTTTGTCCAACGCCACCGCGGACCTGGCGCTGAAGATCATCAGCGCCGTGGTGATGCTGCTGGTGGGCCTGAAGCTGATCAAAATCATCCGGAACCTGATGATGCGATCGCTGAGCAAGAGCAAGCTGGACAAAAGCCTGATCGGCTTCCTGGACAGCGGGGCGGTCATCTCGCTGCGTTCGCTGCTGGTCATCAGCCTGCTGATGTACCTGGGGGTGCCGGCGGCCTCCTTCATCGCGGTGCTCACCTCCCTGGGCCTGGCCATCGGCCTGGCGCTGCAGGGCAGCCTGAGTAATTTCGCCGGTGGGCTGATGATCCTGGCCTTCCGCCACTTCAAGGCCGGCGACTACATCAGGACAGACAGCGCGGACGGGGTGGTGCAGAGCATCTCCATCATGTATACGACGCTGAAAACCCTGGACGGCAAGAAGGTGGTCATCCCCAACTCCCTGCTGTCAAACGGGGTGGTGACCGATTTCAGCTGGTATGACGCGCGGCGCGTGGACCTGAGCGTGACCACCGACTATGCCCAGGATGTCCAGGCGGTGACCAGCGCGCTGGAAGAGGCCGCCAGCGGCTGCGCGCTGGTGCTCACAGAACCCGCGCCCACCGCCTTCCTGGAGCGCATCCAGGACGGCACCCTGGTCTTTTCCCTGCGCTGCTGGGCCAGAACGCCAGACTGGTGGAGCGCCTACCTGGCGGTGAACGCCGCCCTCAAGCAGGCCCTGGACGCCCGGGGCATCCGCCCGGTGGGCCCGGTACGGGAGCTGCGGCAGCTGCAGCCCCAGGCGCGCAGCCTGCCGGACAATTAGGCCGCACAAAAAAGGGCCGGGTGCTGTCACAGCCCCGGCCCTTTTTTGCCTCGCGGCCTGGTTCAGGCGATTTCCACGATCTGCCCGTAGACCTCGCCGGCGGCGCCGGCGGCATTGGCCTCATCGGTGTCAATGTGCATGGCCAGGGCAAAGGTGGGGTGGACGCGCACCACGGTGTCCCCAAAAATCAGGGAGCGGCCGTCCTTGGTCTCCACCTTCACGCTCACCACCTGGCGGTCCTGCACACCCAGGCGCTGGGCGTCCTCCGGCTTCATGTGGATATGGCGCTTGGCGACAATCACACCCTCCTTGAGCTCCAGCTCCCCCGCGGGGCCAACCAGCTTGCAGCCGGTGGTGCCGGCGGTGTCCCCGCTCTCGCGCACGGGCACGGTCAGGCCGATGGCGCGCGCGTCCGTCAGGGACAGCTCGACTTGGGTGCTGCTGCGGGTGGGGCCCAGGATGGTGACATTCAGCTGGCCGCGCGGGCCCACCACGGCGATCTTCTGCTCGCTGGCAAACTGGCCGGGCTGGGACAGGTCCTTGCGGTGGGTGAGGCTGCTGCCCGGGCCGAACAGGGTCTCCAGGTCCGCCTGGGAGACATGCGCGTGGCGCGCTGAGGTTTCCACGATAAATTTCATGCTGCGACTCCTCTCAATTTCCAGTGTATTATAATTGTATCTGCCTTGAAAATCAAGATTTCCGCTCCAGCTTGAGCAGCGCTTCCTTGCGGTCCAGTCCCCCGCCGTAGCCCACCAGTTTCCCGCTGGCGCCCACGCAGCGGTGGCAGGGGATGATGACGGATATGGGGTTGACGTGGTTGGCCTGGCCGACCGCGCGGAAGGCGCGGGGCCGCCCGATTTCCCGGGCCAGCTGGCCATAGGTGGCTGTCTGCCCATAGGGGATGGCGCGCAGGCGCGCCCACACCGCCTGCTGGAAGTCGGTGCCCCGGGGCTTGAGCGGAATGGTAAACGACTGGCGCTGGCCCTGGAAATACTGCTCCAGCTGGCGCTGGGTCTCCAGCAACAAGGGGGTCTCGTCCTGGTTGCCGCCGGGGATGTCCCCCTCGCGGATAAAATCCAGGGCCACCAGGTGCTCCCCCTCCTGGATGGCCAGCATGGGGCCAAGGGGCGTCAAAATCATGCGCTGATGCATAAGCGATCCTCCATATGGTACCTGAGCACACTGTAGCGCCCCGGCCTGTGGCTGTCAATTGCCTGGTTTATCCCGGAAACAGGACAATTTGACCCCAAGTGATGAGAAAACAGCGAAAATTTTCATCCGGATGCTATGCAAACGGAATTACTTGTGGTAGGATACTCACGGACCAAGCCCAGGGATTCAGGTGTTCCTCCGGTAATTCATCAGGAAACTGATGCCATGCGCCACGGAACCTTACATCGCATCGGTTTGGACAATTATCAAGGAGGGACATGTATACATGTACACCGACAAAACCCTGACCTGCCGCGAGTGCAGCGCCGAATTCCCCTTCACCGCTTCCGAGCAGGCCTTCTATGCCGAGAAGGGCTTCCAGAACGAGCCCGGCCGCTGCCCCAGCTGCCGTGCCAACCGCCGTTCCCAGAACCGCGGCGAGCGCCAGATGTTCTCCGTGATCTGTGACGAGTGCGGCGCCACCACCCAGGTGCCCTTCCAGCCCCGCGGTGACCGTCCGGTCTACTGCCACGACTGCTTCAGCAAGCACAACCAGGCCCGCTACTAAGAACGCCTAAAAACTGGCTCAGGCCATAGAAAAAGCCACCGGAAACGGTGGTTTTTTGCTTGTGCAAAGTGATGACAGGGCCTGCCCTCAGTCCGGCAGGTAGAGCCCCTTGTCCTTGATGTAATCAGCCACCGCCCTGGGCACCAAGGCGCTGATGTCCTCCCCTGCCCGCACCATCTGCCGGATGGCGGTGGAGGAGATGTCCGGCCCGGGCTCGCTCAGCAGCATGCTGACCAGCCCATAATCGGCAAACAGCTTGCGCTGGAACCAGCGGATTTCGTCCAGGTCGCTGCCCGGGCGCGGCGCCACCAGCATCCGGCACAGCCCCGCCACCTTGCCGGCGGTCTTCCAGGTGGGGAAAAGCTTGAGGGTGTCCGCGCCGATGATGTAATACAGCTCCCTGCCGGGGTCCTGGTTGAGCAGCTCCACCAGGGTGTCCACGGTGTAGGTGGTGCCCTGCCTTCTCAGCTCCATGTCAGACACCGAAAAGCCGGGGCAGCCCGCCACCGCCAGGCGGGCCATGCGCAGCCTGTCCGCCCCATCGGTGAGGGGCTGCTTGTGTGGCGGGTCGCCATCGGGCAGCAGCAGCAGCTCATGCAGCTGGGCCTCCTGCATGGCGGTGACGGCAATGCGCAGGTGGCCCAGGTGGATGGGGTCAAAGGTGCCTCCCAGGATGCCCAGCCGCATGTTCCGCCCTCCCGTATCATCAGTTGGGCACCAGTATAGCAAGCCGGGGGGCTGGGCGCCAGCCCGGCCCTTGCCCCGGGGGATGGAAATGATTATCATGGGGCGTAACAAGGCAATGACACAGGCCGCGGGGGCGGCGGAAAGCGGGCGATGGTGGCTGACAACTTGCGGGTGATGGCCTGCGCGCCGGCGGAGGGCGCGCCGGGTGACCTGGCGCGAAACACACGGGCTGTGCTGGCGCGGGTGAGGCAGGCACAGGCCGCGGGCGCGGAACTGCTGGTGCTGCCAGAGCTGTGCCTGTGCGGCAGCGGCCTGGGCAGCCTGTTTGCCCACGAGACGCTGCTGGCTGCCTGTGCCCAGGCAGCCCACACCATCGCGGCTGCCTGCGCGGAAATGACCTGCGTGTTCGGCCTGCCGCTGGGCCACCAGGGCCGGGTGTACAGCGCGCTGGCCATCGCGCGGGAGGGCGCCATCGCCTCCTTTGTGCTCAAGGGCTGCCTGACAGCGCAACAAAAGGCGGTGTTTGACCCCGGGTTTGCGGGCATGGTCAGCTTCCTGGGGCAGCGGCTGCCCTGCGCCACCGAGGGCAGCCTGGAATTGGGCGGGCATGGCCAAAGGCAGGCCCGCGTGCTGTTTTATGATGATTTCATCGCGCGGGACAGGGCGCGCGCGGGCGAAAACAATTGCGCCCTGTATATCCTGCCGGCGCTCACGCCGGCTGTGGCGGGCGGGCTGGGCGGCATGCCGGAAACCCTGGCGGCCCTGAGCCAGGGAGGCGCTGCCCTTGCCTATGCCAACGCGGGCGCCAACGAATCCACCACCGACCTGGTATACGCGGGCGAGGCGGCCCTCGTGCAGGGCGGGCGCGTGCTGGCCGCCGCGCCGCCTTTTGCCGGTGAAGCCGCGGTTGCAGAGTTGGCCCTGGCAGGCTGCCAACACGATGCCCCTGCCGCCACGGGGGAGCATAGCCTAAACCCGCGGGTGCCCTTCGCGCCCCCGGAAGGTCCAAAGCGCGCCGCCTGGTGCCGGGAGGCGCTGGAGATTGCCGCCCGGGGGCTGGCGACGCGCATGGCGCGCATTGGCGCGACAAGCGCCACCCTGGGGGTGTCCGGCGGGCTGGACTCGGCCATCGCGCTGCTCATCACCTGCCAGGCCTTTGACATCCTGAACCTGCCCCGCGCCAGCATCCATGGCTATTCGCTGCCGGGGCTGGGCAGCTCACCGCGCACCCGGGGTAATGCCTTGAGGCTGCTCGGGGCCCTGGGGCTTGAGGAGCGGGAAATTGATTTGACCGGCAGCATCCTGCGGCATTTTGAGGACATCGGGCAGGACCCTGCCACCCATGACGCCGCCTATGAAAACGCCCAGGCCCGCGAGCGCACCCAGGTGCTGATGGACCTGGCCAACCGCCTGGGCGGGCTGATGGTGGGCAGCGGGGATTTGAGCGAGCTGGCGCTGGGCTTCACCACCTATGGCGGGGACCACATGAGCATGTACGGCGTGAACGCCGGGCTGTACAAGAGCGCCATCCGCCTGATCATCCATCAGCACGCGCTGGACGCGGGCGATGGCGCCCTGCGGGACACGCTGCTGGACATCCTGGCCACCCCCATCAGCCCGGAGCTGCTGCCAGGCCAGGACGGGCAGATCACCCAGCGCACGGAGGACCTGCTTGGGCCCTATGAGCTCAATGACTTCATGCTGCACCATTTCCTGAAGGACAAGGCCGCCCCGCGCGCCATCCTGGACCGGGCGCTGGCCGCCTTTGGCGGCTGTTACAGCCGGGAGGACATCCTAAGCCGGATGCGCAGCCTGTTCACCCGCTTCTTCCGCAACCAGTTCAAGCGCAACTGCCTGCCTGACGGCCCAGCCGTGCTGGGTGTCTCCCTCTCCCCCAGGGGCGGCTTTTCCCTGGCCTCTGACGTCCAGGCCCAGGCCTGGCTGGCTGAGATTGACCTGCAGGCAAAGGCCTGAGATGAAAGGATGACCATGAAAAACCTGACCATGATGACCGACCTCTACCAGCTGACCATGCTGTATGGCTACTACAAGAACGGCATGGACCAGCGCCGTGCCGTCTTCACCATGTTCTTCCGGGACGCGCCGGGGCTGCGCTACGCGGTGATGGCCGGCAACGCCCAGTTTCTGGACTATATCCAGGCGCTGCGCTTTGAGGAGGAGGACCTGGCCTACCTGCGGTCCCTGAAGCAGTTTGATGAGGGCTTCCTCGCGTACCTGAAGGGCTTTCGCTTCACCGGGGACATCGACATCATCCCCGAGGGCAGCATCATCTTCCCGGGGGAACCCATCGTCCGGGTGGACGCGCCGCTGGCCCAGGCGCAGCTGATTGAGACCAGCCTGCTCACCCTGGTGGGCCACCAGAGCCTGATTGCCACCAAGGCGCACCGGGTGTACCGCGCGGCCAAGGGCGACCGGGTGATGGAGTTTGGCCTGCGCCGGGCCCAGGGGCCGGATGCCGGGGTGCTGGGCGCGCGGGCGGCTTTCATCGGCGGCTGCGCCTCCACCTCCAACGTGCTGGCCGGGCAGGCCTTCGGCATCCCCGTCAGCGGCACCCACGCCCACAGCTGGGTGATGAGCTTTGACAGCGAGCTGGCCGCCTTCCGCGCCTATGCCGCCTGCTTCCCAAACAACGCGCTGCTGCTGGTGGACACCTTTGACACGCTGGAATCCGGCGTGCCCAACGCCATCCGGGTGTTTGAGGAACTGCGCGCAAAGGGGCACAAGCCCCTGGGCATCCGCCTGGACTCGGGCGACCTGGCCTATCTGAGCATCCAGGCCAGGGAGATGCTGGACCAGGCCGGCTTTGAGGACGCCATCATCTGCGCCAGCAACGACCTGGATGAGTACCTCATCCGGGATCTGAAGCAGCAGGGCGCGCGGATTGACCTGTGGGGCGTGGGCACCAAGCTGATCACCAGCCACGAGCGCTCCGCCTTTGGCGGCGTATACAAGATGAACGCGCTGGAGACCGATGGGGTATTGGTGCCCAAGATCAAGCTGTCGGACAACCCCGTCAAGGTGACCCTGCCCGGACGGCAGGAGGTTTACCGCCTGTATGACCAGGCGGGCATGGCTGTGGCTGACCTGATCACCCTGGATGATGAGGTGGTGGACGAAACCCGGCCGCTGACCATCTTTGACCCACAGGACACCTGGAAAAAGATGACACTGCAGGATTTCAGGGCAAAGAAGCTGCTGCAGCCGCTGGTGCGCGGCGGGCAGCCGGCGGGCGAGCTGCCCAGCCTGGCACAGATCCGCGCCCACCGGGAGGCGGAGGAGGCCAGCATCTGGGAGCAGCACCTGCGCCTGGTCTACCCCACAGCCTTTAAAGTGGACTGGTCCGACCGGCTTTGGCAGCTGCGCAACGACATGCTGCATGAGAACGACAAGCAGGGAGAGCAATAAATGTCCGGGCACGCCCTGATGAAAAAGCTGCAATTGCGGGGGCGCCCCCTGGTGGTGCTGGGGCTGCCCGCGCACCTGGAGCCCCTGTTCCCCAAGGAGGTGGCCCGGGTGGACAGCCTGCCAGAAGGCGCGCAGGCCGTGCTGGGCTTTGCCGCGGACCGCCAGGCCCTGGCCGCGCTGGTGGCGCGGGTTCTGCCGGGGCTGGACCGGGAAGCCGTGCACTGGCTGGCCTACCCCAAGAAAAGCTCCCGGCGCTACCGCAGCGACCTGACCCGCGACCAGGGCTGGGCGCCGCTGTTGCCCTACAACTATGAGCCGGTCAGCCAGGTGGCCCTGGATGAGGACTGGTCCGCGCTGCGCTTCAAGCCCTTTGACCTGATTGACAGCCCCTCACGCCGCCAACGGATGGTGAAGGACAGCTGACCGCGCTGGCTGCAATCTGCGTGGCCCTAGGCGCCCAACAACAATAAAGTGTCCGGAGACACTTTTTTGTTGCCCTGACTTGCTTTAGAAATCCGGCGGGACGTTTTGTTTGAGGTGCTCGTTCATGACGTTGGTCTGAATCCTGCGGACGTTGTATTCATCATCCGGCGAGGTGGGCGAATAGGGCTTTTTGCCGTCGTTCTGGGGGACTTGCGCGGCTCCGGACACGCCGGGCGGACCCAGCGCTTCCTCTGAGGGGGGGTCCTTGCCCTCAATCGGGCCAAAGGACATCTCCGGCGGCTTCTCGCGCAGCCGGCGCAGCAGTTCGTCAAAGACTTCGGTTTGCTCTGCACTCAGCTCGTGCACCTGGCGGGCCAGGTTCTTCAGGCGGTCCTTTTCCTTGCGCACGCGGTCGTTGAGTTCGGCCTCAGTGATGGCGTCCTTGACTTTCTTCAAGGCCTGCGCGCCCGCGTCCACGGCGGACTGCACCGCCTTCTCACCCTTGTCAGCCAGCGATTTGGCCTCGGCGCTTTTGGCGAAATCCGCGATGGCATCCCTGGATTTTTCCACCGTCTGCACCACGGCGCCAATACCGGCCAGCACAATGTTTCTGAGCTTGTCGTCCAGCTGGTCCATGAAATCACCTCCGTACCTGCAGTATACCCGCTTCGCGGGTCCAAACATGTCAGATTTGGTGAGTATGCACAAAATCAGGACAGAACCGGCTGTTGCCCGTTTTGTCAGGTGAATGCGGGTATATTGAAGGTGCAGGCTACCTGCACATTCTGAACATTGGAGGACACAGGCATGTTAACCAACCTACTGCTTTGGGCCCTGTTTGGCGCACTGGCCGGCTGGATCGCCGGGAAACTGATGGGCAGCTCCGGCGGCATTGTCACCAACATCATCCTGGGCATCATTGGCAGCGTGGTGGGCGGCTTTGTAGCCGGTCTGCTGGGCATCAACTACAACGAGGGCTTCAGCATTGGCGCCCTGCTTGTGGCGATCGCGGGCGCCTGCATCGTCATCTGGATCGTGCGCCTGCTGCGCAAGAGCGCCTGAGCCAGACATATCGGCCCCATATTAGAAGGAGCTGCCCAGGCAGCTCCTTTTATTGACGGTGTCCGCCGCTGAGCAGCACGTCATAAATCATCAGCCCGGCTGCCACCGCGGCGTTGAGGGACTCAGCGCCCCCGGGCAGGGGCAGCTTCAGGCGGTGATGGGCCAGGGCCAGCAGGCCAGGATCCAGCCCGGCGCCCTCGTTGCCCACCAGCAGGCAGACCTGGTCCCCAAAGGGCGGATGGTCAAAATAGGGGCTGCCACGCAGGTCGCCGGCCACCAGGGTGTGGGGCAGGCCGGACAGGCAGGCCGCCAGGTGCTCACAGAAATATACGGGCACACGGAACACTGCGCCCATGCTGGCGCGCACCGCCTTGGGCGAGAAGGGGTCCGCGCAGCCCGGATCCACCAGCAGCCCATCAAAGGCGGCGGCATCCAGCGTGCGCCAGATGGTGCCCAGGTTGCCGGGGTCCTGCAGGCGGTTGAGCGCCAGCAGCCACGGCCCGGCCTGGGCAAGGGGCTGGGGCTGGGGCAGGCGGCAAACCGCGGCGCAGCCCTGGGGGGTGACGCTGTCCGTCAGCGCCTTCATCACCTGGGGGCTGACTAGGCAGGCCTCCTCCGCCCGGGCAATCAGCCCCTGGTACCGCGCGGCGGCATCGCCCTGGACCAGCAGGGTGAGGGCTGCGCCCGCGGCCAGCGCCTCCTGGCAGAGGTGCTCGCCTTCCACCAGGAATTGGCCGTGCGCGCGGCGGCCGGCGGCGCTTTGCAGCTGCCGCCACTGCTTGACCCGCGGGTTGGCCGTGCTGCTATAGGTTTTCAATGTCCAGCAACTCGCTGATTTCCTCATCGCCATAGCCGCGCGCCTGCAGGTAAGGCAGGGCATAGGCCCGCAGCGCCAGGTCAAAGGCGCTCTCCTCCTCAAGCTGGGACAGCTGGGCGCTGTAGCCCAGGTAATCGGCCATGCGGGCGCGCAGCTGCAGCGGCAGGGCACAGCCCTCGTGGCTGAGGCGGCCATACAGGGCGCCCAGGCGGGCCTCATCCTGCAGGGACAGGGGCGGGCGGCGGCCGGACAGGCCGGCCCGCAGCGCGCCCAGGTCCAGCCGCTCAAAGTCCGGGGCCATGTCCGGGATGCCGCGGGCGCTGAACAGGCGGACCACCGGCCAGGGTGAGGCCAGGTAGCGCTTGATGCGCCGGCGCATGCTGCTGCTGTCCGAGTACATGAGCTGCAGGGGCAGGCCCTCGTCGTTGACCACCTGGGTGTCCATCGCGGCCTGGCCATCCGGCAGCAGGCCCAGCAGGATGAGGGCGGCGTAGCGGGCATCGGCCAGGTTGTCCCCCACCAGCTGCAGGCGGCAGGAGAGCAGGCACAGCAGCAGCAGGTGCGCGGCCTGGGGTGGGCTGATGTCAAAGCCGGAAAGGCTCAGCACCCGGTGCAGCTGGGCCGCGGCCATGGCAAACTGCTCCTGCAGGGCCAGGGCGGGTACCGGGGCGGCGAGGCGCGCGGCCTCAGCCGTGGGCTGCTCCGGTGAGGGCTGGAAATCCGGGGATGGAGCCCCGTCCTGCCCGGGCGCTGGCTCCTCAGGCATCGCCTGCCGGGGCATTGCCTGCTGCGGTGGGGTTTCCTCCCGCAGCGGCCAATAGAACATGCGGCTGCTGTGGTCGGGCATCTCCACCAGGAAAAGTCGCTCACAGTCGGGCATGAGCACCTGGGAATCCGGGCAGCTGAGGGAGTTGTCCGGGCAGTGCGGGCCGGAAATGCGGCCGCCCTCGCGCAGATAGTACAGGCCAGTCAGCGCCTTGACGCTGTTGGCGCCGGTGACCACCTCATACACCAGGTCACGGGGCAGCGCCTTGACGGCATCTGAATATACGATGTAGCGGTTGGTTTCCCCGCGGCCGGGCTGATAGTTCTTGTTGGGGCGTACCTTGCCCAAGGATGCCTGGGTATCCCGCAGGTCGATGACGCACAGGCTGCCCAGAGCGCCCATGCGGTCCTTGAAGCTGTGCTGCTCCTGCCGGTCAGGCGCCACGCGCAGGTAGCCCTCCTCGCCATAGGCTTCCAAATCCTCCAGGGTGATGGGGCCCTGCTCGCTCATCAAGGGCCGCACGCGGTACAGCACGCGGCGGGTGTCATCCTCCTCAAGATATGCCAGCACAATCTGGCCGCTCAGATCCACAAAATCACCTCTTTTCTCTTTTATTTGTATATCCGCATCTTACCATAGCCGCATGCGCCTTATCAAGCGCGCCACCTTGACGCTTTCAGCGGCCATGCGCTACACTGGGGCGGCCTATCCCAACGCGCGAGGTACACATGAGACAGTTTCTGGCGATGCTGCTGCTGCTGGCCCTGCTGGCCGGGCTGATGCCCGCCCAGGCCCAGACCCTGGACCTGGCCCAGGTTGACCAGGAGGTGGACCGCATCTTCTCCCGGGCCCGCACCATTGGCGGCTCCCTGGTGATCATGAAGGACGGCCAGGTGGTGTATGAGCGGGACTATGGCCTGCGCAGCGTCAACAGCAAGCTGCCGGTGGATGAGCGCACCTACTTCAAAATGGACTGCGTGACCAAGCTGGTCAGCACCCTGGCCATCCTGCAGCTGGTGGATGAGGGCCTGGTGGAGCTGGACGCGGACATCAGCCAGTACTTTGGCTACACCATCCGCAACCCCTACTACCCCCGCACGCCCATCACCCTCAGGCAGCTGATGAGCCATACCTCCACGGTGTCTGAGGCTGGCGGCTACAACCGCCTGAGCAGCACGGTGGCGCAGATGCTGGGCAACAAAAAGCGCAGCCCGGCCAACTTTCGCCGGGCACAGCCGGGGAACAGCTACCGCTATTCCAACTTCGGCTCGGGCCTGGTGGGCAGCATCGTGGAGGCGGTCAGCGGGCAGAGCGTGGCGCGCTTTGTGCAGGAACGGCTGTTTGACCCGCTCCAGATTGACGCCTCCCTGGTAGCCAGCTGGCTGAAGGAGCCGGAGCACATCTCCAACCTGCACAGGAACGGCAAGCTGTACAAGGCCGGCTCCCGCTACCTGCGGGACGCGTATGAGGATTTCGCGTCGCCGGACACGCACTACCGCACCATGGTGGGCGGGCTCTTCATCCGCTCGCGTGACCTGGCCCGCCTCACCTATGCCCTGGCCACCGACGGCAGCCTGGACGGCCACCGGCTGCTGAGCGAGCGCACCACGCTGCTCATGCGGGAACAGCAGCACCTGCTGGGCGCGTCCGTCACCGGGGAGAGCCCCTACGGGCTGTTCATGGAGCGTAACACCCGTGTGCTGCCGGGCAAGGTCATCTACGGCCACCAGGGCATGACCGGCGGGGCCAACAACAACAGCTACTTTGAGCCGGACAGCGGGTTTGTGTTCACGCTGACCACCAACGGCGCCTCCCAGGTCCGCGACCACGGCACGGTGCTGCTGGCGCAGCACCTGTTGCGCTATACCTACCCGCTGTTCTCCGGAACCGCGGAATAAAACAAAGAAGGCAGACACATGTCCGAACAATTGCGTGCCCAGGACGGCACCCGCAACCTGGAAAGCCAAAGGCGGCAGATTGGCGACATCACCTACTACGACCGGGGGGAGATCGCGGGGCAGGAAGGCCGGCGCTACCAGCGCTTCGCCATTGCCACCCATTTCATAAAGCCCCATGAGGACCAGGCCGCCCTGGTCAGGCGTTACGTGCAGCCGCTGTACCAGCCGGGGGATTTGTTGTCCTTTGGCGCCAAGGTGATGGGGATGTGCGTGGGCAGCGTGAAAACCCGCGAGGAGGTCAAACCCGGCTTCTTCGCCCGGCTGCTGTGGCGCTTTGCCGGGCACAACAGCACCGGCATCGGCATGCACGAGCCCTACAAGCTGCAGATGACCATCGACATCGCGGGCCTGCCCCGGGTGCTGCTGGCCGCGGTGCTCAGCGCCCTGACCAAGCCCTTTGGCATCAAGGGCGTGTTCTACAAGGTGTGCGGGCACGACATCGCGGGCATTGACGGCTTCTACCCCGACTCGGACTTTGCGGAGTACCACGAGCTGGCCGTCATCAACCCGCCGGACGCCAGCCGGCTGTGCGATGAACTGACCGAACAGACCGGCATCCCGATGGTGGTGATGGACGCCAACGACTTCCACCGCAACCAGCTGGGCAAGAGCCAGGCCAGCCCCCTGAGCGATGGGGAAATCCAGGAGGCCTTGGCGGACAACCCCTCCGGCCAGGGCAAGGAGCTGACCCCCTTCATCTTGATTCGGAAGGTGCTGGAAAGCGCGTGAAGGGCCTGAGCATCCAGCCGGTTGAGGTCCACGGCGCGCTGATTGCCCAGGTGACGGGCGCGCCCGGCGCCATCCAGGACGCGAACGCCATCAGCCAGATGTTGGCGCAGCTTGCCAAGGGGCAGTTTACCCGGGTGCTGGCCGCGCGGGAATTGATAGATGAGGGCCGCTTTGACCTGCGGACCGGCTTTGTCACCCAGCTGGCCAGGCAGTTGGGCGATTATCAGATCAGGCTGGCAGTCTATGGAAACATCAAGCTGGTGGAGAGTTTGGCGCTGAAGGCCTACCTTCAGGCCGCGGGGCTGGCAGGCAGCGCGCGCTTTTGTTCCAGCCGGGAGGAAGCCCTGCGCTGGCTGGCACGGCCATAGCGCTTAGAACAAAACACAACCCAGGCCCGGGCAAGTTTGCCCGGGCCTGGGTGTGTAAGTGACCGTTCAGCGGCCGGCTTCCCAGCGCTCGCGGATGCCGCGGCTGTCCTCGCTCAATGCCTGGGTGACCTGGATGGCGGTGCCATCGCTGTGCAGGCTAATCAGCCCCCAGGAGGCGAAGAGGTAGGGCACCTCAAAGCGGTCCAGCCACTTCTGGCCTTCCAGCGTGTTGGCGGAGCCATGGGTGATGAGGGCCAGGCCGGGGTTGATGGTCCGCGTAAAGCTTTCGTCCAGCTTTTCCTGGCCGTGGTGGGGGTACTTGAGCACATCAGCCCGGAGCTGGTCGCCATGGTTCAGGTTGAGGCGGCTTTGGGCCACCCGGTTCACATCGGCCGCCAGCAGCAGGCTGGTGTCCCCATACTGGATGTGCAGCATGGCGCTGGCGCCGTTGATGTTGGTGTGGCTGGTTTTCATCACGCGGACCTGGGCCTGGCCAAGGGCGAAGGCGTCGCCGCCCCGCATGCGCTCGATGGGCACCCGCATCTTCTTCAGGTTGTTGATGGTGTGGTTCTGCATCACCGAAGGGCCCACAAAGTCCAGCGGGAAGACGGTGATAAAACGCCCCACCGGGTAGGCCTGCGCCAAGTCCACCATGCCGCCGATGTGGTCGGAGTGGGGGTGGGTGTTGAAGGCGATGTCAATGCGGTCAATGCCCAGGCGATCCAGGTGTTCCTGGATCACGGGCAGGTCATTGCGCTTGCCCATGTCCACCAGCATGGTCTGCCCAGCCTGGACCAGCAGCATGCAGTCTGCCCCCAGCAGGGGCATGACATACAGGTAGAGGCCCTCGCCATCAGGCGGCAGAATATCCCCATCCACGGTGATGTGGATGGGGGTGGCAGCGGCCTGGTCCCCCCCTGCCCCGGCATACAGGGCCGGCAGCAGCGCCAGGCACAGCAGCAGGGACAGCAAGCGGCGGGTGAACGAGCAGGTCTTCATGGCCTTATCCTGGCACGAATCGCGCCATCAGTCAAACTGGTAGTCGGTCAGGATGGGCTCACGCCCGCTGACCTGGTCATGGTAGAACTCGTGCCAGGACAGCGCCATGTAGGAGCCAGCCAGGTTATACACCCGCTCCCAGCCCGACTGCAGCAGCACCCGGGCGGCGTTGTAGCTGCGCTGGCCGCTGCGGCAATGCAGATAGACCGGCCGGTCCCTAGGGATCTCCCCCATGCGCTCGCGCAGCCGGCTCAGGGGAATGTTGACCGCGCCCTTGATATGGCCCAGCTCAAACTCGTCCTCCTCACGCACATCCACAAACAGGGCGCCCTGCTGATGCAAGGTGCGGGCCTTGGAAAACATCACCGTGTCCACCAAGCCCTCCCGCACATCACAGGCGGACAGCGCGGCCTGGTTGACCACGTCCCGGGCGGTGGAGAACACCGGGGAATAGGCCAGTTCCAGGGTGGCCAGGTCCTTTACCGTGCCGCCAAAGCGCAGCAGGGTGGCCACCACATCAACGCGCTTGTCCGCGCCGCCGCGGCCGATGGCCTGGGCGCCCAGCACGCGGCCACTTTCCGGTTCATACAGCAGCTTGAAGAACAGCGGCATGGCGCCGGGCATGATGCCGACCTTGTCCATGGGGCTGACAAAGCTGAGGGCATAGGGCTGCCCCAGGGCCTGGCACTGGCGCTCGTTAAGCCCCACGCTGGCCGCGTTGAGGGAGAAGACCCGCAGCACGCTGGCGCCCAGCACGCCCTGTACACGGTCGGGCAAGCCGGCGGCGTTGTTGGCCGCCACCCGCGCCTGGCGCAGGGCGGGGCCGGCCAGGGCCAGGCGGGTGGGCTGCCCGGTCTGCAGGCTGCGCACCTCCACCGCGTCGCCCACGGCGTAGATGTGCGGGTCGCTGGTTTGCATCCGCTCATCCACCAGGATGGCGCCGGTCTGCCCCAGCTCAAGCCCCGCCTGCTGCGCCAGCATGGTTTCCGGCCGCACCCCGATGGCCATGATGACCGCGCCCGCACTGACCGTACGGCCGGATTTGAGGGTGACACCGTCTGGCTGGATGCTGTCCAGCCCGTCATCCAGGATGAGCTCCACCCCGCAGTCCACAATCTCCTTGTGCAGGAACTGGGCCATGTCCTCATCAAAGGGCAGCATCACCTGGGGCGCCTGGTCGATCAGGCTGACCTTGATGCCGGCCTCCACCAGGTTCTCCATCACCTCAACGCCGATGAAGCCCCCGCCAATGACGGCGACCTGGCGGATGTCATGCTGCCTCAGGTAGCGGTCAATGCGCTCCACATCCTCCACGTTGCGCACGGAGAACACGTGGGGCTGCCGGATGCCCGGCAGGCCCGATGGCAAAATGGGGCTGGCGCCCGGGGAGAGGAAGAGGGTGTCATAGGGCAGCTCACGCTCCCTGCCTGACACCAGGTCGCGCACCAGCACGCGGCGCCCCGCGCGGTCAATGCGCATGGCCTCGTGGTGGGTGAGCGCGCTGATGCGGTAGCGCTGGTGGAAGGTTTCCGGATCCACCAGCTTGAGGGATTCGGCGTCCTCCACCTCGCGGCTTAAAAAATAGGGCAGCGCGCAGTTGGAAAAGGACACGTCGCGCCCGCGCTCCAGCATGGTAATGCGGGCGGACTCATCCAGCCGGCGCAGACGCGCGGCAATGGAGGCGCCGCCTGCAACGCCTCCCACAATCAGGTAGTTCCTGGGTTGGGGTGTCTTCATTGGCCTTGTTTCTCCTTGGTGATCTCAAGGGTGATGGTTTTCCCCCGGGCCTGTGCCAGCAGCTGCGGGCTGAGGGTGGCCTGCGCCATCTCCCCCGGGGTAAGGATGAGGCGCTTCTGGCTGAGCAGCACCTCATTGTCCGTGCGGATGGTGACAAAATGGTTCTGGTAGACGGCATCCGGGCGGAACATGAAGGTGACGGGCGCCGTGACCTCCCCCTGGGGCACATCCAGCCGCTGGGGCACCGTGCCGCGCACGCCCTGGCCATCCTTCACCTGCGCGCGCAGGAAGGGCGGCCGCTCATCCCGCAGGTAAGCCGCCGCGCTCTGGCCGGCCTGCATGCTCTCCTGGCTGACGTCATCCACCAGGTCATGCACATGCAGCACGTTGCCACAAGCAAAAATCCCCCTGATGTTGGTCTCGTAGCGGTTGTTGACCGTGGGCCCCTGGGTGACCGGGGAGAGCCGGACGCCCGCGGAGAGGGAAAGCTCGTTTTCCGGAATCAGCCCGACGGACAGCAGCAGGGTGTCGCATTCATAGGCCTGCTCGGTGCCCGGGATGGGCAAGCGGTCCTCCCCCACCCGCGCCACCGTTACCCCCGTGAGGCGCTCGCGCCCCTGGATGTCCACCACTGTGTGGCTGAGCAGCAGGGGGATGTCATAGTCCTGCAGGCATTGAACGATGTTGCGGTTGAGCCCGCTGGAATAGGGCATCAGCTCCACGCAGGCCAGCACCTTGGCCCCCTGCAGGGTCATGCGGCGGGCCATGATCAGCCCGATGTCGCCGCTGCCCAGGATGACCACCCGCCGCCCGGGCATGAGCCCGGCCATGTTGACCAGCTTCTGCGCGGTGCCCGCGGAAAACACGCCGGCGGGGCGTGTGCCCGGGATGGCCAACGCGCCGCGCGGGCGCTCCCTGCAGCCCATGGCCAGGATGATGGCCCGGGCCTGGTACACCTGCAGGCCGAACTCGCGGCTGACCGCGGTGACCTGTTTGTCCCGCGTGATGTCCAGCACCGTGGTGCCGCAGTGCACCGTGATGTTCAAGTCCCGCGCCATGCGGATGTCCCGCAGGGCGTACTCCGGGCCGGTCAGTTCCTCCTTGAAGCGGTGCAGCCCAAAGCCGTTGTGGATGCACTGGTTGAGGATGCCGCCCTGCTCGTCCTCACGCTCCAGCACCACCAGGTTCATGACCCCGGCCTGCTTGGCCGCGATGGCGGCCGCCAGGCCCGCCGGGCCCGCGCCCACAATGAGCAGGTCCACGGGGATGCGCTGCTCACTCATGCTGTGCCTCCTCTTTCAATGCTGCCAGTCAGCACCTGGCTGTGCCCGCCCAGCTTGGTCATGTCCTGCAGGTCTTGGCCCAGCTCCTCCGCCAGGATTTCCATCACGCGGGTGGAGCAAAAGCCGCCCTGGCAGCGCCCCATGCCCGCACGGGTGCGGCGTTTGACGCCGTCCAGGCTGGTGGCGCCCACGCCCCGGCGGATGGCGCGGCGCACCTCGGCCTCGGTGACCTGCTCGCAGCGGCAGACGATGCGCCCGTAATCCGGGTCATCCCGGTAGGCGGCGCGGCGCTCTGACGCGTTCATGGCGTTGAAGGCCTTGGGCAGCGGGGTGGGCGGGATAAAGCGCAGGTTCTTCCCCAGCTTCAGGTAGTAGGCCACCCAGTCGCCCAGCTCCTCGCCGATGGCGGGGGCGGCGGTCAGCCCCGGGCTTTCTATGCCGATGGCCTCATAGGCGCCTGCCGGGGCGCCCTCCACCTCACCGATGATGAAATCCCCGCCCACCTCATGCGCGCGGATGCCCGAGAAGGTGGTGATGACCTGCCGCAGGTTGACGTCCGGATAGGTCAGCTTCACCTTGTCCAGCACATCCTTGAGGCCATCCCGGGTGGTAGCGGTGTCCAGGCCGTCGTCAATGTCCTCCGCCGTGGGGCCCAGCAGCAGGTTGCCGTGGGTGGTGGGGGTGACCAGCACCCCCTTGCCCATGTGGGTGGGCACCTGGAAGAGGGTGCGGTTGAACAGCAGCGGCTGGCTGCGGTCCAGCAGGTAGTACTGGCCCCGCCTGTGGACAATCCGCACCTTGCGGGTGGAAATCTGGTTGTGCAGCTCCCCCGCCTGGGCGCCCGCGCAGTTGATGATGGCGCGGGCCCGGCGCTTGCCCTGGCTGGTGGTGACCTCCCAATGGTCTTCATGGTGCTGGAGCGCCAGCGCGGCCTCGCCCAGCAGAAAGTCCACCCCGTTCTCCTTCGCGGCGTCCGCCAGGGCATGGGTGAGCTCATAGGGGCTGACCAGGCCGGATTCAGGCACCAGCAGGGCCAGCAGCACCTGGGGGTTGACATGGGGCTCCAGGGCCAGGATCTCTTCCCGCTCAATCAGCCGACAACCTTCCACGCCGTTGACCAGCGCGTTGTCATACAGGCCCTGCAGGGTCTTCTGATCCCCCTCCTGAAAGCCCAACACCAGCGCGCCGGGCTGACCATAGGGCACGCCCAGCTCCTGGCAGTAGCGCCGCATCATCCTGGCGCCCTTGACGTTCAGCCTGGCCTTTTCAGTGCCGGCCTTGGCGTCATAGCCAGCGTGCACGATGCCGCTGTTGGCCTTGCTGGCCCCCTCGGACACATCGTGGGCCCGGTCCAGCACAGCAAAGCGCCCCGCGTAGCGGGACAGCCTTTGCGCCACAGCGCAGCCGATAACCCCTGCGCCGATGATGAGGATGTCGTACATGCAGCCCCCTCTTGCCTGTATTGCGCGGAAAATCCGCCCGTTTATTGTAGCACGGGCCGGGACTCCCGTCCATGCCGGGCGACCTGTCCGGCGGCTGCCGGCAGATTTATTAAAATTGTGTTGATTGCCTCTTGACACCGTAATAATTATGTAATATATTGTGCTCAAGCACAGAATGGACCGACCACAGGAGGTGCCCATGAACAAACTGATGGCGCGCGCCGCTGCCCTGTTGCTGGCGATGCTGATCCTTGCCGGCACAACCCCAGCCCTGGCCAAAAGCTACACTGGCACCGTGAACAAGGACAAGGTGTTTTTCCGCTCCCGCGCCAACACCTCCAGCGTCTGGCACGCGCAGCTGAACCGGGGCACCAAGGTCACCGTGACCGGCGTCCGGGGCGATTTTTACGCGGTGGAATATGACAAAAAGAACGGCTACATCATGCGCAGCCTGGTGGATTTGCCCAGCTCCGCCCTGCGGGGCCTGGGCGTGGAGGGAAAGACCAGCCAGGCCAGCAAATATGACAAGGTGACCAGCATCTCCGGCCTGGGCGCCGCCCCGGCCGCCACCCGCAAGGGTTCCAGCGGCGACGCGGTGGAGAAGCTGCAGCGCGCGCTGCAGATCAAGGGCTTTTTGAAAGGCCGCGTGGATGGCATTTATGGCGAGCAGACCGCGAGCGCGGTGAGCGCCTTCCAGAAAGCCGCCGGGCTGTCCCAGACCGGGTCGGCCAACAGCGCCACCATCAACAGCCTGTTTGGCAAGGGCGGCGGCAGCAGCAACCAGTCGGTGAGCATCAAGGACGACCCGGGCATGAAGGGCATCACCGACATCTCAAAGATCACAGTGCCCCGGGGAACCCGGCCGGGCGACAGCGGGCAGCATGTGCGCGCGCTGCAGCAGGCGCTGAAGCTGAAAGGCTATTACAAGGCGGCGGTGGATTCCTCCTATGGCGACCTGACCACGGATGCGGTGAAGCGTTTCCAGCGCGCCCACAAGCTGACCGCCGACGGCATCGCCGGCAATGGCACCCTCCGCGCGCTGTTTGGCCGCAACGCCGGGGAGGCTGCCTACACCACCCAGCGGCTGGACTGGAAGCGTTCCAGCGGCACCATCCCGCAATTTGCCAGCTTCACCATCAAGGATGTGTCCAGCGGCCTCACCTTCCAGGCCCGGCGCTGGAGCGGCAGCAACCACCTGGACGCGGAGCCCCTGACCAAGAAGGACGCCCAGACCCTGAAGAAAATTGCCGGCGGGGCCTATTCCTGGGCACGGCGCGCCATCCTGGTGCGCTACAACGGCAAGGTGTACGCGGCCTCCATGAACACCATGCCCCATGACCAGGAGACCATCAAAGACAACAACTATGACGGGCACTTCTGCATCCATTTCTACAACTCCAAAACCCACGGCACCAACCGCACGGACACCGCCCATCAAAACGCGGTGACCCGGGCGATGAAGGCCAGCTGGTAAGCCAGCGCCACGAAGAAGCACAAAGATTTGGGGGGACCGCCGCGGCGGTCCCCTCTGATTATTCACAATCAACCACAGGACATCATCACTGGGCGCAGGCCAGGTTATCCACGCCCGTCAAAGCCCTCCGCCTCCACCTGGAGGGGGAAGGTCATCAGGCCCCGGTCACGCTGGGAGCGGTAGATGGCGGTGAACAGCTCCACCGTGCGCCGACCGTCCTCCAGAGTGATCTGCGGCGCGCGGCCTTCCCGGATGGCGTCCAGAAAGTCCTGCAGCTGCAGCTGGTGGTAGTGGTGAACGCTGTCCACCTCCTCAAAGTGGGCCCGGTCCTGGGCCTGGTAGTCCGCCAGGCGGTCTTCCTCACCCTGGATGGTCCACAAATCGTTCACCGGCGCCTGCGCGATGCCGGACACCCCGGCGATGAACATGGCCCCGCCGTCTGTCTGCACGCCTACGGAGGCGCCGTTGTAGCCATGCACGCGCACCTTGCCAAACAAGGCGGGGTGCTGCGCGTTGCTCACCACGATGTTGCCCAGCGCCCCGGAGCGAAAGCGCAGGATGGCGATGGCCGTGTCCTCCACCTCCAGCTGCGGGTGGTTGAGGCGGTCCCAGAAGCCATACAGCTCCTTCACCTCCCCCAGGTACCACAGCAGCAGGTCCAGCTGGTGGGGCGCCTGGTTGACCAGCACGCCGCCCCCCTCCCCCGCCCAGGTGCCCCGCCAGGGGTCCATCCGGTAGTAGTCCATGTCCCGCCAGCCCAGCATGTTGACCGTGCCCAGCACCGGCTGCCCCAGCTTGCCCTGCAGGATGGCTTCCTTTATCCGCTGGGCCGGGCGGTAAAAGCGCCGCTGGCTGATGGTGGTGCCGGTGACCCCCGCCGCCCTGGCCGCCTGGATGATGGCATCACAATCCTTCAGGCTGGCCGCCAGCGGCTTTTCCACCGCGATGTGCAGCCCCAGCCGGGCGGCCTCCACCGCGTGACGGGCGTGGGCGGGGTGGGGGCTGCAGATGCTGACCACCTGGGCGCCGGTGTGGTGCACCAGCTCCTCCAGGCTGTCAAAGCCGGGCACGCCAAAGCGCTTGCCAAAGGCAGCCCCGCGGCCGGGCCGGGTGCCCACCGCGCCCACAAACTGGCTGCCGGGCAGGCGCTGGAAGCAGGCCGCGTGAATCGCCCCCACCTTGCCGCAGCCCAGCACGGCGGTTTTCAGCTTAGCCATCGCTGTCATCCATCAACAGCATAATCTTGGTAAGGCCTTCCTCGCCCCGGTATACCTTTTGGATCCACTGGTTGCCCTCACGCAGCGGAACAGCCTTTGAAATCAAGCTGTCCACCTCCACCGCGCCCGAGGCAATCAGCTCCAGGCAGCGGCCGTATTCCCCCGCGCAGGAGCAGCTGCCAAAGAGGCTGAGCTCCCTTGTGACCACCGCCTGCAGGGGGAAGGGCACCTCCGGGGCGATGTTGCCCACCAGCACCGCCTGCCCGCCCAGGCGCAGCGCCATGAGGCAGAGGTTCAGGGTGTCACCGATGCCGGTGCAGTCAAGCGCCACATGCGGGCCCTGGCCATCCGGGGAGGCGGCGCGCACCTGCTTGATGAGCTCAGGCGCCGTTGCCTGGAAGGCCGCGGACGCGCCCAGGCCGCGGGCCTTCTCCAGTTTGCCTTCATCCAGGTCCACCACCGTGATGGGCCCGGCGCCCATGGCCTTCACCACCTGCAGGGTGAGCATGCCAATGGTGCCCACCCCGGCAATCAGCACGCTGTCCCCCGGGCCGATGGGGGTGCGGGTGGCCGCGTGGTAGGCGATGGCCAGGGGCTCCACCATGGCGGCCTGGCGGTAGCTGACCGTGTCCGGCAGGCGGTAGAGGATGTAGGAAGGCACGGCCACATACTCCGCGAAGGCGCCGTGGCGGCGGTATTCACCCGTGCTGACGCCCAGCACCTGGCGGCTGGCGCAGAGGTTGATCCGCCCGGCCCTGCAGTTCTCGCAGGCGTTGCAGTAGACGGTGGAATCAAAGGTGACCCTGTCCCCCACTTTGAAATCCTGCACACCCGGGCCCAGCGCCGCGATCTGCCCGGCCGCCTCATGCCCCATGATGAGGGGCGGTTGGCGCCTTTTGGTGGAGCCATCCATGCCGTGCACATCGCTGCCGCAGACCGCGCAGGCCTTGACGCGCACCAGCACCTCGCCAGGCCCTGGCATCGGCCTGGGCCAGTCGCGGTACACAAAGCCGCCGTATTCCTCCATCACCAGGGCTTTCATCATGGCTTGCTCCTTACTGCCCGGCAAGGCCGGGCATACAATATTGGCTTGTGACGGATTTATCTTAGCACCGCGCAAAAGCAGGCGTCAAGGCGGGTAGGCCCAGGGTGCAAGCGGAGGGAATCCAAGGCGGAAAATGGCTGTGTGGCGTGGGGATTTTGCGCGCACCTATGGAAAGAAAGGACAAAACAGCACATTTTGCTTGACGCGGCCCTGCCTGCCCCTTATACTACCTGCGGAATGCATTGAAAGGAGGCCGCGGCATGCTCAGGACCAACCGCGTGTGGGGATTGATTGGCAAACTGGCGCCATGGCACGGCCGGCTTTTCTTGCGCTGAGCTCGATTTCAGCAGAATAGGTGGCTCTTGCATGGCGGCGTGCGGGAGCTGTTTTTATGTTGAGGGATGACGGGAGTTTTATGAAGAAACGCAACCAAAAGCTGTTGATGAGCCTGCTGAAGGACAACGCGCGCTATTTTCTGGGCGCAGCCGCGTTGGCCATCCTGAGCGTCTACCTGGGTTTCATGACCCCGGCCGTGCTGGCTGAGGTGCTGGACAACTACCTGCAGGGGCTGCCTTCCCGCCTGCCAGGCGTGGTGGCCGGTTGGGTGGAGGGCCTGGGCGGCCGTGATTACATGCGCGCCAACCTGTGGATCCCCGGGCTTGCGCTGGTGCTGATCAGCGTATTCAGCGGCGCCTGCAACTTCTTGAAGGGCCGCTGGACCGCCATTGGCTCGGAGCGCTCCGCCAGGCGGCTGCGCAACCAGCTCTACGCGCATTTGCAGGAGCTGCCCTTCAGCTATCACTCCAGCACCCCCACCGGTGACCTGGTGCAGCGCTGCACCTCGGACGTGGACACGGTGCGCCGCTTCTTTGCCATGCAGCTGCTGAGCATCGTGGACGCGGTGATGATGGTCGGCATCGCGCTGGCGCTGCTGATTCCCATCTCGCTGAAGATCACCATGGTGAGCCTGGTGATGATGCCAGCGCTCTTCCTGTTCGCCTGGCAGTTTTTCAAGCTGATCATCAAGGCCTTCCGCACGGCGGATGAGGCGGACGGTCACCAGACCACCGTCATCCAGGAGAACCTGACCGGGGTGCGCGTCGTGCGCGCCTTCGGCCAGGCGCAGCGCGAGATTGAAAAGTTTTCCGCCGTGTCCAGGGACACCCGCGACAAATACCTGAAGCTGACCTGGCTGGACGCCATCTACTGGTCCAGCGGCGACCTGATGGGCATGGCCCAGTCCCTGCTTACGCTGCTGTTCTGCCTGGCGGAGGCCCGCGCGGGGCGCATCAGCGTGGGCGATGTGGTGGTGTTCACCAGTTACATTGGCATGCTGATCTGGCCGGTGCGCAACATGGGCCGCATCCTCTCCCAGGGCGGGCGCACCATGGTGGCGCTGGAGCGCATTGACGAAATCCTGCGCCAGAAAAAGGAGCAGGACCAGGCGGAGGCCAGTACGCCGGACCTGAAGGGCGACATCGTGTTTGAGGACGTCACCTTCCGCTATGAGGGCGGGGAGGATGTGCTCAGCGGGCTGTCCCTCACCATCAAAGCCGGGCAGACCGTGGCCTTCCTGGGGGCGACAGGCGCGGGCAAATCCACCATCGCGCTGCTGCTGCAGCGCCTGTACGCGCCGCAGAAGGGCCGCATCACCATCTCGGGCACGGACATCGCCACCATGGCGCGCAAGCACCTGCGAAGCCGAGTGGGCCTGGTGCTGCAGGAGCCCTTCCTGTACAGCAAGACCATCTATGACAACCTGCGCATGGCCGCGCCCAAGGCCAGCCGCGAGCAGGTGGAGGCCGCAGCCCAGGATGCCCAGGCGCTGGAGTTCATCGAGCAGGCCGAACAGGGCTGGCAGACCATGGTGGGCGAGCGCGGGGTGACCCTGTCCGGCGGGCAGAAGCAGCGTGCCGCCATCGCCCGCACCCTGCTCAAGGACAATGACATCCTGATCTTTGACGATTCCCTCTCGGCCGTGGACACCACCACGGACGCGCGCATCCGCGAGGCGCTGCGCCGGCGCAGCCACGGGGTGACCACCATCATCATCAGCCACCGCATCCTGACCCTGAGCCAGGCCGATGTCATCTATGTGCTGGAGAACGGCCGCATCAGCGACAAGGGCAGCCATGAGGAGTTGATCGCAAGGCCGGGGCTTTACCAGCGCATCCACTTCATCCAGTCAGGGCTGGAGGACGAGTTCCTCCTGCAGGCCCAGGACCAAGCCCAGGAGGCCATGTATGAGTGACACCTCCCACATTGAGGAGCAGGACTATACCAAGAAGTTTGACCCCAGGCTGTTTCAGAAGCTGTTTTTGCACATGCGCCACCACTGGAAAAAGATGTACTTCATCGCCGCGATGATGGCGGTGCTGGCGATGACAGATGTGCTGATGCCGCTGATGACCCGCCACGCCATTGACAACTACATCGTGCCCGGGGCAGCGGGCGGCAGCCTCTGGCCCTTTGGGCTGCTGTACCTGGCCATCATCCTGGTGCAGGTCGCCAGCATCTTCTTCTTCATCCTGGTGGCCGGCCGGGTGGAGGCCAACGTCAACCACGACATGCGCATGAAGGGCTTCAGAAAGCTGCAGGAGCTGCCCTTCTCCTACTACGACCGCACCAGCGTGGGCTACCTGATGAGCCGCCTGACCAGCGACACCAACAACCTGGCGGAAGCCTTCGGCTGGGGCCTGGTGGACCTGGTCTGGTCTGTGATCTTCCTGATCTCGGTGACCACCGCCATGATGATCATCAACTGGCAGCTGGCGCTGCTGATCATGGCGGTGCTGCCGCTGCTGGTGCTGATCACCCTGTATTTCCAGAAACGCATTCTCAAGGCCCAGCGCGAGGTGCGAAAAATCAACTCCCGCATCACCGGCGCCTTCAACGAGGGCATCATGGGCGCCAAGACCACCAAGTCCCTGGTGCGCGAGGAGCAAAACTTCCGCGAGTTTTCAGAGCTGACCGGCACCATGCGCCGCGCCGCGGTGCGGGCAGGCACGCTCAACAGCCTGTTTTTGCCCCTGGTCATCGCGGTGTCCTCCCTGGCCACTGCCTTTGTGCTGCGGGAAAGCGCGGGCAGGGTGCTGCAGGGCGCGCTGAGCCTGGGCACGGTGACCGCCTTTGTCAACTACTCGGTGCAGTTCTTCAACCCCATCCGCGACATCGCCGCCACCTTCGCGGAGCTGCAGCGCATCCAGGCCGCGGCAGAGCGGGTGGTCAGCCTGCTGGAGACGGAGCCCGACATCCAGGACAGCCCGGAGGTGGTGGCGCGCTACGGCGACAACTTCCACCCCAGGAAGGAAAACTGGGAGCCCATTGAAGGCCGGGTGGAGTTCCGGGATGTCACCTTCCGCTACAAGGACGGCGAGGAGGTGCTCAAGAACTTTAACCTGGTGGTGCAGCCAGGCGAGACCATCGCCATTGTGGGGCCCACAGGCGCCGGCAAATCCACCATCGTGAACCTGCTGTGCCGCTTCTATGAGCCCACCCAGGGCAGCATCCTGATTGATGGCCGGGATTACCGCGAGCGCAGCCAGCTGTGGCTGCAGTCCAGCCTGGGCTATGTGCTGCAGGAGCCCCACCTGTTCTCGGGTTCGGTGATGGACAACCTGCGCTACGCTGACCCCGAGGCCAGCGAGGAGGAGGCCATCCGGGCCGCCAGGCTGGTCAACGCCGACGCCTTTGTGCAGAAGATGGACAAGGGCTATGACACCCCGGTGGGGGAGGGCGGCAGCCGCCTGTCCACCGGTGAAAAGCAGCTGATCTCCTTCGCCCGCGCCATCCTGCACAACCCCCGCCTCTTTGTGCTGGATGAAGCCACTTCCTCGGTGGACACGGAGACCGAGGTGATGATCCAGCACGCCATTGAGCGCACGCTGGCCGGGCGCACCAGCTTCATCATCGCCCACCGGCTGTCCACCATCCGCAAGGCGGACCGCATCCTGCTGCTGGAGGACGGCCAGATCACCGAGGAGGGCCGGCATGAGGAGCTGCTGCGCCGCCGCGGCGCCTACTA
>JAAYEI010000032.1 GCA_012728815.1 Clostridiales bacterium
AGTACCACGAACAGATTGACGCGGTGCACACCTGGGGGGTAACGGACAACCTCAGCTGGAAGGCCGCGCAGTTCCCCCTGCTGTTTGACGGCCGGGGCCAGCCCAAGCCAGCCTTCTATGCCATTGCTGAACCGCTGTTAAATCCCTGAAGGTGCAAAGACCAGCCTCAGCCCGGCCACGTGCCGGGCTGAGGCTTTTTATATTTGTTTTGTACAAATAGGGTGTCATGACGCCATTGCCATCAAAACAGGATTTTGTGTATGATCAGGCCATAAGCAGGCGAAAACATACATAACCGAGCGACAAAAATACACAATGAAACACATTTACCTCCCCTGCCACCAGGACAACGCGAAGAGGAGAGACATGAAACAAGCAAGCGGCACGCCGGCCTGGTTGCCCTTCCTGCCCATGGACATTCCGGCAGGCAACAGCAGCGCGCAGCTGGCCCGCAGCGAGTTGGCCGCCGGCCTGGCGGCGCTGGCCAGCAGCCAGCGGGTGGAGCTGGAGGTGAAGGGGGCGGACGAGGGCTATGACATCCTCCTGCGGGAGGGAACGCTGCACATCCGCGGCGGGGAGCCCGGGGTGCTGTATGGCACCTACACGCTGCTGCAGGCGTTGGCTCGGGGTGAGCCCGCGCCCCTGGGCAACTACCGGCCGCGATACCCGCTGCGCATGCTCAACCATTGGGACAACATGGACGGCAGCGTGGAGCGCGGCTACGCCGGAGGCTCGCTGTTTTTCAACAACAACCGCCTGGCCTATGACCAGGCGCGTATCCACCGCTACGCCCGGATGCTGGCCAGCGTGGGCATCAACGCCATCTGCCTCAACAACGTCAATGTGCGCCCGCCCATGGACGGGCTGATCCTGCCGCCCCAGCTTGATGACCTGGCGGGGCTGGCTAACCTGCTGCGCCCCTATGGCATCCGGCTGCTGGTCTGTGTGGATTTTGCCATGCCAGCCCGCCATGAGCCGGGCACGGCAGACCCCTTGTCGCCGCAGGTGCAGGCCTGGTGGGCGCTGCGCGCCAAACAGGTGTACGCGCGCATCCCGGACCTGGCGGGCTTTGTGGTCAAGGCGGACAGCGAGCACCGCCCCGGCCCCCACACCTATGGCCGCAGCCACGCCCAGGGGGCCAACATGCTGGCCCGGGCGCTCAAGCCCCATGGCGGGCTGCTGTTCTGGCGCTGCTTTGTGTACAACTGCCGCCAGGATTGGCGCGACAGGCAAACCGACCGGCCCAAGGCCGCCTATGAGCATTATGCCCCCCTGGACGGCCAGTTTGATGACAACGTGGTGCTGCAAATCAAGTCCGGCCCGGTGGATTTCCAGGTGCGCGAGCCTGTCTCTCCCCTGCTGCATGCCCTGCCACAGACCAAAAAAGCGCTGGAACTGCAGCTGGCCCAGGAGTACACCGGGCAGCAGATTGACCTGTTCTACCAAGCGGCCCAGTGGCAGGACATTTTCCGCCAGCTGCCGCCCGGAGGCGCTGATTACATCGCCGCGGTGAGCAACCTGGGCGATGATGAGAGCTGGTGCGGGCACGACCTGGCGCTGGCCAACCTTTATGCCTTTGGGCGAACGGCCTGGCGGGGTGAGAGCCTGCCGGGCCGTTACGCGATGGAATGGGCCGCGCTGAGCTTCCCTGAGGCCGCCGGGGAGATCACCAAGCTGCTGCTGGCCTCCCCCCATGTGTATGAAAAATACGCCGCCCCCCTGGGCCTGGGCTTCATGGTGAACCCGCAGACCCACTACGGCCCCAGCCCCGAGGGCTATGAATACGCCCTCTGGGGCACCTACCACCGCGCCAACCATGAGGCCATCGGCATTGACCGGGGCCCTGAGGGCACCAACTTCACCGCGCAGTACCCGCTGCACCTGCGCCAGCGCTTTGAGCGCCTCACCACCTGCCCGGACCGGCTGCTGCTGTTCTTCCACCGGCTGCGCTATGACCAGCGGCTGGCTGACGGGCGCAGCCTGCTGCAGCGCATCTATGACGACCATTTTGAGGGTGCCCAGGAGGCCGAGGCGCTGCAGGCGGCCTGGCTGGAATTGGCCGGCCGGGTGCCGCCGGAGGTCCACGCCCGGGTGGCGCGCCGCTTTGAAATGCAGGTGCAAAACGCGCGGGAATGGCGCGATGTGATCAACACCTATTTTTATCGCAAAAGCGGCATCCCTGATGAACAGGGGCGGCTGATCCACCCCTGATGCCCGGCATCCCTGAGGGCGCCCTGACAGGCGCAGGGGCCTGGCGCCAGAACCGGGCGGACGCGGCCGCCAGCGCCGCTGATATAACCCAGGCCGGCAGCCGGTTCCTGTCAAGGCTTGTTGGTGGTATCCTGCGAGAAACAGGCGACAGTCCGCGCGCGCCCTGCCGCCACATCCGGGGAGGTGAACCCTATGCGTGACCTGCGCACACGGCCACAGGGGGGCAGCACGTCCAGCTACCTGAAGCGGTACTGGACGCTGTACCTGATGCTGGCCCTGCCCCTGGCGTTTATCATTGTGTTCCGCTATTTCCCGATGGCCTACATCATCAGCGCCTTCAAGGTGAACAACATCCTGCAGCCACCCTGGCATCTGCCCTGGGCCCGCAACAACGGCTTTGAATGGTTCATCAAGGCCTTCAACAACCGGGACTTCCTCTACGCGCTGCGCAACACCCTGACCCTGAACCTGCTGGACCTGCTGGTGGGCTTTCCCGCGCCCATCCTGCTGGCGCTCATCCTCAACGAGCTCACCTTCAAGCGGTTCAAGCGCATTACCCAGACCGTGGTCTACCTGCCCCACTTCCTCAGCTGGATCATCATCTCCGGCCTGGCGCTCAGGCTGCTGGCCTTTCATGACGGGCTGCTCAACATCCTGCTCAGGCAGCTGGGGCTGCAGGCCATCCCCTTCCTCAACCAGCCCAGCTACTGGGTGGCCAGCTATGTGGGCCTTGGCATCTGGAAGGAGGCCGGCTGGAACACCATCATCTACCTGGCAGCCATCACCGCCATCAACCCGGAGCTGTATGAGGCGGCGGCGGCTGACGGGGCCTCCCGCCTGCGGCGCATGTGGCATGTCACCCTGCCGGGGCTGCGCCCCACCATCATCGTGCTGCTCATCATGAGCCTGGGCCGCATCCTGGGCAGCGAGTTTGACCGCCCCTACGCCCTGAGCAACCGCCTGGTGACCAGCGTGTCCAACGTAATCTCCATCTTTGTGTATGAGTACGGCATCCGGGGCATGCAGTTCTCCCTGTCCAACGCCGTGGGGCTGTTCCAGTCCGTCATCGGGCTGTTCTTCCTGCTGGGCGCCAACACCCTGGCCCGCCGCTATGGCGAGCGCGGGCTGTGGTAAGGGGGTGAGCGCATGATTAAATCAAGGGCCGCCAAAACCACCGACCTGCTCATCGCGGCGTTTTGCCTGCTGCTGATCTTCATCAGCCTGGTGCCCATCCTCAATGTGCTCGCGCGCTCGCTGTCCTCCTCAGAGGCCCTCATCCGCAACGAGGTGCTGCTGTGGCCCAAGGGCTGGAACCTGGACGCCTACAGGACCGTGCTGCAGGACAGCAAATACACCTGGAGCCTGACCTGGACCGCCATGCTGACCCTCATTTGCACGCTGCTGTCCATGACCATCACCATTTTGTGCGCCTTTCCCCTCATCTATGACCAGCTCAAGGGGCGCAAGCTCATCAACAGCATGATCGTGCTCACCATGTACTTCTCCGCCGGCACCATTCCCAACTACCTGCTGCTCAAGTCCCTGAACATGCTGGACCGCCCCATTGTGCTGATCGTGCCCAACATGCTCAGCATCTTCAACATGATCATCCTGCGCAGCTTCTTTTACGGCATCCCGGAGAGCCTGCGCGAATCGGCCGAGATTGACGGCGCCGGCCCCATCCGCACCCTGCTGCGCATCTACCTGCCCCTGTCCACTTCGGTGCTGGCCACCCTGGCGCTCTTCTACGCGGTGGGGCGCTGGAACGGCTTCTCAGACGCGCTGATGTACATGTCCAAGAACCGGCACTACTACCCCATCCAGCTGCTGCTCTACCAGATTCTGCAAAGCACCACCCAGATTGAGGTGGCCACCCAGGAGGGCTTCTTCCCCCCGGGGATCTCCGAAACCCTCAAGATGGCCACCGTGATGTTCGCCACTGTGCCCATCATCCTGGTCTATCCCTGGCTGCAGCGCTACTTCATCTCCGGCGTCACCATCGGCGCGATCAAGGGATGACATCCCGTACCCGGAGCCGGAAGAACCGGCTATAAAATAAAAGGAGGAACCACCATGAAACGGACCCTGGCACTCCTGCTGCTGGTGAGCCTGCTGGCCACATCCGGGCTGTTCGCCGCGTTCGCGGAAACCCCGGACATCGTGGACGGCAGGTTTACCACCACCCGCTCCATCACCGTTGAGATCTTTGACCGCGCCAATGAGGGCGGCTCCAAGCCCGAGGACAACTTCTACACCGACTTCATCAAACAGGGCATGCTGGACAAGCACAACGTGGAGGTGACCTTCATCCCGGTGCCCCGCTGGACCGAGGTGGACGTGCTCAACAACCTGCTGGCCGCGGGGGACGCGCCGGACATCTGTGTCACCTACAGCTACCCCACCATCCAGACCTACGCGGAGATGGGCGGCGTAACCGACCTGGCCCCCTACCTGGCCCAGTACAAGGACCAGCTGCCCAACCTCTGGGATCTGCTGGGCGATGACAACATCTACTGGGACCTGGACCCTGAGCGCGGCACCCTGTGGGCGGTGGAAGCGCTGCTGCACATGAACAAGCGCATCAACACCTTCGTGCGGGAGGACTGGCTCAAAAAATTGAACCTGGAAGAGCCGCGCACCCTGGAAGCGTTTGAGGCCATGCTGCACGCGTTCAAGGACAACGCCCAGCTGCTGCTGGGGGAGGACGCGGACAAGATCATCCCCTACTCCACCAGCTTTGACGTATCCTGGCGCAATGACCACCTGATCACCTCCTTCGTGCCTGAAAGCCTCAGCGATAAGGAAGCCTATGTGCGTGGCTTTGATGACCGCCGCGTGCTCTTCCCCAACTATAAGGAAGGCGTGCGCGTGCTCAACCGCTGGTACAACGACGGCCTGGTCTGGCAGGACTTTCCCGTGTACCCTGCCGGGGACAACACCGAGGACAACCTGCTCAAGGCCGGCTATGTGGGCGCCTTCACCCACAACTGGGACTACCCCTACCGCAACGGCGAGGACAGCATCCACGCCAACATCCAGCGCGCCTATGGGCCGGAGGCCGGCTACATCGCGGTAGAACCCTTCCCCAACGACGCGGGCATCTACCGCAAGTTCCTGGCCGCGCCCATTGACCGCAAGGTGTTCTTCCCGGCCACCAACACCGAGCCCGTGGCCTCCCTGTTCTACCTGGACTTCATCTCCACGCTTAAGAACCGCCTTTTCCTGCAGATTGGTGAGGAGGGCGTGACCCATGAGGTGATGGAGAACGGCGCCATCAAGATGCTGCCGGTGCAGGGCGAGAAAATCATGAACAGCCTGACCAACATCGACTACACCATCACCATCAACGGCCTGGACACGGGTGACAGCGAGCGCAACGTGCTGTCCACCGCGCTGGGCTACCCCACCGTGGACGCGCGCTACATTGAGCGGGCCTATGCGCTGACCAGCAATGAGGCCCGCTACGGCAAGAACTACAGCGTGGGCCTGATCCAGGCTGAGCTGGGCATGAACACCGTGCTGCCCAGCAAGCGCGACACCTTCCTGACCCAGTCCGTGGTGGCCCCGGTGGACCAGTTTGACGCGGTCTATGACGCGGGCATGGACGACTACCTTGCCTCCGGCGGCCAGGCCATCATCGATGAGCGCACGGAGGCCTACGAGAGATACTACGAGTAATCCATCAAGCCAGGGGGGAGGGCGGGCGCCCTCCCCTCTTTGATTGCCGGTGTGCTATAATGCGGAAAAACAGCGTGGGCGCCGGACAGCGCCGCGCGGGGAGCATCGTGACATGCGGATACATCTGAACGAAGGCTGGCAGTTTTCCCTGGGCGAGGCTGATGACTTCAAGCCGGTGAGCCTGCCGCACGACTGGCTGATCGCCAACCCACGCCAATGGTACCAAAGCGGGGTGGGCTGGTACCGCCGGGCGCTGGACACCAGCTTCCTGCGGGCTGGCCAGCGGGTCTTTCTGCGGTTTGACGGCGTGTGCATGAACAGCCAGCTCATGGTCAATGGGCAGAAAGCTGGCGTGTGGCCAAACGCTTTCACCAGCTTTGAGCACGAGATCACCCCCTTCCTGCATCCTGAGGGCGAGAACACCTTGCTGCTCAAGGTGGACGCCCGCTTCCCCAGCAACCGCTGGTACACAGGCGCGGGCGTGTACCGGCAGGTGACGCTGGTGGTGAAGAACGCCTGCCATTTTGTGAGCGACGGCGTCTATGTCACCACCCATGATCAGGATGGCGACTGGCACTATGAGGCAACCTGCGAGGTGGAGACCGGCGGGCGTCCCTACCAGCTGCGGCATGAACTGCTGGGCCCCGAAGGGCCTATCCAGCCCTGGTCGCCTGGCGCGCCGCGGCTGTACACCCTGCGCTCCCAGCTGCTGGTGGATGGCCAGGTGACGGACAGCGTGGACACGCGCTTCGGCTTTCGCGCGCTGCGCTTTGACCCCAATGATGGCTTTGCCATCAACGGGGAGCGGATGAAGCTCAACGGCGTCTGCCTGCACCAGGAGTTTTCGGTAACAGGCGCCGCGGTTCTGCCGGGCTTCATCCGCCGGCAGCTGCTGGCCCTCAGGCGCATGGGCGTGAACGCGGTGCGCGCGGCGCACAACCCCCCCTCCTCCCTGTTCATGGACCTGTGTGACGAGCTGGGCATGCTGGTGATCAGCGAGTTTGCCGATGTCTGGCAGATCAGCAAAACCGAGTACGACTACGCGCGGGTTTTTGACGCCTGGCATAAGCGGGATGTGGCCAGCTGGGTGCGGCGGGACCGCAACCGCCCCAGCATCATCATGTGGAGCCTGGGCAACGAAATCCCAGACACCCACGTGGATCCGGAAAAAGGCCTGGCGCTGCTCACCCGGCTGCGCGACCTGGCGCGCCAGCATGACCCCAGGGGGCAGGCCCTGCCCACCCTGGGCTCCAACTACATGGCCTGGGAAAACACGCAGCTGGCCGCGCGGCAGCTGAAGCTGGTGGGCTACAACTACGCCGAGTTCCTGTATGACCAGCACCACGCCCGCTACCCGGACTGGGTCATCTACGGCTCTGAAACCTGCTCCACCGTGCAAAGCCGGGGCATCTACCACTTCCCGCTCAGCCAGCCGGTGCTGTCGGATGATGACCTGCAGACCAGCTCCCTGGGCAACAGCACCACCAGCTGGGGCGCGCGCAGCGTGGATGACTGCATCAAGGATGACAGGGACCGGCCCTTCTCCCTGGGCCAGTTCGCCTGGACCGGGCAGGACTACCTGGGCGAGCCCACCCCCTACCACACCAAGAACTCCTACTTCGGCATGCTGGACACGGCGGGGCTTGAAAAAGACGCCTACTTCCTCTTCCAGGCGGCCTGGACCGATGAGCCCATGGTGCACCTCTTCCCCCACTGGGACTTCTCCCAAGGCCAGCTCATCGACATCCGGGTGGCCAGCAACCAGCCGCAGGTCGCGCTCTTCCTGGATGATGAGGAAGTGGGCCGCCAGCAGATGGAAGGCGAGGTTACCTGCAACTGGCAACTGCCCTACCGCCCCGGGGTGTTGCGCGCGCAGGCCTATGACGCGGCGGGCAAACTGGTGGCCAGCGCCACGCAGGCCAGCTTTGGCGAGGTCGTGGGCCTGCAGATGGACGAAGAGCGCCATGATGGGCTGACTTTTGTGACCATCCACGCGGTGGACGAACAGGGACGGCCGGTTCACAACGCCAACAACCTCGTCCACGTGAGCGTCACAAACGGGCGGCTTTTGGGGCTGGACAACGGGGACGCCACCGACTACACCCCCTACCATGAGCCTGCCAGGCGACTGTTTTCCGGCAAGCTGGTGGCCTTTGTGCAGCAGGAAGCGGGAAAGCAGGCGCAGGTGACGGCCCGGCTGGACAACCAGGAAGTGCCGGTGCGCAAGATCGAGCTGACGCGCCAGGGGCATCAGGTTTTTGCCCGCCTGCTGCCTGAGGGCGCCATGGCACAGCCCCTGCACTGGCGGCTGACCAATGCGGCGGGCGTGGACAGCGTCATTGCCAGCTTCACGGTGGAGGAGGACGGCCAGTCCATCCGGATCAACCCCGCGCATGACGGCAGGGTGTACGTGCGCTGCGGTGTGCGCAACGGCAAGGAGCACCTGGACTTGTACAGCGCCATCCATGTGGACTTCAAGGGCCTGGGCCAGGCCGTGCTCAACCCCTACCGGTTCCTGAGCGCCGGGCTGACCAGCTTCAGCAACGTGGCGCTGTCCAACGGCAACGAGCGCGGGGTGGCCACCCTGCGCCAGGGAGAAAGCTGGGTGGGCTTTGAGGGGCTGGACTTTGGCGCCCAGGGCGGGGATGAGCTGAGCGTGTGGCTCTTCCCCCTGAGCCATGACCCCTTCCACTTTGAGGTGTGGGAGGGGCGCCCGGACCAGGGCGGCCGCAGGCTGGCCCGGCCCTTGTATGACCTGGGCATGGTGTGGAACACCTACCAGCCGCTGCGCTTTAAACTGAGTGACAGGATCCGTGGCCTGGCCACGCTGTGCCTGGTCTTCCACAACAAGACCCATGTGAAGGGCTTTGTGTTCCACCGCGATGAACGCGGCCTGGCCCCCATCGCGGCCTCAGACCACCAGGAGCTCTATGGCGACAGCTACCAGGTGGCGGGCGGCTGGGTGAAGGGCATTGGCAACAACACCAGCCTGGCCTTTACAGGGCTGGCGCTGGGTGAGCAGGGTGCGGACCGCCTGGCGCTTGCATACCAAAGCTACAAACCCCGCAACCCTGTGCAGGTGCAGCTGACAGGGGAGGGCGGGCAAAAGCGCCTGCTGCTGAGCCTGCCGGCCCAGGCGGAGGCCGGCGAAATGGCCTTTCCCCTGGGGGAGGTGGTCACGGGCCAGCAGGACCTGCGCCTGGTCTTCCTGCCCGGCTGCGGGCTGGACCTGGCCAGCCTGCGCTTCCTGCCCCCTGATGAGGAACCTGGATGAGCCAGGGCTTCACCAGCCGGGAGCTGCTGACCGGCGTGCACCACATCCAGGACCCCTTGGGCGTGCACCTGACGCTGCTGGTGGGGCAGGACCGCGCGCTGCTGCTGGACACCGGCTATGGCCTGTACCCCCTGGAGGAGTACATCCGCTATCTGACCAGGCTGCCGCTCACCGTGGTGCTCAGCCATGGCCACCACGACCATGCCCTGGGTGCGGCACGCTTTGGGCAGACCTGGATGCTGGAGGAGGACCTGCCGGTGTTCGCGGCTTACACCAGCCAGCAACAGCGCCAGCTGGCGCTGGCCCGGGCGGAACTGGCGCCGCAGGCGGCGCGGCGCTACCTGACAGCGGACATCCCGCCGCCTGCCGCCCTCACCCAGGACACCTTTGACCTGGGCAGCCTCAGTGCGCAGGTCATCCGGGTGCCCGGGCACACGCCCGGCTCCCTGGCGCTGTATGTGCCGCAGCGGCAGCTGCTGATGCTGGGGGACAGCTGGAACCCGCAGACCTGGCTCTTTTTCCCCGAAGCGCTGCCGGTGCGCGACTATGCCCGGAGCTTTCAGGGCCTGATGGCGCTGCCTTTTCAGCAGGCGCTGGCTCCCCACCACCCGGACCTGCTGCCCCGGGATGTTCTGCTGGCCTATGCAAAGGGGCTGACTGAAGAGGGCTTCGCCCAGGCGAAGCCCTATCCGGTGCCCGGGCACGCGCATATCCCCACCCGGGCCTTCGCGCCCTGCGCGGGCGCGCTGTTGATTTTCAGGGTTTAACGCAGCAAGGTCTTGGCCGTGGAGGGCGGGTAGCCCTTGTTTTTCTTGAACACCTTGCTGAAGTGATAGATGTCCGAGAAGCCAAAGCGCGCCGCCGCCTCGCTGACGGAGATGCCCTCGTAGACGATGGCATCCTCCGCCATGTTGACCCTGATGCTGGTGATGAAGCGGCTGACCGTTTTGCCGGTGTGCTTGGTGGTGAGCTTGTTCAGGTAGCCTGGGTGCACGCCCACCGCCTGGCCAATTTCCGTGGCGGAGATGTGGCGGGAGATGTTTTCGGTGACATAGGCGGCCGCCTTCTGCACCCTGGGGTCGCTGCCCGCGCCCTGCACCAGGCCGGTGTTGAGGAAGACGTGGCAGAGCAGCTCCATGAGCAGGGCCGTGGTGAGCATGGTGGAGGTGGGCTCGCGCAGCGCGAAAAACTGCTTGATGCGCTCCAGCAGGTGGTCCAGCTTGGCGTCCTTGTCCAGCTTGCTGATCAGCGGCAGGGGCAGGGTGGTGGGCTGGCAGGACATATCCTGGAGAAACATGTTGAAGGCGTACAGCTGCATGGGCTGGCTGGCGCTGGTGCTGGCCTCGCGCCAGGTGCCCGGCTTGATGTAGATCAGGTCGCCCTGGCTGACCGGGTGCGCCACATCATCAATGATGTACTCACCCTGGCCGGCGGCCACATAGGTCAGGTCATGAAAATCAATCAGCTGCCGGGCAATGACCCACTCCGGCGTGCAGATGCGGTGCACAAAATAGCTGATCTTCGGGAGAAAAAACATGTCTTCCATGGGTTCCTTCATGGGCCTCCTCATTTAAGCTCTATCTCCAGGCAGTCATAGCCGCTCAGGGCCAGGCTGCGCGCGTCCGGCTGCCCGCCGGAAATATACAGGGTTTTTCGGCCGTCGTTTTCCACCTTGCGCCCGGCCTCATCCACCACATGAAAGGCATCGGGGTTCAGCGGCAGGCGCAGGCGGCGGGTTTCCCCCACCTCAAGGCTCACGCGCGCAAAGGCGCAGAGCACCGGGTTGGGCGGCGCCATGGGGTGGTGGTTGCGCACATAGACCTGCACCACCTCATCCCCCGGCATCTCGCCAACGTTGGTCAAATCCAGCGCCACCGCGTGGTCGGCGTACACAGTCTTGGCGTAGTCGAAGCGGGTGTAGGACAGCCCAAAGCCAAAGGGATACAGCGCCTGGCCGGTGAAATAGCGGTAGGTGCGGTTCTTCATGCTGTAGTCGGTGAAGGGGGGCAGGTCGGTATCGCTTTGGTAGAAGGTGACCGGTAGGCGGCCCGAGGGAGAAACCTTGCCAAAGAGGATGTCCGCCAGCGCGCGGCCGCCCGCCTGGCCGGGGTAGCCAGCCCACAGGATGGCGTTGCCTTCCTCCACCCGCAGCGCGCTGCCCGAGGCGATCACGCTCACCACCGGCTTGCCGGTTTTGATCAGCGCGTCCAGCAGCCGGCGCTGGGGGCCGGGCAGTTCCAGGCTGGGCTTGTCGCCGGCCACAAAGGCGTTGCTGGTGTCGGACTGCTCGCCCTCCAGCGTCGCGTCCAGCCCCAGGCAAACCACCACCACATCGGCGTGCCGGGCGATGGCCACCGCCTCTGACTGGCGGTTGTCCACCTCGGTAATCGGGCTGTCCCTGTCCTCAAACAGCTGGGAGCCCAGCGCGAACAGCAGCCGGGCCTTGCCCCTGACCTGGTCGCGCAGGCCTTCCAGCATGGTGACATAGCGGGAGGACAGCCCCGCGTAATTGCCTTCCAGCGCCGCCTGGCTGTCGGCGTTGGGGCCCACCACCGCGATGGTTTTGATGGTGTCCGGGTTCAGGGGCAGGATGCCATCGTTTTTCAGCAGGGTCATGGATTTGGCCGCCGCCTGGTAGGCCAGCTCGTTGTTGGCCTCGGTGTCGCTGTCCAGCAGGGTCAGGCTGTTGTAGCGGCAGGCCTCGTCCATCAGGCCCAGGCGGTAGCGGGTGGCAAAGAGACGCTCGCAGGAGGTGGTGATCTGCTCCTCAGTGATCAGGCCTTCCTGCAGGGCAGCCAGCAGGTGCAAATAGGTGTTGCCACAGTTCAGGTCGCAGCCGTTCTCCAGCGCCAGGGCGGCGCTTTGAGGGGCAGTGTCCGTCACCTTGTGGTGTTCATGGAAATCCCTGATGGCCCAGCAGTCGCTCACCACGTGGCCCTCAAAGCCCCATTGCCCGCGCAGGATGTCCCTGAGCAGGGTGGGGCTGCCACAGCAGGGCTCGCCGTTGACCCGGTTGTAGGCGCCCATCACCGCTTCCACCCCGGCCTCCTTCACCAGCGCCTCAAAGGCGGGGAGGTAGGTTTCCCACAGGTCTTTCTGGTTGACCTGGGCGTCAAACTCATGGCGCAGCTCCTCAGGCCCTGAGTGCACGGCAAAGTGCTTGGCGCAGGCGGCTGAGGTGAGGTAGCCCTCCTCCCCCTGCAGGCCTTGCACAAAGGCCACCCCCAGGCGGGTGGTGAGGTAGGGGTCCTCTCCGTAGGTCTCGTGGCCGCGTCCCCAGCGCGGGTCCCGAAAGATGTTCACATTGGGCGACCAGAAGGTGAGGCCTTTGTAGATGCCCCGGTCCTCCAGGCGGGAAGCCTCGTTGTACTTGGCGCGGCCCTCCAGGGCGATGGTCTGCGCAATCTGCCTGAGAAAATCCACATCAAACATGGCCGCCAGGCCAATGGCCTGGGGAAAGACGGTGGCTGTGCCCGCCCGGGCCACTCCGTGAAGCGCTTCCGCCCACCAGTTGTAGGCCGGGATGCCCAGCCGTTTGATGGCCGGCGCGTCATAGCGCAGCTGGGAGGCCTTTTCCTCCAGGGTCATGGTGGCTACCAGTTCCTTCGCCTTTTGATAGGCGGTCTGCCTGTCCATTGCACAACTCCCTTTCATTTTTGTCACTGCACAAACGTTTTTATGCGGCTCTGTCGCATGGATTGAGCATAGCACGGGCATCGCTGGATGTCCAGTACATACAAACAAACTTGATGGACATACAACAAACAGGTTCACACAGGAACCTCCCCGCACCCCTTGAGTACCGGAGTTTGTTGACATTTATGGCAGGTTTCCGGATAATCAATACAGCATCAGATTTGACACGTTGTGAACAAACCGGTTTGACAAGAGGGTAGGGCATGCACGAGCTGGATATGGAACAATTCTGGCGGGATGACGCGCTGGCGCATGAGGGCAACTGCTTCAACCAGGCGCCCCAGGTCCCGCTTGGCATTTTGATGAGCGATGAGTGCGTGTTCGCGGAGCTGGATGAGCCGGGCACCCCCTGGATGCCCATCCCGCTGTCGCGCAGGCGGGAGCTGAACCGGCGCTACAATGACAAGGCCGAGCGCCTGGTGGGCAGGCGGCTGCTGCAGGAGGACTTTCTGCCCGATGACGCGAACCTGCCCGGCGTGCGCCGCATCGGGGAGGTCTTTGGCGGGCAGTACATCTACCACAACGAAACCGAGTGGCTGACCCAGAGCGTGCGTTCCTTCAGGGAGCTGGAAGCGCTGCTGGACTGGGTGGAGCGCATGGACATCCGTGCCTTCATGCTGCCCGGCAACTGGGAAGCGGAGAAGCGGCGCGTGCATGAGCGCTACGGCCTGCGCCCGCAACCCCTGCGCCACATCCGCGGGCCGGTCACCCTGGCCTGCTCCATCATGGGGGCGGAGGACCTGATTTTCCTCATCCTGGACGCGCCTGACCTGGCGCGCCGTTTCAGCGACACCATCACCCGGGTCATTCTGCAAATGGCGGCGGTGATGGATGAGGAGGCCGGCACCAGCGCGGCGCTCACCCGCGGGTTCAGCTTCGCGGATGACAACTGCTGCCTGCTGAGCCCGCCCCTGTATGAGCTGTTTGGCCTGCCGGTGCTGCAGCGTGTATTTTCCGTGTACTCCCCGGATGAGGACGATATGCGCTACCAGCATTCCGACTCGGCCATGGGGCACCTGCTGCCGCTGCTGGGGCAGGCGCGGCTCAACGGCGTCAACTTTGGCCCCACCGTGCTGGTGCCGGAGATTAGACAGCACCTGCCCAAAGCGCGCATTGACGGCTGCCTCGCCCCGCTGGTCTTCATGCGCAATGACCGGGAAGAAATCATCCGGCAGGTTACCCGTGACTGCCAGCACGCGCTGGTGTATAATGGCGTCAATATCGCGACTGCCGGCAGCATCAACAACGGCAGCAGCCTGGACAGCCTGCGTCTGGTGATGCAGGTGATCCAGAACCATGGGCGTAGGGCCTGACAAGGAGGAGCGGACAATGCAGATTCTGGCGGACATCTCGAGCAAACTGCAGGCGGGCAAGGCCAAGGAGGTACAGGAGCTGGTGCAGCAGGCGCTGGACCAGCAGGTGCCTGTGCGGGACATCCTGGAGCAAGGCCTGCTGGATGGCATGGGCATCATTGGCGCCAAGTTCAAGAACGATGAGGTGTTTGTGCCCGAGGTGCTCATTGCCGCGCGCGCGATGAACCGCGGCATGGAAGTGCTGAAGCCTTATTTCGCTGAATCCGGGGTGGAAGCCCGCGGCCGGGTATGCATTGGCACCGTGCAGGGGGACCTGCACGACATCGGCAAGAACCTGGTCAAGATGATGATGGAAGGCAAGGGCTTTGAGGTGATTGACCTGGGCACCGACGTGCCCGCGGAGGCCTTTGTGAAGGCGGCGGCCGAGCACGGCTGCGCCATCGTATGCCTGAGCGCCCTGCTGACCACCACCATGCCCGCGATGCGCCAGGTGGTCGAAGCCTTTGAGGCCGCCGGCACCCGCGACCAGGTCAAGATCATGGTGGGCGGGGCGCCGGTGACGGACGAGTTTTGCGCCCAGATTGGCGCGGACGCCTACGCGGCGGACGCGGCCAGCGCGGCGGACAAAGCCCTGGCGTTGCTTGGCGGCTAAGCGCCATGGACGAGGCACAGATCCTGCAGCTGGCCCTTGACTGCGGCGCGCACCAGGCCAGCTGGATTGATATCCGGAAAGACGGCGTGTTCAACACCGTCTTTCGTGACATCTGCGCCAGCAACGCCTGCGGCCAATACGGCATGTGCCACATGTGCCCGCCGGACGTGGGCGATATTGAGAAGCTGATTGCCACCGCGCGCAGCTTTGACCGCGGGCTGCTCTACCAGACGGTGGACAGCCTGGAGGACAGCTTTGACATCGAGGGCATGATGCGCGCAGGCCAGGCGCACAACGACTGCGCCAATCGCATCAGGGACAGCCTGGCCGGGATGGATGGGCTGATGCACCTGTCCACCGGCGGCTGCAAGATGTGCGAGCGCTGCACCAAGCGGGACGGGCGCCCCTGCGCCTTTCCGGACCTGGCCATGTCCTCGCTGGAGGCCTATGGCATGGATGTGTACAACACCGCCAGAAACGCCGGGCTGCGCTACCACCACGGGCCCAACACCGTCACCTACTTTGGCATGGTGTTGATGAAGAGCAAGCCGGATGCCTGAGCTGCGTGTGCACCAGGCCGGGGCTGTACGGGTGCTGCCCTTTGAGGGGCAGCCGCTGCTGACCCAGCTGCTGCGCCAGGCGGGCTACGAAATCAGCACCCCCTGCGGCAGCGCGGGGGTCTGCGGGCGCTGCGGCCTGCGGGTCGCGGGCCAACTGGACCCGCCGGCGCGGGAGGGCCGGGCACTGGCCTGCAGGACGCGCCTGATGGGGGACGCTCAGGTGTGGCTGGCCGACCCCCACCAGCTGGACAAGATTGCCCTGGCCGACAGCCTGCCGCTGACGGACCTCAAGCCCCTGCCCGGGGAATTTGGCCTGGCGGTGGACATTGGCACCACCACCCTGGCCGCCATGCTTGTGGACCTGCCCTCCGGGCGGCCGCTGGCCGCGGTCGGCCTGACCAACCCCCAGGCCAGCTTGTCTGACAACGTCATCGGCCGCATCAGCGCGGCCCTTGAGGGGGAGGGCCCGCGGCTGCGCGCGCTGGTGCGGGAGGCCCTGACGGGCTTGACCCGGCAGCTGTGTGAGCAGGCCGGCATCGAGCGCCCCCTTCATCTGCCCACCGTCATCGCCGGCAACACCGCGATGCTTTACCTGTACATGGGCTACAGCCCCAGGGCCCTTTCTGCGGCGCCCTTTGAAGCCGACCACCTTTTTGGAGTGTGGGTGGAGGAACACACCTTCCTGCCCCGCTGCCCGGGCGCCTTTTTGGGGGCGGACCTGAACCTGGCGCTGCTGGCCTCCGGCCTGTGTGAGCGGGAGGAGACCGCGCTGCTGGCTGACATCGGCACCAATGGCGAGATTGCCCTGTGGCACAGGGGCCGCCTCCACTGTGCGGCGGCCGCCGCCGGGCCCGCCTTTGAGGGCGGGGGCATCACCCAGGGCCTGGGCAGTGAGCGCGGGGCGATTGACAGCGTGCAGGCGGTGGATGGACAGCTGCGGATCACCACCATCGGCGACGCGCCCGCCCGGGGCATCTGCGGCTCCGGCCTGGTGGACGCGGCGGCCACGCTGCTTGACCTGACGCTGATGGACGAGACAGGGCGGCTCAGCCAGGACAAGGTGGCGCTGGCCCCTGGTGTCATGCTGTGGCAGAAGGACATCCGCCAGCTGCAGCTGGCCAAGGGCGCCATCGCGGCGGCCATCGGGGCGCTGTGCCAGACCGCCGGCGTCCGCACCCGGGACATCCACAGGTTTTACCTGGCCGGTGGCTTTGGCAGCTACCTGCGCCCCCAGAGCGCCGCGCGCATCGGGCTGATCCCGGAGGAACTGCTGGAGAAGACGGTGGCCCTGGGCAATGCTGCGCTCAGCGGCGCCGCCATGCTGCTGCTCAATCAGGATTGCCTGGACGCCTCCACCCGCCTGGCGCGGCAGGCCCAGGTCCTCACCCTGAGCGGCAACCCGCAGTTTTCCCAGCTCTTCGCCGAGCGCATGATGTTTGAACCCTTTTAGCCGCCGCCGGTCAGGGCCGGCCGGCCATCGCACCGATTCCACACAAGGAGGTTGTTGTGAGCAAGATTCTGGAAACCGTGCCCAATTTTTCCGAGGGGCGCAACAGGGAAACCATTGAGGCCATCGCGGATTGTTTCCGTGGACAGGATGGCGTGAAGCTGCTGGACTATTCCGCGGACAAGGACCACAACCGCAGCGTGTTCACCGTGATCGGGGAGCCGCAGGCCCTGCGCGACGCGGTCATCCAGGCGGCCGGCGTGGCGCTTGAACGCATAGACCTGCGCCTGCACAAAGGCCAGCACCCGCGCATGGGCGCCGTGGATGTCATCCCCTTCATTCCCATCCGCGACTGCAGCCTGGAGGAGGCTGACCAGATCGCCCGGGAGGTGGGCCAGGCGCTGGGTCAGCAGCTGGGCCAGCCGGTCTTTTTGTATGAGCGCTCCGCCACCCGCCCCAACCGCGAGAACCTCAGCGACATCCGCCGGGGCGAGTTTGAGGGCATGGCCGAAAAGATGAAGGGCGAGGGCTGGGCGCCGGACTTCGGCCCACCCACCATCCATGAGAGCGGCGGGGTGACAGCCGTGGGCGCGCGGATGCCGCTGGTGGCCTACAACATCAACCTGGGCACGGACAAGCTGGAAATTGCCCAGGCCATCGCCCGGAAGGTGCGCCATTCAAACGGCGGCCTGCGCTATGTGAAGGCCATGGGCGTGATGCTGGAGGACCGCCACCAGGCCCAGGTGTCCATGAACATCACCGACTACACCCAGTCCAGCATCTACAGGGTGTTTGAGCTGGTCAAGATGGAAGCGGCGCGCTATGGCGTGGCCGTGGTGGGCAGCGAGCTGATTGGGCTCATCCCCCTGCGCGCGCTGGTGGACAGCGCGGAATATTACCTGCAAATGGAAGGCTTCAGCATGGACCAGGTGCTGGAGACCAGACTGTAAGGAGCACAAGCATGAACATGAAGGACATGACCGTTTCCCAGTTGAGCGAACTGACCGCCTCCTCCAGCGCCGCGCCCGGCGGGGGCAGCATCTCCGCGATGGCGGGTGCCTACGCCGCCGCCCTGGCCAGCATGGTGTGCAAGCTGACGGTTGGTAAAAAGGGCTATGAGGCCGTGCAGGCACAGATGGAGCGAATTGACCGGCAGGCGGAGGCCCTGCGCCTGGAGCTGCTGGACGAGATCCAGAAGGACAGCGAATCCTTCAACGCCTACATGGTGGCGCTCACCCTGCCCAAGGAGACGCAGGCCGAGCGCATCCTGCGCAACGCGGCCATGCAGGAGGCGCTCAAGGGCGCCTGCAGCGTGCCGCTGGAGGTGGCGGGCAAATGCCTGGGCGTGCTGCACCTGGCGGCCACAGCGCTTGAGCTGGGCAACAAAAATACCGCGTCTGACGCCATGGTGGGCGTGCTGCTGGCACGCGCCAGCGTGCTGGGCGCGGTGAACAACGTGCTGATCAACCTGGGCGGCATCAAGGATGAGGAGTTTGTGGAGCACATGACAGCGGCCTGCGAGGAGCTCAGCGCCCAGGCCAACCAGAAGGAGGCCGCCGCCCACACCACCCTGCACGCGCGCTGAGCCTGGCTGATGTCCACCGCATCATGACCTGGACGCCATCGGACCTGACACAGATGACCCCATGAAAGGAGCCGCCATGCCAAGCCACCAGCCTACAGTTGAGGCCCTGTTTGCCACGCTGCCCCCGCCCTGTGTGTTTGAGCCCGGCATCCGCCGTGCCCCCCGGCGGGAGGCTGCCCTCAGCCGGCAGGACAAGCTGCTGGCGCTGAAAAACGCGCTGCGCTACATCCCCAGGCAGCACCATGAGGCCCTGGCGCCGGAGTTCCTGGAGGAGCTGGAAACCCATGGCCGCATCTACGGCTACCGCTTCCGCCCCGAAGGGCGCATCACCGGAAGGCCCATTGACAGCTATCAGGGCCAGTGTGTTGAGGGCCGGGCCATCCAGGTCATGCTGGACAACAACCTGGACTTTGAGGTGGCCCTCTACCCCTATGAGCTGGTCACCTATGGGGAGACCGGCCAGGTCTGCCAGAACTGGATGCAGTACCGCCTGATCAAGCATTACCTGGAGCGGCTCACCCAGGAGCAGACCCTGGTCATCATGTCCGGGCACCCGCTGGGCCTGTTCCGCTCCCCCGAAGGCGCCCCGCGGGTCATCATCACCAACGGGCTGATGGTGGGCCAGTTTGATAACCAGGCCCAGTTCGCCCGCGCGGCCGCGCTGGGGGTGGCCAACTACGGCCAGATGACCGCCGGCGGGCTGATGTACATCGGCCCCCAGGGCATTGTACACGGCACCTACAACACCCTGCTGGGCGCCGGGCGGCTGAAGCTGGGCATTCCCCCTCAGGGCAACCTGGCCGGCAAGCTTTTTGTGTCCTCCGGCCTGGGCGGGATGAGCGGCGCCCAGGGCAAGGCGGCCATCATCGCCGGGGCCAGCGCCATCATCGCGGAGGTGGACGCCTCCCGCATCGACACGCGCCTGCGCCAGGGCTGGGTCAGCCAGGTGCATGACCAGGCCCCCAAGGCGCTGGCGGCGGCCCTGGCCCACAAGGAGCGGGGCGAGGCCTGCGCCATCGCCTTCCACGGCAACATCATCGACCTGCTGGCCTACATCGACCAGCAGCAGGTGAAGATTGACCTGCTCAGTGACCAGACCAGCTGCCACGCCGTGTATGAAGGCGGCTACTGCCCCCAGGGGCTGCGCTTTGAGCAGCGCACCCGCATGCTGGCCGAGGACCCGGAGGGCTTCCGCCGGCTGGTGGACAGCAGCCTGTCCGAGCATTTTGACCTGATCGGCCGCCATGTGGCCCGGGGCACCTACTTCTTTGACTATGGCAACAGCTTCCTCAAGGCGGTGTATGACGCGGGCCGTCCCCAGGTGTGCCGCAACGGGCGGGATGAGCTGGATGGCTTTATCTACCCCAGCTATGTGGAGGACATCCTGGGGCCAGAGCTGTTTGACCTGGGCTATGGCCCCTTCCGCTGGTGCTGCCTGAGCGGCAAGGCGGAGGACCTGGACCGGACGGACCAGGCGGCCATGGACCTGATTGACCCGAACCGGCGCTACCAGGACCGGGACAACTGGGTGTGGGTGCGCGACGCCAGGAAAAACGCGCTGGTGGTGGGCACGCAGTGCCGCATCCTCTACCAGGACGCGCTGGGCCGCATGAACATCGCGCTGCGCTTCAACCAGATGGTGCGCGAGGGCCAGATCGGCCCGGTGATGCTGGGCCGGGACCACCACGACACCGGGGGCACTGATTCCCCCTTCCGGGAGACCAGCAACATCAGGGACGGCTCCAACATCATGGCGGAGATGGCCACCCAGTGCTTTGCCGGCAACGCCGCCCGCGGCATGAGCATGGTGGCGCTGCACAACGGCGGCGGGGTAGGGATCGGCAAGTCCATCAACGGCGGCTTTGGCATGGTGCTGGATGGGTCTGACAGGGTGGACCGCATCCTGCGAGACGCCATGCCCTTTGACGTGATGGTGGGCGTGGCGCGGCGCGGCTGGGCAGGCAACCCCAACGCGGTGGAAGCCGTCACCCAGTACAACGCCCAGTACGCGCACAGCGACGCCATCACCCTGCCGGTCATGGCGGAGGACAGCCTGCTGGAGGGGCTGCTGTGATGGGCGCGCGCACCGCCTTGATCAACATTGGCCTGCTGGCGACACCCCAGGGTCTGTCCGCGCGGGGCGGTGGGGCCCAGAGCGAGGTTCAGCTGCTCCAAGACGCCTACCTGCTGATGGCGGATGGCCTGGTGGAGCGGGTGGGCAGCGGCTCCCCCAGCCGTTTTGACCTGGCGGGCCATGAGGTGATTGACGCCCGGGGCGCCCTGGTCACCCCGGGGCTGGTGGACGCCCACACCCACCTGGTGTTTGGCGGCTGGCGCGCGCATGAGCTGCAGCTCAAGCTGGCCGGGGTGCCTTACCTGGACATCCTGGATAAGGGCGGCGGCATCCTGGACACGGTGCGCCAGACCCGAAAGGCCAGCACCGGGGCGCTGGTGGACAAGGCCAGGCAGGCGCTGGACGGCATGCTGGCGCTGGGCACCACCACAGTGGAGGCCAAAAGCGGCTACGGGCTGGACCTGGACAACGAAATCAAGCAGCTGGAGGCTGTGAAGCAGCTGCAGGAGACCCACCCGGTGGACCTGGTGTCCACCCTCATGGCGGCCCATGCCCTGCCGCCGGAATACAAGGAGGACAGGGAGGGCTTCCTGCGGCTGATCATTGACACCATCATCCCGGAAGTGGCCGGGCGCGGGCTGGCAGAGTTCTGTGACGTGTTCTGCGAGCAGGGTGTGTTCACGGTGACGGAAAGCCGCCGCGTGCTTGAGGCGGCGGCCAGGCATGGCCTGCGCGCCAAAATCCACGCGGACGAGCTGCACGCCATCGGCGGCAGCGAGCTGGCCGGGGAGCTGGGCGCGGTGTCAGCTGAGCACCTCATCGCCATGAGGGACAGCGGCATCGCGGCGCTCAAGACAGGCGGCGTCATCGCCTGCCTGCTGCCCGCCACCTCCTTCTACCTGCACAAGCCCTATGCCCGCGCGCGGGACCTGGTGACAGCCGGCGTGCCCATCGCCCTGGGGAGCGATTTCAACCCGGGCAGCTGCCCGGGCTACTCCCTGCAGCTGTGCATGAACCTGGCCTCCTGGCACTACAAGCTCAGCCCCCAGGAAATCCTGACCGCGGTCACCCTCAACGGCGCGGCCGCCATCGGCCGCGCGCGGCAGACAGGCAGCCTGGAGCCAGGCAAGCTGGCTGACGCCGTCATCTGGGAGGCGGACAGCCTGGACTTCCTGTGCTACCGCTTTGGCAGCAACCTGGCCCGCGCGGTCATCAAAAAAGGCCGGCTGGTGGCCGGCGCGTAGTCCCTCGCCCAGGTGCAAGAAGCCGCCTGGGCGGTCCTGTCCTGATTACTTCAATGCTGGCAGATGCTCCGCCAGCAGCCGCTCTATCTCGCCCAGGCGCACCAGACGGTTCATGGCCTGGACATCCAGGCGCAGCTCCCTGTCCTCCTGCAGGAAGGGGGTTTTTTCACGGATCAGCGCGTGCAAAGCCTGGTAGAAGGGGGAGGGCTGGCCTTCGCGCAGCGACACCGCCTGCGCGGCGGCCAACAGCTCCATCGCCAACACCGTCAAGGTGTTGTCCACCACCTGGCGCGCCTTGCGCGCCGCGGACATGCCCATGGAGACATGGTCCTCCTGGTTGGCGGAGGACGGGATGGAATCCACGCTGGCCGGGTGGGCCAGCACCTTGTTTTCCGACACCAGGGAAGCGGCGGTGTACTGGATGATCATCATGCCGGAGTTGACCCCGGGGCGGGGTGACAGGAAAGGCGGCAGCCCGCCGGACAGCTGGGGGTTGACCAGGCGCTCCAGGCGCCGCTCGGAGATGCTGGCCAGCTCAGCCACCGCGATGCTCAGGTAATCCAGCGCCAGGGCCAGCGGCTCCCCATGGAAGTTGCCGCCGGAGATGACCTCATCCCCCTCAAACACCAGGGGGTTGTCCGTGACAGCGTTGAACTCTGTCTCAAGCACCTGGGCCACGTGGGCGAGCGCCCCGCGCACCGCCCCGTGCACCTGGGGCACGCAGCGCAGGGAATAGGCGTCCTGCACGCGCTGCCCGCGGGCATTTTCCAGCAGCTGGCTGCCCGCGCACAGCATGCGCAGGTTATCCGCCACCAGCATCTGCCCGGGGTGGGGACGCACCTGGTGCACCCGCGGGTCAAAGGCGCTCAGGTTGCCCAGCAGGCCCTCCAGGCTGAAGCCGGCGGCCAGGTCAGCCAGCCGAGCCGCCCACAGCGCGTCCGCCAGCGCCAGCGCGCCCACCCCGCCCATGGCCTGGGTGCCGTTGATGAGGGCCAGGCCCTCCTTGGCCAGCAGGCGCTGGGTGGGGATGCCCGCCATCTCCATGGCACGGGCGCCAGGCAGCACTGCCCCCTGGTAGCGGGCCTCCCCCAGCCCCAGCAGCACCAGCGCCATGTGGGAGAGCGGGGCCAGGTCGCCCGAGGCGCCCAGGGACCCCTGCCTAGGGATGATGGGGTGTACCCCGGCGTTGAGCATGTCCACCAGCGTCTGCACCAGCTGCGGCCTGATGCCGGAATAGCCCTGGCACAGCGCGTTGGCCCGCAGCAGCAGCATGCCGCGCACCACATCCTGGGGCAGCGGCGAGCCCACGCCCACCGCGTGGCTGATGATCAGGTTGTTTTGCAGCAGGTTGGCCTCATCCGCGCTGATGGAGACGGTGCTCAGCGACCCAAAGCCCGTGTTGATGCCATACACCGGCTGGTCCTTCTGCACAATGGCCTCCACCCGCTCCCGGGAAGCCTGCATGGCCTCCAGCGCCTGAGGGGCGATGGTCACCGGGGCCAGCCCGCGCGCCACCTGCACCACTTGCCCCAGGGTCAGGGAATGGCCGTCAATCATGATACCGGATGTCATTGCGGGCATGCGCGCTCCTTTTTCCTTAAAAAAGAACCCCGGGGCGGCAGGCGTCGCCCCGGGTGGGGGTGTTCAGTCCAGCACGCCCATCAGCGCGGCCTTCTGCATGGGGGCCGGGCGCTCGTAGGGGGTGGTCAGGTCCAGCCAGGTCCCACTGCGGGCAGACTGCTCAAAGCCGGAGAGCACCTCCAGCACATGGTGCACCTGCTGCATGCCGGCGCGCGGCGCGCGCTTGGTGGTGAGCGCCTTGGCCATGTCGGCCAGGCCCAGGCCGCGGGAGTTGTCCTGGTAGTCAAACAGCAGGGGCAGCTCATCAAACCTGGCGGTCTCCGGGCGGAAAATCTTGATGGGGCCGCCAAAGAAGTTGGGGTCGGGCAGGATCAGGGTGCCCTGGCTGCCATAGACCTCCAGGCGGGCCTGGGTGGGGTAATGGACGTCAAAGGTGGTGAAGAGGGTGCCGATGGCGCCGGAGGCGAACTGCAGGGTGCCGGCGACATAGGTGTCGGTGTTGACCTCCACCACCGTGCCCGCGTGGGGCTGGCTGGTGATCAGCCGGGTGGGGAAGCTGCGCTTGCTGGCGCTGACCAAGCGGCTGACCGGCCCCAGCAGGCTGACCAGCGCGGTGATGTAGTAGGGCCCCATGTCCAGCATCGGGCCGCCGCCGGGCTGGTAGTAGTAGTCCGGGTCCGGGTGCCAGGTTTCATGGCCGCGGCAGATCATGAAGCCGGCCGCGCCCACCACCTCGCCGATCAGGCCGGCGTCGATGTATTTGCGGCAGCTCTGCAGGCCCGCGCCCAGGAAGGTATCCGGCGCGCCGCCAATCATCAGCCCGCGCTCCTGCGCCAGCTTCACCAGCGCGTTGCCCTCCTCCAGGGTAATGCCCAGGGGCTTCTCGGTATACACATGCTTGCCATGCTCCAGCGCCAGGCGCGTGACCTCAAAGTGCTGGTGCGGGCGGGTCAGGTTGAGGATGATGTCCACCTCCGGATCCTTGAAGGCTTCAAACATGTCCTCATACACCCGGGGCAGGTTGTACTTTTCCTTCGCGTTCAGCGCGCGCTCTGGAATCAGGTCGCAGACGCCGGCGATCTCCACCTCCCGGAACAGCTGGGTCAGGTTGTCCAGGTAAATCCCGCTGATGCTGCCCACGCCAATGAAGGCCACCTTCAGTTTCGCCATCTTGATCCTCCTGTTATTGCAGGACGGGCCGGATGCCCTGCCCTGTCCTTTTCTCTGTGTACATGATAAGGTGAAAGCAGGCGCAAGTCAACCGGAAAGCCCGCCTGGCACAGGGCTTCAACCTGGTTGACAGGCCTGGCTGCCTGGGCAGCCTGTCCGGGAAAACGGGAGGAGGCGGGTTGATGGAACGCGTGCTGGCCTTGTTTGATTTTGACGGCACCATGATCGCCGGGGACAGCATCGCCCGGCTGGTGCGCCGCATGGCGCTGGACGGGTTGATGGGCCCTTTTACGCTGCTGCGGGTGCTGCTGTCCACCCTGCTGTGGAAGCTGGGCCTGATGCGGGTGGAAGCGGTGAAAACCCTGTCCCTCTCGCCGCTGAACAAGCTGAGCCCTGAGCAGGCGGAGCGCTACTGCGCCCGGTTCGCGCAGGAACAGCTGCTGCCCCGGATATACCCCCAGGCCCTGGGCGCCATGCGGTCACACCAGGCGCAAGGCCACCTGGTGCTGCTGGTCAGCGCCTCGCCGGATTGTTACCTGCGGCACCTGCAGGCGCACCTGCCGGTGGACCACATCATCGCCAGCACCACCGACACGGGTCACCAGGTGACCCGCAACACGGTGCGGGAAATGAAGAATGAACTGGTCAACCAATGGCTGGACCAGCAGGGCATCCGGGCGGACTGGCAGGCTTCCTTTGCCTATGGGGACAGCGCCAACGACCTGGACATGCTGGGCATGGTGGGCCAGCCCTGCCTGGTGAACCCCCACCGCAAGGCGCTGCGCCTGGGAGCGGGCATCCCGCATACCCGGTGGCGCTAGGGTCAGCCAGGTTGAAAACCCGCCGACTCCCCACCTGACCGGGATGATGCGCGGGCAGTCCCCTTCACAAGGCCACAAAAAAACGACCCGCTCTCTTGGGTCGTTTTGATGTGCCTGTGGCTGCTCAGCGCTGGGTGGGGTCCTTGATCTTGGCGGCCTTGCCCTGGCGGCTGCGCAGGTAGTACAGCTTGGCACGGCGCACCTTGCCGGGGCGCACGCGCTCAATGCGGTCCACGCGCGGGGAGTGCAGCGGGAAGGTGCGCTCCACGCCAATGCCATAGGACACGCGGCGCACGGTGAAGGTCTCGCGGTTGGAGCCATTGCGCCTGGCAATGACAGTGCCCTCGAAAGCCTGCAGGCGTTCGCGGCTGCCCTCGACAACCTTGACGAAGACGCGCACGGTGTCGCCGATGCCAAAGTCCTCGCGGTCTGTGCGCAGCTGCTGCGCCTCAATGGTTCTGATGATCTCGCTCACGGGGGTTTCCTCCTTCAAATCAAGACGTTCATGTATTGGCCTGAATACAGCGGACCGTCCAATGTCGCAAAAAAGATAATAACACAGCCGCCACAACCAATGCAAGCCCGAAACGGCGGCTTTTTCACGCGTGGGCATTAAAAGGGCGCGGCAGCTGAGGCCGCGCCCGATGGCGTGTCTGTCCTGCTGCCGCCCGCTTACCTGGGCCTGATCACGCTGCCCTGGCGGGGCAGGGGGCGCTGAATCGCCCTGGGCGGGCGGCTGAGGATTTCCTTGGCGATGACCGCCTGCACCAGGGTGTGCCGGTTGAAGCGCGGGAGGATGTCACCCTGGCGGGGAACAGGTTGTTGGGAGGGGGGCGCCGGGCGCCTGGGCGGTGGCGGCGCGGGCGGGATGGGGGCAGGCTGGTCCTCCCACCGCTCCCTGTAGAGGGCTTCCTTGCTCTCCAGGCTTTGCTGGACAGGCGCTGTCTGATGCTGCACAGGCACCGCCTCCTGGAAGGGGGTGGGCGGCGTCTGGGGCCGCGGCTGGCCGCTTTGCGCACGCCGTGCCTGCTGCTGGCGGACCTGCCGCTGCATGGCGGCAAGGCGGCGCAGGTAGCCAACGCCAACAAACAGGAAGATCAACAGAATCAGGCTGGAAACAGGCATCCTGCCCTCCTTTCAGGCCTTGTGGGATCCGGTCAGGGCTTAGCCCTTGCCCTGCTCCTCGCCCGACTGGGCGCCGGGATCGGCCGCGCGGGAGATCCCGTCGCGCATCTGGGTATCCGCCATGATGTTCTGCATCTGGTAGTAGTCCATCACGCCCAGTTTGCCGGTGCGCAGCGCCTCGGCCATGGCCAGGGGTACCTCGGCCTCGGCGGCGACCACCTTGGCGCGCATCTCCTGCACCTCGGCCTTCATTTCCTGCTCGCGCGCGACCGCCATGGCGCGGCGCTCCTCCGCCCTGGCCTGGGCGATGCGCCGGTCGGCCTCGGCCTGGTCCATCTGCAGCTGGGCGCCGATGTTGCGCCCCACGTCCACATCCGCGATGTCAATGGACAAAATCTCAAAGGCCGTACCCGCGTCCAGGCCCTTGTTGAGCACGGTGCGGCTGATCAGGTCGGGGTTCTCCAGCACCTCCTTGTGGGTGGGTGAGGAGCCAATGGTGGTGACGATGCCCTCACCCACGCGGGCCATGACGGTCTCCTCCCCCGCGCCGCCCACCAGCTGCTGGATGCTGGTGCGCACGGTGACCCGGGCCTTGGCGCGCAGCTCAATGCCGTCCTTGGCGATGGCCGCGACCGGGGGTGACTCAATCACCTTGGGGATGACGCTCATCTGCACCGCCTGCAGCACGTCGCGCCCGGCCAGGTCAATGGCGCAGGTCTGCTCAAAGGTCAGCTTGATGCCCGCCTGCTGGGCGGAAACCAGGGCCTTGACCACGCGCTCGATGTTGCCGCCGGCCAGAAAATGCTTTTCCAGCTGGTTGACAGTGAGGTTCAGGCCTGCCTTGCTGGAGGTAATCAGCGCGTCCACCAGGCGCTGGGGCGAGATGCGGCGCAGCCGCATGCCAATCAGGGTGAAGATGGTCAGCGGCACGCCGGAGGCGCGGGCCCGGATCCACAGGCCGACCGGCACATAGCGGAAGAAGACCACAAGCAACAGGACTACGGCAACGATAACGATTCCCAACAGAATCTCCGGCATGGCAAACCCTCCTATACGGTCAAACTGGTCAAACATGGGCTGCTCCTTCTTCTACCAGTACCCGGCCGCCTTCAACTTCCTTGACGACCACCGTGGCGCCCTTTTCAATGAACTCACCGGCGGAGACCACATTGAGGCGTTCGCCTTCAATGTCAATCATGCCGGCCGGGCGCAGGGTGGTCAGCACCACGCCCTGGCGGCCCAGAAAGCGCCCCAATTCCTCCACGGCGATGAAGCCCTGGTCCCTGGATTGCGCGCCTTTCAAAATCAGGGGGGACCGTGACAGCTTGCCCCTGGAGGTCGAGCGCAGCGCCAGCGCGATGGCGACGCCCACCAGGCCAATCTCCACCGCGGCCACCGCCAGGGCGGGCAACAGGCCGTGACGGGTCCAGGCCAGGTAGACGCTGGCCAGCAGCAACCCAAAACCGGCGATGCCGGGGACGCCAAAGCCGGGCATGAACACCTCCACCACCATCAGGCCTATGCCGATGATGGCGCAGATGATGATGGCCAGGTTTTCAGCAAGAAACTCCATGTGCATCCCTCCTCGTACATTATATACCCGTACGGGTCACCCTGTGACAGGTTCTCACCCCGGGGCAAAACAACCGCATGGGCCCTCAGCCGCCCGCGCCGGGCCTTGCCGCAAGCTGCGCCAGCCTGTCGCGCACCAGCTGCAAATCCTGCCAGGCCAGGCGCTTTTTGTCCGGGTCGCGCAGCAGGGCGGCCGGGTGGAAGGTGGCCATCAGGGAAAAGCCCTTGCGCTCCACCCACTGCCCGCGGAAGGTGGTGATGCGCTTGTCCTCCCCCAGCAGCGCGCGCAGGGCGCTGGCGCCCAGCAGCAGGATGACCGGGGGGCGGATCAGCCGGGTCTGCGCGCGCAGGAAGGGCAGGCAGGCCTGCGCCTCCTCCGGCAGCGGCGCGCGGTTGTTGGGCGGGCGGCATTTGACGATGTTGGTGATGAACACCTCGTCCCGGTTCAGGTTGATGGCCGCCAGCATCCGGGTGAGCAGCTGGCCGGCCGGGCCCACGAAGGCCAGGCCCTGGGCATCCTCCTGCTGGCCGGGGCCCTCGCCAATGAGCATCAGGCGCACGGCCACGCTGCCCTGGCCGGGCACCTTGTTGGTGATGCCCCGCGCAAGCGCGCAGCGCTGGCAGGCCTGGATGTCCGCGTTGAGGGCTGACCAGGCGCTGTCCATGCTATTGCAGGCGGGTGTTGATGAAGGTGAAGGTGTTGCTGATGTCGCGCAGCAGCCAGTTGACCAGGCTGAAGATGAGCAGCAGCGCGATCAGGATCACCACCACGCCCAGCACCACGCCCATGAAATCGCTCATGCCCGCGGCAAAGCGCAGGCGGTCCCGCCGCGCCTGCCGCTCCTCTTCCTTGATGGCGAAATAATCCTGTTGGTCCATGTGCGCCTCCCAGCTACAGTGTACAGGGCATTGGTGGCGCGCGCAAGCGCTGAAATGCCCAAATCCAGCCTTGTTCTGTGGGACCGGGATGTGGTATTCTGATGCAGATTTGTACTAGGAGGAGGAGAAGATGAAGCGCGAACCTATCCTGGTGGTGATGGCGGCGGGGATTGGCAGCCGCTTTGGCGGGCTCAAGCAGATGACCCCCTTTGGCCTGCATGGCGAAAGCCTGATTGATTACTCCCTGTATGACGCGCTGCGCGCGGGCTTCAAGCGCGTGGTGTTCATCGTGAACAACAAGATCAAGGATGACTTCCGCGAAATCGTGGGCAAAAACGTGGAGAACCGCATGGAGGTCCACTATGTCATGCAGGAGCTGGACAAGCTGCCCGGTGGCATGACGGTGCCCGAAGGCCGCGGCAAGCCCTGGGGCACAGCCCACGCCATCCTGTGCACCAAGGGGGTGGTGGACGCGCCCTTCTGTGCGCTGAACGGGGACGATTTTTACGGCCTGGACGCCATGACGCAGATTTACAGCTTCCTGAACGCCGGGCCGGAGGAAAACCACTACGCCATGGCCGGCTTTGAGCTGCAGAACACCCTGTCGGAGGCCGGCTACGTTTCCCGCGGGGAATGCCAGGTGAACGCCCAGGGCTACCTGGACAGCATCGTGGAGCGGCTGCATGTCATCCCCACCATGGACGGGCCCATGTACACCCTGGACAAGCACACCTACACCCGGCTGCCGGCGGACACCACGGTGTCCATGAACATGTGGGCCTTCACCCCCGGGCTGCTGGACCACATTGAGCAGCGCTTTCCCGCCTTCTACCGCCAGGCCATGCAGACCACCCCCTCAAGGCGGAGTTCTACCTGCCCAACCTGGTGGGTGACTTGCTGGCGGATGGGCTGGTGAGCGTGAAGGTGCTGCGTTCCGGGGACCGCTGGTTTGGCGTGACCAACGCGTCGGACCGCCCGCTGGTGGAGGCCGCCCTGAGGGAACTGACCCAGGAGGGCAAGTACCCCGAAGGGCTGTGGCAGCAGCGCTAAGCCAACCTTGCTGAACAGAAAGCCCGCCAGGTCATAGTCACCCGGCGGGCTTTCGCTTGGGGGGCTTTGTTTACTTGGCCGGCAGCGCCTGCACCGCGATGCCAATCAGGCCAGGGCCTGTGTGCACACTGAGCGCGGGGCTGACGTCGGTGCTGATGAAGCGCTCGCAATGGGGCAGGCGGCGCTTGAGCTCGGCCATGACACGGGCCGCCTCATCCTTGGCGCTGCCATGGGCGACCGCCACCGCGAAGCGCACGTGCTTGCCTGCCTCCGTCACCACCAGGGAGATGGCCTTGGCCAGCGCCTGGGCGCTGCCGCGCACCTTCTCCACCGTTTCATAGATGCCGTCCTTGTTGCAGCTGATGATGGGGCGCAGCTTGAGCAGGCTGCCCACCAGGGCGGACACCTTGCCGATGCGGCCGCCCTTGGCCAGGTACTCCAGCGTGTCCAGGTAAAAGAAGATGCGCGACCGGGCGATGCTGGTTTCCAGCTCCCTGAGCACTTCCTCAAGCGGGGCGCCGTCCCTGAGCATCTGCGCGGCCATCATGGCCTGCTGCCCGGCGCCAATGCCGATGTTCCTGGTGTCCACCATGTGGTACCTGAGCTTGCCGAACTGCTGTGCCAGCATGGCCAGCAGGTTGTGGGTGCCCGACAGCCCGGTGGAGATGGTGATGATGAGCAGCTCCTCATAGCCCTGCCCATGGATGGCCTCAAAAAGGCTGTTGACCCGCTCGGTGCTGGGCAGCGAGGTTTTGGGCACCTCCTGGTCCAGGCGGGCATAGACCTGCTGGGGGGTGATGTCCAGCCTGTCCTCATACTCGCGGTCCTTGTAGATGATCTTCAGGGGCGCGACAAAGATGTTGTGCTCAGCCACAAAATCCGGCGGTACATCGCAGCCGGAATCCACCAGGATGGCGATTTTGTTCTGATTCATAGGGGCCCTCCGTTCATGAATAGTCAAAGTGTATTGAACTTAAAACAATCTGTCAACAAAATCCGCCTTTTGAATGCCCTCCCCCAGCCTGTCCATCAGGGTGGTCACAGGCGCGTCCAGCCCGTCCCGGTAGCCCAGCAGGGTGGCCAGGTTCACCCGGTCAGAGGAGGCGATGATGTTGTCCACGATGTTGGGCTGCTCCGCCTCCAGCATCGCCAGCAGGCGCTTGACCCGCGCCCGCTTGCCCCCGTCCCGGCTGCGGGTGACCCGGCAGGCGCAGGTGATGGGGGTGATGCCAGTGGTTGCGAGCCAGTTGCGGATGGCGCGCTCGCGCACCTCATACAGGGGGCGGATCAGCTCCATCCCGGGGTAGTTCTCGCTTTTCAGCCGGGGCAGCATGGCGCTGAACTGCCCGCCATAGAGGATGCTCAGCAAGATGGTTTCCGCCGCGTCGTCCCGGTGGTGACCCAGGGCGATGCGGTTGCAGCCGCGCTTCTGCGCCTCCTTGTACAGATAGCCCCGGCGCATGGCCGCACACACGTGGCAGGGGGAGGTGTCCACGGTGTCCACCACCTGGTAGATGTCCGTGTCAAACACCTCCGGGCTGATGCCCAGCGACCGCGCCGCGGCCAGCACCCGCGCGCGGTTGTCCGGGCTGTAGCCCGGGTCCATGCTCAAATAGACCACCTCAAAGGGCACCGTGCTGTATTTCTTCAGCGTGCGCATGCACAGGGCCAGCAGCAGCGAGTCTTTGCCACCGGACAGACACACGGCAATCCTGTCCCCTGGCTGGGCCATGCGGTAGCGGCTGACCACCGACAGGAAGGGGCGCCAGATCTGCTTGCGGAAGCGGGTGGTCAGGTCGTGTTCGCGCTGGTCGCGCGGGGTTGGTTCGCTCAAGCTGTCCTCCCTGCGTTGTTGTTCTTGGGCATGGACTATCATGCTATAATGGGGCTGGTTCGTCAATGAAAGGAGACAGCATGCTGCAAGCGCTTGACCGCATCCTGAGGGATGCCGCACAGATTATGCTTCGGGAGCGGCCCGACAACATCACCAGCAAGGAAGGCCACGCCAATTTTGTGACCCAGGCCGACAGGAAGACGCAGGACGCCTTGCAGGAGCGGCTGCTGAAGCTGCTGCCTGGCAGCGTGATGTTTGGGGAGGAAAAGGAGAACGAGCCGCTGGGCGATGGCCCCACCTGGGTGGTTGACCCGATTGACGGCACCCTGAACTACATCCACGGGCTGATGCACTCGGCCATCGCCGTGGCGCTGGTGGAAGGGCGGCAGGCCAGTCTGAGCGCGGTCTACAACCCCTACCGGGATGAGCTGTTCACCGCGGAGAAGGGCCAGGGCGCCTTTTTGAACGGGCAGCCTGTGCGGGTGGCGGAGCACCCCTTCCCCCGGGCGCTCACCTTCTATGGCAGCTCCCCCTATGACCCCAGCCTGGTCGAAGCCACCTTTGAGGCGGTCAAGGACCTGATGCACCAGACCGCCGACGTGCGCCGCTTTGGTTCCGCCATCCTGGACCTGGCCTACCTGGCCAGCGGCCGGGCGGACATCTTTTTTGAGTACTCCCTCTCCCCCTGGGACTACACCGCCGGCAAGCTGCTGGTGGAGGAGGCGGGCGGGGTGTTCCGCCTGCTGAACCTGCGCAATGACCAGCTGGATTATTCCAAACCGGCCGCGGTGTTCGCGGCCAACCCTGTCTGCGCGAAGGAAGCCCTGGCGCTGGTGGAGGGCCATTACCACCCCCGGGAGGACGGGAAGTGATCCACCTCTCCTCCCCCCATGTGCATACCCCCTACTGTGACGGGCAGAGCACGGCGGAGGAAATGGTGCGATCGGCGCTGCGCCTGGGCTTTGTCAGCCTGGGCTTTTCCAGCCACGCAAGGCAGGATTTTGACCTGAAGTACGCGCTGAGCGAGGAAGGCGAGCGGGCTTACATCCGGGAAATCCGCGGGCTGCAAACCCAGTACCGCGGCCGCATCCGCCTGTGGCTGGGCATGGAGCGGGATTTCCTGTCCCTCTCGCAGCGCGGGCCCTATGACTATGTGCTGGCTTCCGTGCACTATGTGACCTGTGGGGCGGGCACCCGGGTGGCGGTGGACGGGCCGCCACAGCTGATTCAATCCTGCATCCGCGAGGGGTTTGAGGGGGACGGCCTGGCCTTCGCCGAGGCCTATTACAAAACGCTGGGCGGCTACATCCGTGACTACAGGCCCGACATCATCGGCCACCTGGACTTGCTGGTCAAGCACAACGCGCAGCACAGCTTCTTTGACACCAGCCACCCGCGCTACATTGCCGCGGCCCGGGGCGCGATGGCGCAGGCCATCCAGGGCTGCAGCCTGATGGAGGTGAACACAGGGGCCATCGCGCGCGCCGGTGCCCTGGCGCCCTACCCGGCCCTGCCGCTGCTGCGTTACTGGAAAAGCCTGGGCGGCCAGGTCATCCTGGCCAGCGATTGTCACCACGCCAGCCAGCTTGACGCGGGATATGAACAAGGCGAAGCCCTCATCCGCGCGGCAGGCTATCAAAAAGCCGCCATCCTGGGGCGGCATGAGGAGCTGTTTGAATGGTGTGAGCTGGCCTAATCGGCTGTGGGCAACTGCCCCACGCGCGCTTCCCGCGCCGCGATCAGCGCGCGCAGGCGCTCGCCGCGCTGCCTGACCCGGTAGGCGGTGAGCATGCTGCCGCGGTACTTGTCCAGCATCACCCGCACCCCCACGGCAATGGGCAGGGCGGGCAGCGCCCCCAGGCCAGCCGCCATCGCGGCCGCGCCTGCGGCCAGGCCCGCGCCGGTCTTGACCGCGCGGTAGGAGCCGTCCTGCAGGGCGGCTTTTTGGGTTTTGCGCCCCAGCACCACCTTCCCCTGCTCGGTGACGGCGATGACCGCAAAGGGCAGGCCCAGGCTGAGGCTGCCCATGAGCTCGCTGAGCAGGCCGCTGTCCTCCATCAGCCCCAGGCTGACGGACACCTCATCCAGGTGGCTCAAGGCAGTGGTGATGCCATCCGTCAGCGTGGCGCGGCTGCGGCTGCGATAGGTTTTCAACAGCTCTTCGTAGGTCATGCTACCTCACAATGGCGCGGATCAGGGTGGCAATGATCCAGGAGGCGCCGATGATGGCCGCCAGCCAGGTCGCCTGGCGCAGGATGCTGGCCAGGCCGGACTGCCCCTTGCGGCGGCGCTCCTGCGCGGAAGTGAGCGCCTCCACTTTTTTGTTCAGCTCGTGAAGCTGCTTGTCCAGCTCGCGCTGGCGGGCCGCCAGCTTGTCCTGCTCCTCCCCCTGCACCTTCAGGGCCGTTTCAAGCGCCTGCTGGTCAGCGGACAGGCCTTCGGCCACCACCACCATGTCCCGGGTGAAGTCCTCCACCAGGCGGGGCAACTCCTTGCCGGTGATGGAATCCATGGCGCTTTGCAAAAAGTCCTTGGACTTGTCCAGCAGGCCCTGCTTGCGGAGGGTCTCCTGCGCGGGCAGCTGCTCCCCCGCGCCAACATCCTGCCTGTGATTGTCCATCGCCTATACCAAGCTGATGCCGCTGGCCGCCTGCTCGGCGCGGTAGCGCGACATCAGGGACTGGATGCGGTTGTAGGGGTTGAGCAGGGCGCTGAGGCTGCGGTCGTGGTTGAGGGTGGCGATGAGGTAGGAGATGTACTTGCTGATGTCCGCCTCCACAAACCACTTGGCCTCCCGCAGCTGGGGCGGGCGGTAGGTGAGGTTGGTGGCCACCACGCGGGAGATGATGCCCTGCTGGTAGGCCTCCTCATATTCCTGGATGCCGTTGGTGAAAAAGGCGAAGGTCACTATGCAGAAGATGCGCTTTGCCTTGCGCTTCTTGAGCTCCCGGGCCAGCTCCAGCAGGGACTCGCCGGAGGAGAGGATGTCGTCCGCCACGATGATGTCCTTGCCCTCCACCGAGTCGCCCAGGTACTCATGGGCCACAATGGGGTTGCGCCCGGCGACGATGGTGGTGTAGTCGCGCCGCTTGTAGAACATGCCCAGCTCCAGCGCCATGACAGAGGAATAATAGATGTTGCGCTGTACCGCGCCCTCATCGGGGCTGACCACCATCATGTTGTCCTTGTCAATGTGGAGGTCCTTCACCGAACGCAGCAGCGCCTTGAGCATCTGGTAGGTGGGCATGACGTTTTCAAAGCCGCACAGGGGCACCGCGTTCATCACGCGGGGGTCATGCGCGTCAAAGGTGATGATGTTGGCCACGCCCATGCGCTCCAGCTCCTGCAGCGCCATGGCGCAATCCAGGCTCTCCCGGGTGTTGCGGCGGTGCTGGCGGCTTTCATACAGCATGGGCATGATCACGTTTACGCGCTTGGCCTTGCCCGCGATGGCCGCGATGATGCGCTTCAAATCCTGGAAGTGGTCGTCCGGGGACATGGGCACCTCAAAGTCGTACATCCTGTAGCGCACGTTGTAGGCGCACACGTCCACCAGGATGTAGATGTCATAGCCGCGCACGCTTTCGCGGATGACGGCCTTGCCCTCCCCCGTGCCAAAGCGCGGGCAAACGGTCTCAATCAGGAAGTCCTCCCTGCCATGGCCCGGGGAGGTGTAGAACTCCTCGTCCTGCAGGTCCTGCAGCTCATGCCATTTGAGCAGGTAGCTGTTGACATTCTCCCCCAGCGCGTCGATGCCCTGCATGGCGATGATGCCCAGGGGGCCATAGGGCATGTTGCTGAGGTTCTGGTCCCATTCCGAGAGAAAATTGTCCATGCTGATACCCGCCTCCCTGCCTTGGTATATGCTCACTGCGCGCTGATCAGGCTGAGGGTGAGCTTGGGCAGCGCCTCCTCATTGCCCTGTTCGTCCTGGCTGATGTTCATGCCGGTCATGGTGCCGTACACCCTGACCGGGGTGTTGACCATGAGGCCTGGGTCCGTCTCGCTGGTGAGCACGACCAGGTCTGAAAAGCTCTCCTCCTGGTGGGTGAGCGCCAGGCGCAGCACCCAGGTGTCCGTCAGGTTCTGCTTGTCCACCAATGTACCCTCCAGGCGCAGCAGCTTGCCGTCATAGGCATCGGGGTCGGCCAGCAGCTGGGCGTAGGTGGGCGACAGCGCCCCCTGCATCAGCAGCGCTTCCCGCGCCTGGGGGCTCAGCGCGCGCTGCACCTTGTACTGGAAGACCCGGTCCTGCAGGCCGCGCTTGCTGAGCACCAGGCGGATGTCGTAAGCCCCTTCCTGGCTGGTGTCGATCTCAAAGCTGAACTGGCCGTTGCGGCCCACGTTGGCGCTGGTTTCCCGGCCATTGACAGAAAGGGTGGCGCGCACGCCGCTTTGGGTGGTGGAGCCCGCCAGGGTGAACGTGTCCTCCAGCAGCTCCATGGGTGGCTCCGCCGCAATCTGCGCCGGCAGCAGGCCCTGCTGGTAGCGGATGTTGTAGGAACGGCTGATGTCGTCAAAGCCGGGGGACTGCACGGTGAGGGTCATCACATAGACATCCTCCCCGGGCAGCTGGATGGGCAGGCTGTAGTTGCCCGCGCGGTTGGCGGTGGTCTCAAACACCTGGGAGGCGCTGGAGCCAAAGGAAATCAGCACCGCGCGCAGGCTGGCCCCCGGCTTGGTCTTGCCGCGCATGGTGAAGCTGGCGTCGCCCGTTTCCACCGGGGCAGTGGCCGTCTCCTCCAGGGTGAGGGGCAGGGGCGGGACGGGCAGCACCTGGCTGAAGGTGAAGGTGTCAAACACGCGGTTGAGGGCGGTGTTGTCCCGCCCGGTCAGCTGCCGGCCAAAGACCTGCAGGTCCACCGTGATGGTGTGGCCGTTGCGGATGGTGCGGCGCTGGTAGCCGCGGCGCACCACCTCGCCCCCCTCCCGGTAGCTGTAGCGCAGCTGCAAAAAGCGGCCGACCTTGGGGAAATTGCGCCAGGAGACCGAGTCATAGCGGTAGCCCAGCACCGCGTAGGCGCCGGAGGCCCCGTGGGCGACGCGGTACTTGGCCCGGGTGGCGGAATCATGCTCGTTGATGTCAAAAAGCTGCTGGCCGTCCACATCGGCCAGTGCGGTGACCACCAGCACCCGGTTCTCGGTGGTATCATAGGCCTGCAGCAGGATGCCGCGGGCGGCGAAATCGGCCTGCCAGTCCGCCACCGTGCCGCCCTTGGACTGGATGAAGGCGGCGTTGGCCTCCAGGTTGGCCGGGGTGAGCACCGTCTGGTAGACCTTGTCCGGCAGGGTCAGCCCCGCGTGGATGCCCTCAAACGTATACGCCTCGGCACCCGCCAGGGGGGCCAGCCCCAGGACTATCATTGCCACGATCATCATCACAAGCAGTCGTTTGATCATCATCGGCCTCCTTCGCGCTGTCTGTCCTCATCCTACCATAAGCACCCTGCCGCTTCAACCGCCTGGGACACCCGTGCCAGGCGGAAAACACGCGAACCATTGATGAAAAAACCGGAGAAACGTTCCCGTTTTTGTGGTAGAATGACTGGAATACACGGGAGGTGAGGGCGATGGAGAAGATCAAGCGCGCGGAACGGCTGGTGGCCATGACCAGGATGCTGACGGACAGCCCCAACAGGGTCATCCCTTTCAAGGTGTTCAGCGAACGCTTCCACGCGGCCAAGTCCACCATCAGCGAGGACATGGCGCTGATTGAGCAGGCGCTGGCCAACCAGCGGCTGGGCCAGGTGACCACGCTGACAGGCGCCGCGGGCGGGGTGCGCTTCCGCCCCCTCATCCCCTGGGCGCAGGCGCGCGCGCTGATGGCGCAGGTGGCCGACAGCCTCAACCAGCCCGAGCGCGCCCTGCCCGGCGGCTACCTCTATTTATCCGACCTGCTGTCCAGCCCCGTGCTCACCCGGCACATGGGCAACATCCTGGCCCGGCCCAGCTACCCCCTGGGGGTGGACTTTGTGCTCACCATGGAGACCAAGGGCATCCCGGTGGCCATAATGACGGCGGACGCGCTGGATGTCCCGCTGGTCATCGCCAGGCGCAGCTCCCGCGTGTATGAGGGCAGCGCGGTCAACATCAACTACCCGGACGGCCGGGGTGGCATCAAGACCATGTCCCTGGCGCGCCGCGCGGTGGGCGAGGGCCAGCGCGCGCTGATTGTGGACGATTTCACCCGCCGGGGCGGCACCGCCCTGGGTATGATTGCCCTGATGAAAGAGTTCAACGTGGAGGTGGCCGGCCTGGCCTTCCTGCTGGCCCAGGAGCGGGCGGAGCCCTTGAGCGACCTGCCCGAATGGCCGCTGATCACCTTCCGGGGGGATGGCCTCTTGAGCCCCATGGTGTGCCAGCCGGCCGCCTGGCTGATGGCCCAGGAGCCGCAGGACTGATGAAAGCGCTGGTGGGCCTGGGCAACCCCGGCCCTGAATATGAGTGGACCCGCCACAATGTGGGGTACCTGGCCCTGGAGGAATGCGCGCGGCTGCTGGGAATAGCCGGGCAGAAGCGCCGGTTCAAGGGCCTGGTGATGGAAGGGCATTTAAACCAGGAGAAGGTGGTGTTGTTCAAGCCGACCACCTACATGAACCTGTCCGGCCAGGCGCTGGTGGAGCTGATGCACTGGTACAAGCTGGAGCCGCCGGACATCTTTGTGTTCTCCGACGACATTGACCTGGCCCCGGGGCAGATGCGCATCCGCATGCATGGCGGGGCCGGCACCCACAACGGCTGGCGCAGCATCATCCAGCAGACCGCCAGCCAGGCCTTCCCCCGGGCGCGCATTGGCATTGGCGCGCCGCCGCCCGAGTTTGAGCTGAGCGACTGGGTGCTCTCCCGCTGGGACAAGGCTGACAGCGCGCCTGACATCCGGGAGGCCATCCTGCTGTCGGCCCGGGCGGGCCTGGGCTTCTTGAAGGACGGCATCCAGCTGACCATGAACCAGTACAACACCAGAAGCAGGCCGCAAAAGGCCGGAAGCAACCAGGATGCAACTGGCGGGGAGACCGATGATGCTTGAGACCCGCCTGCTCACACACCCCGCCTTTATACAGGCAAGGGAGGCGCTGAAGGCCGGCCGCCGGGTGGCCCTGTATGACCAGCCGCCAGGGCTTAGGCTGCTCAGCGCCCTGCAGCTGGCGCAGGACCGGCAGGTGCTCTACCTGCTGCCCAGTGAGCGCCTGGCCCGCCAGGCCATGGAGGACGCGCAGGGCCTGGGCGTGGCGGGCTGCGAGCACCTGCAGCCCCAGGAAATCCACCTGCTGCGGGCGGTCACCAGCCGGGAGGGCGGCTGGCAGCGTTTGCGCGCCCTGGACCGCCTGGCCACCGGACAGGCCAGGGTGCTCATCGCCAGCGTCGAGGCGCTGCAGCAGCCGCTGCTGCCGCCTGGCTGGTACCAGGAGGCGGTGCTGGAGATCCGCCTGGGGGCCAGCTACCAGACCCCAATGCTGGCGGACAGGCTGGCCCGGCTGGGCTATGAGCGCACCGAGCTGGTGGAGGCCAAGGGCCAGTTTGCCCTGCGCGGGGACATTCTTGACATCTACCCGCCGGCGCTGGACCAGCCCATCCGGATGGAGTTCTTTGGCGACCAGGTGGACAGCATCCGCCGCTTTGACCCCCTGAGCCAACGCAGCCAGGACCGCCTGGACCAGGCCCGCCTGGGCCCTGCCAGCGAGCATTTTGTGCCATCGCAGCACGCCAGGCAGGCGGCCGCGCGGCTTGCGGCCGGCCTGGCGGGGCAGGCGCCCCCATCCCCCGCCTCCCCCTATGAGGCGCCGCTGGAGCTGCCAGACCCTAAGGAGCTGATGGACACCGGCAGCGTCCGGGACGCGCAGCTGTGGGCCCACCTGCTGTTTCCCGAGGGGTCCGGCCTGCTGGCCTGGCTGAGAGACGCCCTCATCGTGCTGGACAGCCCCGACCGGGTGACCCAGCGCCTGGAGGACCAATACCAGGGCTACCAGCAGATGCTGGCCGGGGCGCTGGAGAGCGGCCTGGCCCACCCCGCCCAGGCCGGGCTGGTGCTGCCCCCGCAGGATGCCCTGCGACCGCTTGCCGGCCGGGCGCTGCTGATGGTGATGGAGCTGCTGCGCGGCATGGCGGGGCTGGACCCCCAGCTCACCCTGCAGCTGCCCGGGCGCGCGGTGGACAGCTACCGCGCGCGGCTGCCGCAGCTGGCGCAGGACCTGCGGGCCTGGCAGGCGCAAAACCACCAAATCCTGCTGTTCACCGGCGGCCAGTCCCGCGCGGAGCGCCTGGCGGCCGCCCTGGCCAGCCAGGGCGTATCGGTCGGGCAGACGGACAGCCCGCAGCCGGTGGGCGGCATCAGCCTGTCCTCCGCCAGCATTTCCTCAGGGTTTGTAGCCGAGGAGGCGGGGCTGGTGATGCTGGCCCCGCAGGAGTTGTTTGGCACCGCCCGCAGCCGCGCGCGACAAAAGCAAACCGCCGGCCAGCGCCTGGAGGCCTTCACCGACCTGTCCGTGGGCGACTATGTGGTGCACGACCACCACGGCATCGGCGTGTACCAGGGCACGGTGCGCCTGCAGTCCGAGGGCATCTGGCGGGATTATCTCTTCATCCAGTACCGCGGCAGCGACAAGCTGTACGTGCCGGCGGACCAGTTTGACCGGGTGCAGAAATACATCGGCAACCAGGACAGCGCCCCGGCGCTCAATGACCTGAGCAGCAACAGCTGGTCGCGGCAGAAGGCCCGGGTGAAGGCGGGGCTTAAACAGCTGGCCTTTGACCTGGTGGCGCTGTACGCCGCGCGCGAGCAGGCACCCGGCTATGCCTATGAGCCCTTTGAGCCCTTTGAGGGCCAGTTCGCCGACCAGTTTGAGCACGAGCTCACCCCCGACCAGGAGCAGGCGGTGCGGGAGGTGCTGGACGACATGGCCCGGCCCCGCAACATGGACCGCCTGCTGTGCGGGGATGTGGGCTATGGCAAGACCGAGGTGGCCATGCGCGCGGCCTTCCGCGCGGTGATGAACGGCAAGCAGGTCGCCCTGCTGGCGCCCACCACCATCCTGGTGCAGCAGCACGTGCGCACCCTGCAAAAGCGCTTTGAGGGCTTCCCGGTGCGCATCGGCTTTGTCAGCCGGTTCCAGAGCGCCCGGGAAAACCGCCAGACCCTGCTGGACGCCAGGGAAGGCCGGGTGGACATCCTGGCGGGCACCCACCGGCTGCTCAGCCAGGATGTGCACTTCAAGAGCCTGGGCCTGCTGATCATCGATGAGGAGCAGCGCTTTGGCGTGCGGCACAAGGAGCAGATCAAGAACCTGAAGCACACCGTGGACGTGCTTACCCTGTCCGCCACGCCCATCCCCCGCACCCTGCACATGAGCATGGTGGGGGTGCGGGACATGAGCCTGCTGGAAACGCCGCCGGAGGACCGTTTCCCCGTGTCCACCTTTGTGGTTGACTACCGCGACGGCCTGATCCGCGACGCCATCATGCGCGAGCTTGGCCGGGAGGGGCAGGTCTTCTTCCTGTACAACCGGGTGGCCAGCATTGAGCGCATGGCCGCCCACCTGCGCCAGCTGGTGCCCGAGGCGCGCATCGCCGTGGCGCACGGACAGATGCCGGAGCGCCAGCTGGAAGATGTGATGCACGAGTTTTATCTGGCCCGGCATGATGTGCTGCTGTGCAGCACCATCATCGAGAACGGGCTGGACATCCAGAACGCCAACACGCTGATTGTGTACGACGCGGACCATTTTGGCCTGTCCCAGCTCTACCAGCTGCGCGGCCGGGTGGGCCGCAGCGCCCGGGCAGCCTATGCCTTCTTCACCGTGAAGGCGGACAAGGCGCTGTCAGAGACGGCGGAAAAGCGCCTGGCGGCCATCAAGGAGTTCACCGCCTTTGGTGCGGGCTTCCGCATCGCCATGCGGGACCTGGAAATCCGCGGGGCGGGCAACATCTTTGGCCCTGAGCAGTCCGGCCAGGTCGCCGTGGTGGGGTATGACATGTACGTGCGCATGATTGAGGAGGCCATCCGCGAGGCCCGGGGCGATTTCTCCAACCTGCGCCAGAGCGAACTGGAGACCCGGGTGGACCTGCATGTCAACGCCTTCCTGCCTGAGCACTATGTGCGCGGGGAAGCCCAGCGCATTGAGATTTACAAGCGCATCGCCCTCATCCGCAACCAGGCGGATGAGATGGAGCTGGTGGCTGACCTGATTGACCGCTTTGGCGAGCCGGAGACGCCGGTGATGAACCTGGTGGCCATCTCCCGCCTGCGGGCGCTGGCCAACAGCCTGGGGGTGGACCAGGTGCGCTTTGACCGGGGCAGCCTGATCCTGCGCTTCCATCCCCAGTACGCGGTGGACCCGGTCGCGCTGTACCAGGCGCTGAGCGTGATTGGCAGGCGCATGGGCCTGCAGGCGGGCAAGCGCACCACGCTGCACATCCGCCTGCCGGGCAAGACGGCGGCCCAGGCGCTGGCCCCGGGCATCGCGGCATTGGAGGAGCTGCTTGGCCACCTGGCGCCCCAGGAAGTGGCGCGGCCAACCGCCTAAGCCCGCGGCGCGCCCCGGTTCTGTCAGGCTACATCAGTTTTTTCTTCTTGAAATAATACAGCACCCCCACCACCAGCAGCACGCAGAAGCCGGCCAGCAGGGGGTAGGCATAGGCCCACTCCAGCTCAGGCATGTGGCGGAAGTTCATGCCATACCAGCCCACGATCAGGGTGAGGGGCAAAAACACCGTGGTGATGACGGTGAACACCTTCATGATGTTGTTCAGGCCATAGTTGAGCTGGGCATCCAGCATCTCCCGCAGCTGGGTCAGGCTTTCATTCAGCGCGCGCACGCCGGAAATCAGGCGCTCCGCCCGGGCGGTGAGCACGCGGAAATGGCTGAGCTGGCTGTCCGGGTAGATGCCGTTCTCATTTTCCTCCAGCGCGCTGGAGATGTCCACCAGCTGCTCATAGTAGTTGCGGATGAGCGAGAGCGTGCGGCGGTAGCTGTAGATGACCTTGTTGAGCCCCTCGTCCGCCCGGCCGTGCACCATCTGGTCCTCCAGGTCCAGCAGCTGGTCCTCGATGCTTTCCAGCTTGCTGTTGCCGCCCTTGAGCAGGCGCTCCAGGAAGCGGTAAAAAACGCGGGCCAGGCTGGTGTTCTGCCGCTCCTGCGCCATCAGGGCGTCAAACTGGGCGGCCTCACTGCCATCCCCGTCCGCCACGCTGACCAGGCAGAGCAGGTCACGCCGCAGGATGAACAGGATGCGGTCCATCTCCCCGTCCAGCTGGTCCACGTTGATGATGTTGATGTAGCCAAGGCTGAGGCTCTCAAACACATCCAGCGTGCTGCGGAAGCTGGTCTTCTGGGCGGACAGCTCGTTGAGCAGGCCCTCGTTCAACCCAAGGCGGGCGATGTTGTCCCGCAGCTGCTGCAAACTGAGGTAGCAGATGGTATCCCCCGGCTGCCCCAGGCTGCCTGGCGCCAGGCGCTCCGCCTGGCCCTTTGTCACGCTGTACAACCTCATTTCTGACATGGCTCATCCTCCTGCCTCCCAGTGTACACGGATTCCTGGCCGCTGGACAGCAAAAAAACGGGCTGCCGGTTCATGAAGACAGGCAGCCCGCTTTGCCGGTGTAGTTCAGGCCTGCGGAGCGACCGGCTTCTTTTCGCCGATCCCCAGGACGAAGTTGAGGATGATGCCCAGGATGGCGGCGCCGGCGACAGCCGGCACGTTGACACCAAAGAAGTCGATGTTGCCGCCAAAGCCATAGTTCACGCCCAGGCCGAAGGTCATGATGACGGCGATGACCGCGATGTTCCTGGAGTCAAACATGCTGACCCCCTTGTCAATCAGGATGGCGATGCCCTGGGCGGCGATGGCGCCGAACAGGTAGATTTCCAGCCCGCCGATGACCGCCACCGGGATGCCGAAGATGACCTGGATGAAGGGGGTGAAGCAGGAGATGACCATGGCCAGGATGCCCGCCACAAACATCACGGGCACGGAGAACACCTTGGTGATGGCCATGGTGGAGATGTTTTCCCCGTAGTTGGTGCCGGCCGGGCCGCCCACCACGCCGGAAATCATGTCGCACAGGCCGTCGCCAATGAGGTTGCGGTCCAGCAGGGAGGCGATGTCATAATGCTTGCCGCGTTTTCTGGCCTCGTTGTTGACGTAGATGTCCAGCTGGTAGATGTGCGCGGTGGACTCGGGGATGGTGGCGATGGCGATGGGCATGATGGCCGCCACCGCCGCCCAGGACACCCGGGGCAGGGTGAAGGCGGGCAGGGCGAAGATGCTGCCGTCGCCCAGCTTCCAGACCGAGGCGCTCAGCGCCTGCTCCGGGATGGTGCGGAAAAAGTTGCCGGCGCCCGCCGCGTAGGCCACGCCGGCCACGGCGCAGCCGGTCAGCGCGCCCAGCAGCAGGGGCAGCTGGCCCCAGAAGCCCTTGAGCTTGCGGCTGTAGATGACGGTGGAGAACAGGGTGACCAGGGAAATCACCCAGACCAGGGAGCTCTGGCCCGCCTGCGGCGCCGCATCCTGCATGGCGTTGCCGGCCAGGGTGAGGCCGATGATCATGGCCACGGGGCCGGTCACCTGGGCGGGCAGGATTTTTTCCACCTTCTCCTTGCCGCCCCAGCGCACCAGCAGGCCTGCCGCGATGCTGACCAGGCCGGAGAAGATGATGCCAAACTGCGCCACGCTGATGAGCTCTGCAGGCAGGATGCCGTTGTTGGCGGCCATGACCTGGGCGAAGGTGAACTCACCCGCCTTCATGCTGGCAATGGCGGTCAGGTAGGCAAAGGAGGAGCCGTAATACATGGGGATCTTGCCACCGGTGATCAGGGTGAAGCACACGGTGGCCAGGCCCGAGGCAAAGATGGTGGTGGATACCTGGAACCCGGTGATCAGCGCCACGAGCACCGTGGCGGGGAACATGACCACCACCTGCTGCAGCGCGTACAGCAGCAGCTTGCCGGCCGCGGGGCGCTCATCGGGAAGGTAGGAGCTCATGTGTTGCCTGTTTGTCATTTGCAGCCCTCCTCTGTGTGGATGTGTAGGTGCCCGGGCTTAAAAAAAACAGCCCCTGATCGAGCTGACATCGCGCCCAGTGCCTGCGGCATGTTGTTTCCTCCTTGGGAAGCTTCCCGGGTACCTGGCGCAGGATAGCACAGGGACAGGGCGCTGTCAACCGGTTTCCGGAACTATTTTTGTGTTTCCAGTCTTGAACGTTCGTGTTTTCTGGTCGCCGCGGGCAGCGGCAGGATTTTTTGCCCGCACCCTTGACGTCCCGTCCAAAGCGGGTATAATTTGATACCGAGTACCAAATTGGAGGCGGAATGAAACCCAGGAAAACGTACCGGACCCGGCAGCGGGACATCGTGCTCAGCTGCTTTGCCAACCAGCCCCGGCGCGGCATGACCGCGCAGGAGGCCTATGAACAGCTGCTGAAGCAGGGCCAGGACATCGGCCGCGCCACCGTCTACCGCAGCATCGCGCTGCTGGTGGCCCAGGGCCAGCTGGTTGCCCTGCAGGAAGCCCATGGCGCGGGCCCGGCCCGCTACCAGCACCGGGGCAATAGCCGCCACATCAGCGTGCGCTGCTCGGGCTGCGGGCTGATTGCCGCGCTGACCTGCGGCGCGGTGGACGCCTTTGAGCGCCATTTGTACCAGGACCACGGCTTTCGCCTGCAGGAGGACGAGTGCCTGCTGCCAGGCCTGTGCAGCCAGTGCCAGAACCAGGAAACAACAACCCCCTCAAGAAAGGACACCGTATGAAACGACTGACTGCCCTGACCCTGATCCTGATGATGGCCTTCGCCCTGCTGCCCGCGCGGGCGTCACAGCCGGGGCTTGCCATTGTCACCCTGAACTTCCCCGCCTTTGACTTCAGCCGCCAGGTGGCCGGCCCCCACGCGCAGGTATCCCTGCTGCTGCCGCCCGGGGTGGACGCGCACAGCTTTGAGCCCTCCCCCCGCGACCTGATTGCCCTGCAGCAGGCTGACCTGCTGGTGTACAACGGCGGCATCGGCGAGCACTGGGTGGTCAACCTGCTGGACTCCCTGGGCGAGGGCGCCCCCCGGGCGCTGGCCATGATGGACCTGGTGGACACGGTGAGCGAGGAGCTGGTGGAGGGCATGGAGGACGCGCCCCATGCCCACGCGCGGGACGAGCATGAGGATGAGCACGGGGAGGACGGGCATGGGGAGCATGATGAGGAGCGCGAGCTGGACGAGCACGTCTGGACCGACCCGCGCAACGCCATCCTGATTTCCCTGGCCATCGCCGAGGCCCTCAGCGAGCTGGACCCGGCAAACGCGGATGACTATGAGGCCGCCTTCCTGGCGTATGAGGCCCAGCTGCTCGCGCTTGACCAGGCCTTCCGTGAGATGGTGAGCGAGGCCTCCCGGCGCACCATCGTGCTGGGCGACCGCTTTCCCATGCGCTACTTCACCCTGGCCTATGGCCTTGAGTATTACGCCGCCTTCCCCGGCTGCAGCGCGCAGACCGAGCCCAGCGCGCGCACCATCGCCTTTTTGATGGACACCATCAAGGAGCAGCAGATCCCCACGGTGTTCCACATTGAGTTCAGCAGCCAGAAGGCCAGCCGCCTGATTGCCCAGGAGACGGGCGCCAGCACCCTGCTGCTGCACTCCGTGCACAACGTCAGCCAGGACGAGCTGGACGCCGGCGCCACCTACATCAGCCTGATGTATGACAACCTCAAGAACCTGAAGGAGGCACTGAACTGATGCCCCTCATTTCCGTCAAAAACGCCGCCTTCGCCTATGACGGCCAGGTGGTGCTCTCCGGGGTCAGCTTTGATGTGCAGACCGGGGACTACCTGTGCGTGGTGGGCGAGAACGGCTCGGGCAAATCTACCTTGATGAAGGGCCTGCTGCGCCTGGTGAACCCGGTGCGCGGCAGCGTGACCCTCAACAGCGACCTGGCCCAGGATGAAATCGGCTACCTGCCCCAGCAAAACCTGACCCAGCGGGACTTCCCGGCCTCGGTGCGGGAGGTGGTGGAGTCCGGCATCCGCGGCAGGCGGCTCTTCCTGTCCAGGCAGGACCGCCAGCTGGCCCAGGAGAAGATGAAGCTGCTGGAGATAGAGCACCTGGCGCAGCGCAGCTTCATGGAGCTATCCGGCGGCCAGCGCCAGCGGGTGCTGCTGGCCCGCGCCCTGTGCGCCACGCGCAAGCTGCTGCTGCTGGATGAGCCCACGGCCGGGCTTGACCCGGTGGTGGCCAGGGAGCTGTACAAAACCATTGAGGCCATCAACCACGAGCAGGGCATCGCCATCATCATGGTCACCCATGATGTGCACACCGCGGCGCTGTTCGCCTCCCACATCCTGCACCTGCAGCAGACCCCGCTGTTTTACGGCGCGCCGGATGAATACCTCAACACCTACCACGGCCAGTGCTTCGCGGGGGGTGTGTGCGATGTTTGACTGGCTAAGGGAAATGCTCACCTATTCCTTCATTGCCCGGGCGCTGCTGGTGGGGCTGATTGTGTCCCTGGCGGCCGCCTTGCTGGGGGTGAGCCTGGTGCTCAAGCGCTACTCCATGATTGGCGACGGGCTGTCCCATGTGGGCTTTGGCGCGCTGGCCGTGGCCATGGCGCTGGGCGCCGCGCCCCTGGCCTTCACCATCCCGGTGGTGGTGCTGGCCGCCCTGCTGCTGCTGCGGCTGAGCGAGTCCAGCAAGATCAAGGGCGACGCCGCCATCGGCATGATTGCCACCGCGGCGCTGGCCCTGGGCGTGATGGTGCTGTCCATGGCCCGGGGCGCGAACGCCGACATCTCCAGCTACCTGTTTGGCAGCGTGCTGGTGATGTCAAGGGAGGACGTCATCCTGAGCCTGCTGCTGGGCGGCGCGGTGCTGGTGCTGTTCATCCTGTTCTACCGGCGCATCTTCACCGTCACCTTTGACGAGGCCTTCGCCCGGGCCACCGGGCTGCCCGCGGGGCTGTACAACACGCTGATCGCGGTGCTCACCGCCATCACCATTGTGCTGGGCATGCGCCTGATGGGCGCCATGCTGATTTCCTCGCTGATCATCTTCCCGGCGCTCACCGCCATGCGCCTGTGCAAGAGCTTCCTGGCGGTCACCCTGACAGCCGCCCTGGTGAGCCTGGTCAGCTTCTTCACCGGCATGTCGCTGTCTTACCTGCTGGCCACCCCGGCCGGTGCCAGCGTGGTACTGGTGAACGCCGCCTTTTTCCTGCTGTTTTCGCTGGCCGCGCGCCTCAAGAACCGGGTGCGTGCGGGGTCCTGAGGCCTGTGTAAACCCCATCCGCGGGTCAGCCCGCCACCTTGAACAAGGCGAACAAATGTGCTATTCTTGTCCTGGCCTGCAGCTGCAGGCCGCCATTTTCCCCGGCACCACCTGGAGGACCTATGAACGATTCCCTGCTGATCAAGGGCGCCCGAGAGCACAACCTGAAAAACGTGGACCTGGCGCTGCCGCGCAACAAGCTGATTGTCTTCACCGGCCTGTCCGGCTCCGGCAAGTCATCCCTGGCCTTTGACACCATCTACGCCGAGGGCCAGCGCCGCTATGTGGAGAGCATGTCCAGCTACGCGCGGCAGTTTCTGGGGCAGATAGAAAAGCCGGATGTGGACTACATTGAAGGCCTGTCCCCAGCCATCTCCATCGACCAGAAAACCTCCGGCCACAACCCCCGCTCCACGGTGGGCACGGTGACGGAGATCCATGATTACCTGCGCCTGCTCTACGCGCGCGCCGGCATCCCCCACTGCCCGCAGTGCGGCAAGGAAATCCGCCAGCAGACGGTGGACCAGATGGTCAGCGCCATTGAGCAGTACCCGCAGGGCACGCGGCTGATGATCCTGGCCCCGGTGGTGCGCCGGCGCAAGGGCGAGCACGTCAGGATGCTGGAGGACGCCGCCAGGGCCGGCTTTGTGCGCGTGCTGATTGACGGGCAGCTCTATGACCTGGGGGACACCCCCGCCCTGGACAAAAAAAAGAACCACGACATCGACCTGGTGGTGGACCGCATCATCGTGGCGGAAGGCATCCGCGCGCGGCTGAGCGACTCGGTGGAGACCGCGCTGCGGGAGTCCGGCGGGCTGATGGCGGTGCAGACCATGGAGGACCAGGAGCGCACCCTCTTCTCCCAGAACTACGCCTGCGCGGACTGCGGCATCAGCATTGAGGAGCTGGCGCCGCGCATGTTCTCCTTCAACTCGCCCTTTGGCGCATGCAAGACCTGCTCAGGCCTGGGGGTCATGCGCAACATCCCGGCGGACCTGGTGCTGCCGGACAAGACCAAATCCCTCAACCAGGGCGCGGTCAACGCCCTGGGCTGGAACAGCAGCGGGGATGAAAGCTCCACCGCGCACATGATGTTTGTGGGGCTGAGCGAAAAATACAAGTTCAGCATGGACACCCCCATCAAGGACCTGCCTGAGAAGGTGGTGGACATCCTGCTGTATGGCACCCGGGGCACCAAGGTGCCGGTGCGCTTTTCCAGCATCTCGGGATCCGGCACCTACAACGTGAACTACGAGGGCATCATCCCCACCCTGCTGCGGCGCTACCGGGAGACCAGCAGCGAATCCGCCAAGGCCATGTACGAGCAGTTCATGCGCGAGGAGCCCTGCCCGGCCTGCAAGGGGCAGCGGCTCAAGCCCGAGGCGCTGGCGGTGACCGTGGGCGACAGGAACCTGGCCCAGGTGAGCGCCATGAACCTGACGGACGCCCAGCGCTTTTTGGAGAGCCTGCGCCTGACCCCCACCCAGGCCACCATCGCCGAGCAAATCATCAAGGAGCTGCGCGCCCGGCTGAGCTTCCTGCGGGATGTGGGGCTGGATTACCTGAGCCTCTCCCGGGCGGCGGCCACGCTGTCAGGCGGGGAAGCCCAGCGCATCCGCCTGGCCACGCAGATTGGCTCAGGCCTGGTGGGCGTGCTCTACATCCTGGATGAGCCCTCCATCGGGCTGCACCAGAAGGACAACGCGCGGCTGCTGGGCACCCTGCTACGCCTGCGGGACCTCGGCAACACCCTGATTGTGGTGGAACACGATGAGGAGACGCTGCGCACCGCCGACCACATTGTGGACATCGGCCCGGGCGCGGGCGAGCATGGCGGGCACATCGTGGCCCAGGGCAGCCTGCAGCAGGTGATGGACAACCCGGACTCCATCACCGGGGCCTACCTGAGCGGGCGGAAGTTCATCCCCCTGCCCGACCGGCGCCGCCAGCCCACCGGCTGGCTCAACATCAAGGGCGCGCGGGCCAACAACCTGCAAAACCTGGACGTGTCCTTCCCTCTGGGCGTATTTTGCGCGGTGTCCGGCGTATCAGGCAGCGGCAAGAGCAGCCTGGTGAATGAAATCCTCTACAAGGCGCTGGCGCGCGACCTGAACCGCGCCAGCACCTACCCGGGCGACCATGACGCCATCCTGGGCCTGGAGCAGCTGGACAAGATCATCTCCATTGACCAGTCCCCCATCGGGCGCACCCCGCGCAGCAACCCGGCCACCTACACCGGGGTGTTTGACCTGATCCGCCGCGTCTTCGCCCAGACCACCGAGTCCCGCGCGCGGGGCTACAGGGAAAGCCGCTTCTCCTTTAACGTGAAGGGCGGGCGCTGCGAAGCCTGCGCCGGGGATGGCATGCTCAAGATTGAGATGCACTTCCTGGCGGACCTCTATGTGCCCTGCGAGGTGTGCAAGGGCAAGCGCTACAGCCTGGAAACCCTGCAGATCCGCTACCGGGGCAAGACCATCGCCGATGTGCTGGACATGACGGTGGACGAGGCGCAGGGCTTCTTTGAGCACCACCGCAACATCAGCCAGAAGCTGTCCACCCTGCAGGACGTGGGCCTGGGCTACATCAAGCTGGGCCAGCCCTCCACCACGCTGTCAGGCGGGGAAGCCCAGCGGGTGAAACTGGCCACGGAGCTCAGCCGCCGCGCCACCGGAAAGACCCTGGTGCTGCTGGATGAGCCCACCACCGGGCTGCACGTGGATGACGTGTCCCGGCTGATCCGGGTGCTGCAGCGCCTGACCGATTCAGGCAACACGGTGCTGGTGATCGAGCACAACCTGGACGTGCTCAAGACCGCCGACTACATCGTGGACCTGGGGCCTGACGGCGGGGACCGGGGCGGCCAGGTGGTGGCCACCGGCACCCCGGAGGAGCTGGCCCGCCACCCGGGCAGCTACACCGGGGAGTACCTGCGCAAGGCCGGGGTATCCTGACAGCGCCGGGCGGTATACAGCGCCCCCACCCATCAATCAACAGCCGTTTCCGCCTTGAAGGAGCGGCTGTTTTTCTGTATACTTGCACTGGAAGTATGCAGGAGGTGCCAGATGAACCAATCATCCGCTCCCCACAAACGCGCCGCGCGGGTTTACGCCGGACAGACCGGGCAGGTGCTGGGCCTGCTGATGTTCCAGGTGCTGGTCCGCCTGGTGGCCTTCGCGCCGCTGGTGTACGCCATTGTCAGCGGCCGTTTCCTCTGGATGCGCAGTGAGCACCCCCTGGCCCTGGGCTTTCTGGCCTCCCTGCCGCTGTATGTGCTGCTGGTGATGCCGCTGCGTTTTCAGGCGGCGGCGCGCAAGGCGCAATTGCACGGGCAAAACCGGGACAGCCGTCTCACCCCCGCCAACTATTTCGCCTGGCTGGCCGCCGCCCTGCTGCGGCTGCTGGCAGCGCTCCCCTTTCTGGCGCTGTTCTGGGGCTTTGTGGCCGCCTTTTACTACTACATGCGCGTGCTGCCCTTCAATGATTCCCTGCTGGCCATTCAGCAGGCGGGCCAGCTGGTGGGCGGGGATTACCCGGCAGGAATTGTGCTGATTGCCCTGGTTGGCCTGCTCAGCCTGGTCCTGGCAGCCCTTGCCTGGAAGCGCGGGCTGGCCTTTGAGCACCAGGACGTGCTGGCCCTGGGGTATCAGACCGCATGGCGCCAGGCCGCCCAGCTGCGCAAGCGCCGCAAACGCCGCATCAACCGCACCGTCCTGTTGAACGCCCTGCTGTGCCTGCCCGCCATCCTCGGCGTGCTGGCGGTGCTGGCCGTGTACATGATTGGCCAGCCGCGCCTGGGCATGCTGGCGCTGGACTTTGTCAACGCCGCCGGGCTGCTGCTGTCCTTCAGCTTCCCCACCGGCACCCTGGTGACCGCCCTCATCGTGATGCTGGTGCTGTGGCTGCCGCTGCTGCCGCTGCGCAAGCTGGCCCTGGCCGCGGTGCTGCTGGAAACAAATTGAGGCTGGACAAACTGCTGGCGCAAAGCGCGGGGCTGAGCCGCTCACAGGCACGGGAGCTGATCCGGGCCGGGCGGCTGCTGGTGGACGGGCAGGTTGAGGCCCGGGTGGAGGCGCGGGTGCGTGACACCGCGGCCCTGACGCTGGACGGCCAGCCCCTGCGGGCGCTGCGCGCCATGCACCTGATGATGAACAAGCCCGCCGGCCTGCTCACCGCCGCCCGGGATACCCGGGCAGGCACCGTGATGGACCTGCTGCCCCCGCAGGCCGCCGCGCTGGGCTGCATGCCGGTGGGCCGCCTGGACCGGGACACCGAAGGCCTGCTGCTGTTCACCAGCGACGGGGAACTGGCCCACCGCCTGCTCTCTCCCAAGCGCAAGGTGGGCAAGCTGTACGAGGCGCGGGTATCCGGCCAGCTGGGCCAGGCGGCGGTGGACGCCTTTGCCCGGGGCATCCAGCTGGCTGACTTTACCGCCCGGCCCGCCCTGCTCCAGGTGCTGGAAGCCCGGGAGGACACGAGCCTGGCGCGGGTGGAGCTGACCGAGGGCAAGCACCGCCAGGTACGGCGCATGTTCCAGAACCAGGGGCATGAGGTGCTGAGGCTGACGCGACTGCGCATCGGGCCGCTGGCCCTGGACCCGGGGCTTGAAACAGGCGCCTGGCGCGAGCTGAGCAAGGAGGAGCTGCGCGCCCTCCGGGAGGCGGTGGCCCTTGCCTGAACAGTACTTTGAGGCCCTGCCCCAGTCCGCCCATAACATCAGGCGGCTGGATGTTTCCTTTGCGGGACAGGATTTTGTGTTTGAGACCGACGCGGGCGTCTTCTCCCGGGACGGGCTGGACCCGGGCAGCGCCCTGCTGCTTCAGGCGGTGCTGCCCCAACTGGCGGGCGAGGTGCTGGACCTGGGCTGCGGGTGGGGCGCGGTGGGCGTGATCGCCGCCAGGCTGCGCCCGGACATCCGGCTGACGATGACGGACATCAACGCCCGCGCGGCCAACCTGGCACGGCGCAACCTGCGCCTGAACGGGGTTTCGGGCCAGGTGGTGGTGGGCGATGGCTTTGAGGCCGTGAAGGGCCAGTTTGACTGGATCCTGCTCAACCCGCCCATCCGCGCGGGCAAGCAGACGGTCTACGGCCTGTTTGCCAAAAGCGCCACGCGGCTCAGGCCCGGGGGCTGCCTGTGCCTGGTCATCCGCAAGCAGCAAGGCGCGCTGTCCGCCAGGGAGTACCTGGGCACCCTGTTTGATGACATCACGATGCTGGCCCGGCGCAAGGGCTATCACATCTACTGCTGCAGGAGGAGCGAGCGATGAAGTATGACCGGGCTTTCTTTGACGCGGGCATAGACCGCAGGGGCACCCAGTCTGTCAAGTGGGCGGCCAGGGGCATCATGGAGGAGGGCATGGTGCCGCTGTGGGTGGCGGACATGGACTTCGCCTGCGCGCAGCCCATCGTGGACGCGCTGCACCAGCGCGCGGACCATGCCTGCTTTGGCTACACCTTCCCGGGGCCTGAGGATTCCGGCGCCCTGATCAGCTTCTGGCGCCGGCGTCACAAGCTGGCCCTGCTGCCCGGGTACCTGGTGATGCTGCCCACAGTGGTGGCCGGCCTGCGCGCCTGCGTGCAGACCATGACCCACCCGGGCGACGGGGTCATCATCCAGTCCCCGGTGTACGGCCCCTTCCTGGACGCGGTGTGCGAGAGCGGCCGCATGGTGCTGGACGCCGGGCTGCGGCGGGATGAGCAGGGGCGCTACACCATGGATTATGAGGCCATCGAGCGCTTCCTTCAGCAGGGCGCGCGGCTGATGATCCTGTGCAACCCGCACAACCCGGTCAGCCGCGCCTGGACCCAGGAGGAGCTGCGCGCGCTGCTGTCCCTGCTCAACCGCTACAAGGCCCGGCTGGTGACCGACGAAATCCACGCGGACTTTGTCTACTCCCCCCGGGAGTTCGTGCCCGTGCTCTCCCTGCCGGAGGCCCGGGAGGACACCGTGATGCTGGTGGCCGCCAGCAAAACCTTCAACATCGCGGGGCTGCAGCAGGCCACCGCCATCTGCCGCGACCCGGACGTGGTGGCCATGCTGCGGCGCTACCTGGAGCGCAGCGGGGCACAGTGCGGCAACATCTTTGCCCTGGCCGGCACCCGCGCCGCCTACCAGCACTGCGATGACTGGCTGGACGGCCTGCTGCAGTACCTGCAGGCCAACCAGGAGGCGCTGACAGGCCTGCTCAGTGACCTGCTGCCCCACGCCGTGCTTACCCCCATGGAGGCCACCTACCTGGCCTGGGTGGACATCAGGGCCTATGACACCCCCAACTGTGAGGTGGGCTCCCGCTGCAAGAAGCACGGGGTGGCGCTGACGGATGGCCAGTTCTTCGGCATGAGCACCGGGGAGGGCTTCATGCGCATCAACTATGGCTGCCCCCAGGGGCAGCTGCTGGAGGGCGTGCAGCGCTTCGCGCACGCCGTGAAGGAAGGATAAAGATGGACAGAAAGACCTTTGACCAGATTATAGAAAACCAGCGCGAGGCCATGGTGGACACGCTGCGGGCCTGGGTGCGCATTGACAGCCTGAAGGGCGAGCCCGCCCCACAGGCCCCCTTTGGCCCCAAGCTGCGCGAGATGCTGGACAGGACCCTCGCGGACTGCCGCAAGCTGGGCTTTGAGGCGCGGGATGTGGACGGCTACGCCGGGGACGCCAGCCTGGGCGAAGGCAAGGATGAGGACGCGCTGGCCATCCTGGCGCATGTGGACATCGTGCCCGCGGGCGATGGCTGGACGCGCGACCCCTTTGGCGCGCAGCTGGAAGGCGACATCCTGTATGGCCGGGGCACCTGCGATGACAAGGGCCCGCTGGCCGCGGCGCTGTACGCCATGCACGCGGTCAAGCAGGCGGGCATCCCGCTCAAGCGCAAGGTGAAGCTGATCTTTGGCTGTGATGAGGAAAGCGGCATGGAGGACATGCAGTACTACCAGCAGCATGCCACCATGCCCAGGAGCGGCTTCAGCCCGGACGCCAGCTACCCCATCATCAACCTTGAAAAGGGCATGGTGGGGCTGCACCTGAGCGCCCCGGTCAGCCCGGAGGGGCTGAAGGTGCTCAGCCTCAGGGTGGGCGAGCGGCAAAACGTCATCCCCGGCGCGGCCAGTGCCCTGGTGGCCGGCGATGGCAGCCTGCTGACCCGGGTGGACGCCATCTCCAAGCAGTACGGCTGGCCGGTCAGGGCGGCGATTGAGGACAATGGGGTGCGCCTGACAGCCACGGGCATCAACGGCCATGCCGCCTACCCGGAAACCGCGCGCAACGCCATCGGCCAGCTGCTGATTACCCTGAAGGAGCTGGGCGCGAAAGGCCCCCTGGCCCTGCTGGCGGACGCAGTGGGCACACAGTACTACGGCGAGGGGCTGGGCATCGCCTCGCGCGACCAGGCCAGCGGCCCGCTCACCTGCAACCTGGGCATCATCCGCATCGAGGAGGGGCAGCTCTTTGCCACCCTGGACATCCGCTACCCGCTGATGGTGGCCGGGGAGCGCATCCGGGATGTGGTGGCCGCCCACCTGCCGGGCATCGAGGTGGCGCAGAAGTTCTTCAAGCTGCCCCACTATGTGCCCCAGAGCAGCGAGCTGGTGCAGAAGCTGCTGGACGCCTACCACGAGGTGACCGGGCGGGAGAAGACCACCCTGTCCACCGGCGGGGGCACCTACGCGCGCATGCTGCAGGAGGGGGTGGCCTTCGGCGCCAGCTTCCCGGAAGACCCGGACCTGGCCCACCAGGCCGATGAGCGGGTGAGCATTGACAGCTTGATGCAATCCATGAAGATTTTCGCTTACGCCATCGTGAAGCTGGCGGGTGAGGAGGGTGCGCTGCATGGCTGAGACCCAGATCATCACCTGCATCAGCTGCCCGGTGGGCTGCCGCATGACCGTGACGGTGGAGGACGGCCAGGTCATCAGCGTGACCGGCAACGCCTGCCGCCGCGGGGATGTCTATGCCCGCCAGGAAAGCGTGCGCCCGCTGCGCATGGTGACCGCGGTGACGCCGATGGAGGGCAGCGCGGTGCCCATGAGCCTGAAAACCAGCGAGCCCATCCCCAAGGAGAAGATTGACGAATGCATGGCGCAGGTGCGCGCGCTGAAGCTGCGCCTGCCCATCCTGGCGGGCACGGTGCTGCTGCGCGATGTAGCCGGCACCGGGGCAGACCTGGTGGCCACCCGCACGCTGGTATGACCTGATGCTGCCGCCCATCCTGATGCGGCCGGCCTGGCGCCATGGCAGCGCCACCCCCTGGGGTGGGGAGCGCCTGCGCGCCCTGTATGGCAAGGAGGCCCCGGGCGAGCGCGCCGGGGAAAGCCTGGAGCTGTCCGCCATCCCCGGCCTTGAAAGCCGGGATGAACAGGGGCGGCCCCTGAGCGACCTGATTGCCCTGTATGGCAGCCGCCTGCTTGGCACCGCGGTGGGCGAGCCCTTTCCCCTGCTGATCAAGCTGATTGACGCACGGGAGCGCCTGAGCGTGCAGGTGCACCCGGGGGATGCCTATGCCAAAGCCCGACACAGCAAGCTGGGCAAGAACGAGGCCTGGGTCATCCTGGACGCCCAGCCGGGCGCGCGGCTGATCATGGGGCTCAAGGATAATGTGGGCGTCAAGGAGCTGGAAGCAGCCGCCGGCACCGGGGCAGGCCTGGGCGGCCTGCTGCGGGAGGTGGCGGTCCGCCCGGGCGAGGCCTACTACATCCCCGCGGGCACGGTGCACGCCATTGGCGGGGGCATCCTGCTGTATGAGGTGCAGCAGTCCAGCGACATCACCTACCGCCTGCATGACTGGGGCCGCGTGGACGCCCGGGGGCAGGGGCGGGCCTTGCACCTGAAGGATTCCCTGGCGGTGACCCAACCCGACCAGCGCCCGCGGGCCAGCCAGCCCGAAGCCCTGATGCGGGATGAGACCGGCAGCTGGGAACGCCTCCTGGACACCCCCTATTTCCAGCTGGACCGACTCAGCCGCTGCCAGAACCTGCTTTTGCCGCCGGACCACACCCGCTTCCGCGCGCTGACAGCCCTCGGCCCCTTGACCCTCACCTGGCCGAGCGGAGAGCTGATACTCCCTGCCGCGCAGACCACGCTGCTGCCAGCTTGTGGGCAGGGGCTGTCCCTGTGGGGCGGGCCGGCCCTGTTGGCGGTGCCGGCCGGTACGGCAGGCAGGTAGCCAGACAACAACAGCCGGGCAATTTCCCGGCTGTTGTTGTCTGAGCGTCCCTGGGTGTCAGAGGCTGGCCAGCATGGTGTCCAGGCTGTCCTTGGCGTCCCCCAGCAGCAGCATGACCTTTGCCTGGGGTTGGTAGAGGGGGTTGTCCACGCCCGCGTAGCCGGGCTGGGTGTCAAAATTGCAGATGATGAGCCGGCCGGCCTGGGCCGCGTCCAGGATGGGCATGCCGTAGATGGGCGTGCCCTGCGCGGTGTTGGCAGCCGGGTTGACCACGTCATTGGCGCCGATGATGATGGCCAGGTCAGTGCCCGCGAAATCCGGGTTGATGTCGTCCATCTCGCACAGCAGCTCGTAGTCGATGTCCACCTCGGCCAGCAGCACATTCATGTGCCCGGGCATGCGCCCGGCCACCGGGTGGATGGCAAAGCGCACCTTCTTCCCGGCTGATTGCAGGCGGTCCAGCAGCTGCTTGACTTTCTCCTGCGCCTGGGAGACCGCCATGCCATAGCCCGGAATGATGATGACGGACTGCGCCTGGGTCAGCCAGGCGGGCAGGTCCTCCTGGCTGGGGCCGGCATCCTGGGGCACGGCCTGCTCCTGGGCGGGGGCCTCCGCCTGGGCCACCTCCGGGGCGGTCTCCACAGCCGGGGGCGCGGCCGAGGCTTCCGGCCTGGCCTGAGGCTGGGCTGCCCCGCCAAAGAGCACCTGGGGCAGGCTGCGGTTCATGGCACGGCACATGATCTGGGTGAGCAGCAAGCCGGAGGAGCCCACAATGCCGCCCACCGCCACCAGCAGGATGTCCCCCAGGGCCATGCCGGCGATGGCGGCTGCCACGCCGGAGGTGGAGTTGAGCAGGCTGATGGTGATGGGCATGTCCGCCCCGCCCACGCGGATGGCGAACAGCCAGCCAAACAACAGGCCCGCCGCCACCGTGAGCAGGCCCAGGGCCAGCGCGCGGCTGAGCGCGGTCAGCGGCAGCAGCACAATCAGTGCCAGCATGACCAGGGCCGCGAAGGCGCTCAGCCAGCGGTGGCCGGGGTAGACCACGGGCTTCTGGGACAGCTTGCCGTGCAGCTTGAGGGCGGCCACCATGGAGCCGGAGAAGGTGAGCGCGCCCACCGCCAGCGCCAGGCCGGAGGTGGTCACTTCAAAGCCGCCCAGCGGGCGCTTGAGGGCAAGGGTCAGAAGGGCCGCCAGGGCCGAGGACAGGCCGCCCAGGCCATTGAGCAGGCCCACCATCTGGGGCATCTGGATCATCCTGACCTTGATGGTCATGAAGATGCTGATCAGGGTGCCCGCCAGCAGGCCGATGATGATGTAGACCAGGCTGTCGCCCAGCTGGGTGCGGTACAGGGTGATGACGATGGCGGCCAGCATGCACAGGGCGCTGACCCGGTTTCCCAGGGCAGCCGTGCGCACCTGGCTCATCAGCCGGATGCCGTAGAGCACCCCAAGGCTGAGCAGCGCGGAAATCAGGTAATACAGTGTGTCGCTCATGTGTCCTCCCCCGTGTGCTCATGGCCGCCGCGGAACATGCGCAGCATGCGGTCGGTGACGCCAAAGCCGCTGACCACGTTGATAACCGCCGCGATGATGCCCACCAGCCCAGCCAGGCGGGCCAGGGTGCTGCCCGGCAGCGCGGTGACGGCGATGATGCCCAGCAGGGTGATGCCCGACAGCGCGTTCATGCCGCTCATGAGGGGGGTGTGCAGCAGGCTGGGCACCGCGTGGATGAGCTTGTAGCCCAGCAGGGTGGCGGCGATGAACACCAGGACAAGGATGATCTGGTTGCTCATAGCCCCATCGCCTCCCGCGCGCCGGCGTGCACCACCTGACCATCCAGGGTGGTGAGGATGCCCTGCACGATCTCGTCCTCCCGGTCCAGGTGCAGGCGGTTGTCCTTGATGAGGTAGTTGACCAGGTTGAACATGTTCAGCGCGAACATGCTGGTGGCGCTTTCAGGCAGCAGGCCGGGGATGTTCTTGATGCCCACCAGGTGCACGTTGTGCCTTGTCTGGATTTCCCCGGGCGGGGTCAGGGCGCAGTTGCCGCCCTGGTCAATGGAGATGTCCACGATGACGGCGCCGGGCTTCATGGCCTGCACCATCTCCTCGGTAATCAGGATGGGCGCCAGCTTGCCGGGCACCAGGGCGGACAGGAAGACCAGGTCCATCTCCGGCAGGCGCTCCGCCAGCGCGGCGCGCTCCGCCGCCAGCAGCTCGCGGCTGAGGGACTTGGCGTAGCCGCCCTCGCCCACCGCGGCCTCCTCAGGCACATGCAGCTCGATGATCTGGGCGCCCAGGCTCTGGGCCTGCTCGCGGGCGGCCGGGCGGATGTCCGCCGCGTACACCCGCGCCCCCAGGCGCTTGGCGGTGGCCAGGGCCTGCAGCCCGCCCACGCCCGCGCCCACGATGAGGGCGTTGATGGGGCGAATCTGCCCCACGGCGGAGAAAATCTGCGGCACAAAGCGCGGCAGCAGGTTGCTGCCCATGATGATGCCTTTGTAGCCCGCGCAGGTGGACATGCTGGTCAGCGCGTCCATGGCCTGGGCGCGGGAGATGCGCGGCACCCCGTCCAGGGTGAGGGCGGTCACGCCCTTTTGCGCCAGCTGCTGCACCATCTGGTGGTTGGCAGGCGCGGCGGGGTGGATGAAGGTGATAAGCACCTGGCTGGGGCGCATCATGTCCACCTCGTGCAGGTCCATCAGGCGGTTGAACTGAGGCTCCTTCACCTTGAGGATCAGGTCAGCCCGGTCATAGACCTCCCGGGCGCTGTCCACAACCTCCGCGCCGGCCGCGGCATACTGCTCGTCGTGGAAGTAGGACCCCTCCCCCGCGTTCTTCTCCACCAGCACCTGATGGCCCAGGCTGATGTAGCGCGCACAAACCTCCGGCGTGGTGGCGACGCGGTCCTCATCGTGCATGATCTCCTTTGGGACACCAATAATCATTTGCCTTTCCCCCTGTTGATATTGTTCTTGCTACTGCCTATTATACAACCGGAACATAAATAATACAATGCTGCATATTCCGGTTGACCAGGTCCGCGATCAGGCGCGCCGGCCACCCGCCTCAATGGAACTGCGGCAGCCAGGGCACGAACTGGGTGAACATCTCGTCCACCATGGCGCGGATTTCTTTCAGGCTGAGCACGGCGCTGGTGAGCGGGTCAAAGCAGATGGCCTGGTAGACCAGCTCGCGGTTGCCGGTGAGGCTGGCTTCCACCGCTATCTCCTCAATCTGGGCGCTCTGGCTGCACAGCAGGCCCAGCTGCCTGGGCAGGCTGCCCACATGGATGGGCTCCAGGCCGCGGCTGCTGGCCAGCACCGGCACCTCCACGCAGCAGCCCGGGGGCAGGTTGTCTATCAGCCCGGTGTTGCGCACGTTGCCGTTGAATTTGAACATGGTCTGGTCGCCGAAAATGGCGTTAAAGATGTAGGCGGCGTATTCCTCCCCACGGTCCAGGTTGACGGGCTTTTTGAACCAGTCCTCAATCCCGGTCTGCCAGGTGTGCTTGCGCTGCTGGTATTCCCTGAGGATGAAGGCATGATGCCCCGGGTTCCAGCCGGTGCCGTGCATGCAGTACTGTTCAATCAAATCGGGCCGCTTGCGGAACCAGGCCACATACTCGCTGTTGTGGCCGGAGGACTCCGTCACATAGTAGCCCAGCGCCAGGTACAGCTCGTTGCGGACGATTTCCTCGTTGTAGACCTCCTCGTTTTCCCGGATGGCCTTGTCAATCAGCGGGTAGACATCCTGGCCCCGGTGGAGGAAATCCAGGTAGAAGGCCTGGTGGTTGATGCCCGCGCAGGTGTAGGAAATCTCCTCCTTGGGCAGGCCAATCCAGCGCGCCAGCATGGCCGCGGTGCCTTGCACGCTGTGGCACAGGCCGGTGGACACCAATTCGGGGTACTCGCCCTGCACCACCCGGCAGAGCATGGCCATGGGGTTGGTGTAGTTCAGGTAGACAGCATCCGGGCAGTAACGGCTGATGTCCCGGGCGATGTCCAGGATGGGGTTGACGGTGCGCAGGAAGCGGAAAATGCCGCTGGGCCCGCGGGTGTCCCCCACGTTGATGTCCACCCCGTACTTCTTGGGGATCAGGATGTCGTGCTGCCAGACATCCACATCCCCCGCCAGGATGGTGGTGACCACGCCGTGCGCGCCCTTGAGCGCGGCCACGCGGTCGGTGGTGGCCTCCACCCGGGCGGGGTACTGGCCCGCCTCCACGATGCGCTGCACCGCGCGGGTGATGGTGGCCAGGCGGCCCTGGTCGATGTCCATCAGGGTGATGGTGGCGTCCGCGAAGGCGGGGAAGGACAGCAGGTCGCGCACCAGGCTGCGGGTGAACCCAAAGCTGCCCGCGCCGATGAACACAATTTTCTTGGACATATGGCTCTCCTGTTCGTTTATTTGGGCTATCTGCCGCTGTGTCGCCACGATTATAGCGCATCCCGGGTCGCGGCGGACCGCAAACAGGCTTTTTTCCTGTATACATCATGGAGGGACACCCTGTGTCCAGCGTCCGGTTCCGCTTGACTTTGCACCGGCAAACCGTATGATGAAGCAGGCGCTTGGGCGCCTGGAGGATGAGGATGCGGCACAGGCCAACCGCGCGGCGGTTTACAATTGAATCGATCTTCGCGGGCATGCACTCCACCTACTGGATGTCCATGTGCGCTTTTTCCGGTTTCATGGCGGTTTACCTGGCCTTCAACGGCTTCAGCGACGCGCTGATTGGCCTGACCGCCTCGGCCATCTCGCTGATCACGATCATCTTCCAGCTGAGCGTGTCCTCCTTTTCGGACCGCCACCCCCACATCGCCCTCAAAAAAATCATCACCCTCATCTACCTGGGCATCCTGGCGCTGTTCACCACCCTGGCGCTGGTGCCGCTGCCCCTGGTGCTGATGCTGCTGGTCTACAGCCTGGCCGGCGGCTTCATCAGCGGCATGCCCGGGCTGTACAACGCGCAGATCATCCAGTTTGTCAACGCCGGCCTGCCCCTCAACCTGGGCTGGCCCCGCGGGGTGAGCGCGCTGGTCTATGCCATCTTTGCCTATTTCCTGGGGCTGCTGCTGGAAAGCTACCAGGTCAGCATCCTGATGCCCATCAGCCTGGTGTGCATTGTGGCGGCTGTCGTGCTGGTGCTGGTCATGCCCCGGCCGGAGCAGCTGGTGGATGACGAGCCCATCCAGGCCCTGGCCATGCCCCTGCCCAAGACCAGCCTGCGCCAGCTGCTGGGCGCCAGCCGGGTGATGCAGGTGTTTTTGCTGTCCGCTGTCTTCATGAGCGCCGGGCAGAGCAACATGATGCTGTTCCTGGCAAGGGTGGTGCAGTCCCGGGGCGGCGGGGAGGCCGCGCTGGGCCTGGCCATGTTCCTGCAGGCCGGGATGGAGATGCCCGCCATGTTCCTGACCCCGGCGCTGATGCGGCGTTTCCGCCCGCGGGCCATCCTGAGCTTTGCGGTCTTTTCCTATTTCATCAAGGCGCTCATCATCCACCTGTCCAGCGGCATGGGCGGGGTGTACGCGGCCATGGCCTACAGCGTGTTCTGCTTCGGGCTCTACGGCATCACCTCGGTCTATTTTGTCAATGGCATCGTGCACCAGAATGAGCGGGTGCGCGCCCAGTCCCTGGTGACCGCCAGCGGCGCGCTCAGCGCCATCATCAGCAACTCGGCCGCCGGCTGGGTGGTGCAGCGCCATGGCATCAACACCCTCAACCTGATCTGCGTCATCCTGCAGGCCATCGCCGCCGTGCTGATGGTCTACTGCGCCTACCTGCACCTGCAAAGCGAAAAAGCGCAGCGTACGGACGCCGCGCTTCCCTTTCCGCTGAAGCTGTCCTAAACCTCTTTCACCCGATGGTACAGCCGCGACAGCGGCGCGATCAGCAGGCCGCCCATCACCAGGGCAATCAGGCCCAGCCAGCCGCCCAGGGCACGCAGATACAGCAGCTCCCGGCTGCGCAGGCTGACCAGGCCCGCGGCCCTGCTTTGGTTGTCCCAGAAGGTGCGGGCAATCTCCCGGGGTTCCACCAGGATGGCGGGCACCCACTCCGGGAAAACATAGACCACCTCCAGCAGCTGGGTAAAAGCAAACAGCAGCAGGGCCAGGCCGGCCCCGAACATCAGCGCGATGGCCAGGCCCACCAGGGCATAGCGGGGCAGCAGGCGCACCACATAATCCCGCTCAAGCCAGCCCCGGGCCCTGCTCACCAAACGGGCGGACAGCCGGGACGCCAGCTTCAGGCCGATCACCGCCAGCGCCATGCCCAGGGCGCACAGCAACGCCCTGAGCGGCAGCAGGGCCCGGTAGCTCTCCTTGACCAGGTCAATGGACTGGCCGGGCCGCCAGGCGTTGAGGGCGCTGGCCAGGCCCGAGCGTGTGCCGCTGCCGCCCTTGGGCACCAGGGTGGCAGCCATCACCTCAAAGCCGGACACCTGCTCAAAGGCCAGGAGCGGCACGCGCAGGCCGTATTCGGCCCGCTCCCCGGGCTGGCGGCTGTGGCGCACCACGCCCACCACGGTGAAGGGGGTGGACTGCAGCTCAAAGCGCATGCCCACCGGGTCGCCCTGGCGGAACAGCGCGATGGCCAGCGCCTCGTCAATCACGGCCACCGGGCGGCCCAGGTCCACCTCCTCCTGGTAGAGGTGGCGGCCGCTGACCAGCACGGCCTGGGGATAGGTGTGCAGCTGGCCGTACAGCGCGGTCAGCTCCGCCTGGGCGCTGCCGCCCTGCGGGGTGCTCAGGCCGGCGCCCGGCAAATGGGCGCTGAGCAGCGCGGCCGTATGGCTATCCCCTGTCTCCTCCAGCAGGCTGTCAAAGGAGTGCAGGAACTGCTCCAGGGGACTGGGCGCCTGCCTGTCCTGCCCTTCTTCCGGGTCCTGGACCTCCTGATCCTCCACTGGCGCGGCAAGCGACGGCGCCAGGAAGACATGCTGCTGCCAGCCAGGCACGCGGGCCGCCTTCAGCCCCAGCCACACTGCCAGCAGCACCAGCAGGGCATAGACCAGGGCACGCTTAATCGACATATTCCATGACCACCTGGCCGTCGTTGATGGCGCGGTCCTCCCGGTCGGCGATTTCCACCCAGCTGAGCTCCTCGCTCACGGCCACCATGCGGGTGGACTGCTCCAGCACCGTGACCGGCTGCTTGCTGATGATGTACTGCATGTTACCCAGCATGCCGCCCCAGTTTTGCTTGATGGTGTACACAAAGCTGCTGCCATCCCCGTCGCTGCGCACGGCGCTGGCGGGCAGCAGGGTGGTGGTGCGGGAGGACTTGTACACCAGGGTGATGTTGGGCGGGTTGTCCATGAGCGAGCGGATGCCCCCCAACTGGGTGATGATGTTCTCACTGACCTCCACCACCGCAAAGCGCTTGTTGCCGCCTTCCAGCACCACCTCGCTGACGGCCAGGTCCTGCCTGAGGCCATCGATCTGCACCTTGGTGCCCTTCTCGATGGTTTTCTTGATGTCGGTGATGTCCGCCTTGAGGGTGGGCACCTCCTCCGCCAGGGAGATGGTGTACAGCGCCTTGCTGCCGTCATAGCTGTCCCCGCGCTTGAGGCCGAACTCGGTCAGGTACCCGTTGTGCGGGGCGCGGATTTCATCCATGCCCCGGGCGCTGCTGAGCAGCGTCAGCATGGCCTGGGCGTGCACGTCCAGGTTGCGGCGCAGCTCATAGATTTTTTTGACGTGGTCAAAGGTGGCCCCGCCCACGCGGGTCACCTCACGGTTGTTGCCCATGTAGACCCGGCGCAGGTCGTCAAAGGTCTGCTCAGACACCTGCCAGAGCTCATAGGCCTTCTGCATGGGGTCCCTGAGGTCTGCAGGCATGTCCGCCAGGGGAGGCGGTTCAGGCGTGGCGCGGGCCTGGGGCGCGGGGGTGTCCTCGGGCGCCGGCCCACGCCCCCAGGTGTTCAGGTCCTCGGGCAGCCGGTACTTCAGCTCGCCCGCCAGGCGCTCCACCTCCAGGCGCTGGGCATAGAAATCCTGCAGGGTGTCAAAATAGCGCTCGTAGAGCTGGTTGTGGGGGGTGTCCTGGGCCAGGCGCACCGCGCTGGTGTACTGCTCGCCCAAGGCGCGCACCGCCTTGTCATACTCCTCCTGGATCTTGGCCTTCTCCTCCTCCAGGCTGGGGATTTCCGCCCGGGCCAGCAGGTCCCCCTCCTTGACATAAAAGCCCTGCTGGGCCAGCACCTGGGTGATGACCAGGTTGAGCTTGCGGGCGCCGGGCACGAAGACCTCCTCCCCCTGGCTGAAGGTGAGCTGCGCGATAACGGGGATCTTCTCCTCCAGCTTGCCGCGGGTGGCGGAGATCTTCTGGATTTTGGGGGTGGTGATGGTCTGCACGGTGCGCGAGAAGAACATGGCCACCAGCAGGACCGCCACAAAAATGCCCAGCCATTTCAAGGTTTTGCGTTTCTTCATAGCGCCCTCATTTCATGTCGCTGAGCTGGATGCCCAGCAGGATGTCTTCCTGGAAATAGGAGTAGATCAACAGCGCCGGCATGATGTACAGCGCGGCGGAAGCAAAAATCACGCCCTGCTCGGAACTGCTGAGCGTGTTGAACATGACCGACAGCGGCATCCGGTTTTGCGTGCTGGCCAGGTAGATCAGCGGCTGTTCCACCATGTTCCAGGCGTCGGCGAAGGACAGCGCCACCGCCGCGCCCAAAATGGGCTTTGACAGGGGCAGCACCACATGGAAAAAGCTGCGCACAGTGTCCGCCCCATCCATCAGCCCGGCCTCAATCATCTCCGGCGGGATGCCCACCATGAACTGGCGCATCAGGAAGATATAGAAGGGCGCGAACATCATGGGCAAAATGACCGCCCAGGCGGTGTTCATCAGCCCCAGGGTGCGCATGGTGAGCACGCTGGGCGCCATGGTGACCTGGAAAGGCAGCAGCATGAGCATGAGCACCAGGAAGAAGATGGTTTCCCGGCCGCGGAAGCGGAAACGGCTCAGCGCGTAGGCCAGGGTGGGGATGAACAGCACCTGGCCCGCCAGGATGGCCAGGGTGTATTTGACCGAGTTCATGAACAGCTGCAGGTAGATGGGCTTGTCAATCAGCAGGTCATAGTACTGCCGCAGCGACACGGTGGCCGGCGCCAGCAGGATGTTCATGAAGCGGCCCTGGTCATAGCTGTTGCGCGTGTCAAGAAAGGCCTTCATCTCGGACATGGGGAAAAAGGAATAGAGGAAGGTGAGCACGATGGGCAGCAAGGTCAACCCGCAGATGATGACCAGCAGCAGGGTGCTGATGGCCCGCCCTGTGCGGCGCTGGCGCAGGCCTTTAGTACCTGTCATGGCCGCGCACTCCCTTCCTGGCATAGAGCAAGGCGAAGAAGACCAGCACAATCAGCGCGAAGGAATAGGCCGCGGTGGTCACGTCCTGGTATTCCAGCTTGGTGAAGCGGTTGTTCATGAAGTGCTGCAGGGTGTAGACCTCATCACGCGGGTAGGCCCCGCCGATGAAGTAAACCTCCTTGAAAATCTTGAAGGCGTTCACCCAGGCCAGCACAAACACCAAAAAGGCGGTGGGCAGGATGAGGGGCAGGGTGATGCTGCGGGCCTGGCGCACCGGGCCCGCGCCCTCCAGCATGGCAAACTCGTAGTACTCATCCGGCAGGGATTGCAGGGCAGCGGAAAAGATGACCACCGAGAACCCCATGTTTTTCCAAACATACAGCAGGATGATGGGCACGCGCAAGGCGCCTGATTCCAGCCACATCACCCGCTCCAGCCCCAGGGCCACCACCAGGCGGTTGACAATGCCGCCGTAGTCAAACAGCACCATCCAGATGATGAGCAGGGCTGAGGAAGGCACCAGGTAGGGCATGAGCAGGATGTTGCGGTAAGGCAGGCTGCGCTCCCGCAAGGTCTTGAGCATCAGCGCCAGCACAAAGCTGAACAGGAAGATGAGCGGCGTGGACAGCAGGGACAGCTCCAGGGAGTTGCCCAGGCCCTGGCGGAAGGCGGCATTGCCCCAGACGCGCCTGTAGTTCTCAAACCAGACCAGGCGGTTGTGCACTGTGCCATCTGTCAGGCTGAAGTAGATGCCACCGATGAAGGGCACCAGGTGAAAAACCATCAGGCCCATCAAGCCGGGCAGCAAAAACAGCCACAGGCTTCGCTTCTTGGCAAACATGCCGCTCGCTTTCCGCCAAAGGGGCCTGAGCCCCTTTGAACTTTCGTTGTGGGGACAGCAGGCGCCCCGCCCGGCCGGGCGGGGCGCCGCCAGGGTTTACTGGTATTCCATGCGCACCAGGCGCAGCTTGTCATCCACCTGGCGGATAAACTGGTCCAGGCTGATGGCACCGTCAAAATACTGCTGCAGCAGCGAGTAGTCGCTGCGGAAGGCCTTGCGCTGGGCGTTGCGCAGGCCATCAAAGATGACCAGGTGGCCCACCACTTCGTGGATGCGCGCCATGTCCTCCTCGCTGGCCAGGTACTTGCCCTCCTCGCGCACGAGGGCCAGGTATTCCTTCGTGTGGCGGACGCCTTCCTCCAGGTCGCTGCGGAGCACACCCTCGGCCTTTTCAAGCTGGGCCTCCATATCCCTGAGGCTCTTCTCCAGCTGGGCCAGCTCCTGGTCGTGCAGGGGGTTGGGGATGGCGGCGGTAGCCTCCGGGTTCATGGCGGCCTTGTCCACCTGGTCCAGCTTGTCCAGGAAGTGCTCCAGGAAACGCCGGGCCACCTCCTGGTTCTGGCTGGTGGACATGACCACCAGCATGCGGATGTCGCCTTCGGAATAAGCGGGCTGCCCCTCCTCCAGCGGCAGCATCAGGGGCTGGTAGGCGCGCTCAGCGCTGTGGTAGCGCGCCACCGCATAGCGGGGCTCAAAGCCCATGTTGGCCTCAAACAGCGGGGTTTTTCCCCACAGCTCCTCCATGGCGGAGCGGCCCTCCTCGGTCTCCCAGTCCGGTGAAAGGCCCAGGTCGCCAAAGTCCAGCCCGTCCAGGCGCTGCATGAGGGCGCGGAACATCGGGGTGTCAAACACCAGCTCGTCCCCCGCGCCCAGGGTGTTGGTGACATATCTGTCAATCACGAGGCGCTGCAGGGTTTCCTTCAAGTTGCCGCCATCCTGGAAAAGCACATAGTCCGGGTGCTCCTGTGCCAGGCCATCCAGCCACTGCTCTGCCAGGTCCAGCAGGCCCATCAGGGTGGTGGGGTAGGAAAGGCCCAGGTCCTCAAAGGGCTGTACGTAGGCGCTGAGCGGGATCAACATGATGGAGGCGGGCAGGGCATAGATTTTGCCGTCCTGCATGATAGGCTGGTTGATGTTGGACGACATGGCGTCCACATAGCCCTTGATGGCCTGGTTGTCTGACAGGTCCGCCAGGTAGCCCTTCTGGATGAGCTTGTCCATGTCAAAGCCATACATGCTGATGGCCATGATGTCCTGGGTGACGTTGCCGGTCAGGAACATGGTGGCCAGCTGCTCGGCGTCGAGGTAGGCGTTGCCCTCTTCCGCCCGGCGCAGGACGATGTCGTCCATTTCCATCAGCACGCGGGCAAAGATTTCAGGGTCATCCATGCCGCCGGTCATGGTCAGCACGGTAACGCCTTTGAGCCCCTCCTCCGTGCGCTCGCGCAGGAAGATGTTCTGGTTGAAGGCGATGGCCAGGCGCCCGTCGCTGAGCGGCTGCAGGCCGCTGGGAAGGAACCAGGACTGGCCAAACATGGGCAGGTAGCCCACCAGGCGGGGGGTTTTCATGTCCCCGTCCAGGCGGTAGACATCGGTTTCGGTGTAGGTGTACAGGCTGTCCTCCGCCGCGTCGTAGTACAGGGGCCCCGTGGTATAGGAATCGCTGGTGGGCTGGCTGGCGTCCAGGGGCTCCACGCTGTCATCCGCGGGGTTGAAGACCACCAGCTGCGGCTTTTTCATGGTTTGGGTTTCCATGTCATACATGTCACTGGGGTCGGCAAATACGGCAATCAGCTTGCCGTCCCTGTAGACGTCCGCCGCCTGCAGGTGGGTGGCGGCGTGTGCCTTTTTCTCGCCGGTTTTGATGTCAAAGCTGTAGAGGTCCACCGGCTTTTCATCATAATTGTAGAGCTTCATGTAGAGCCTGCCGTCCAGGATCTTGCTCCAGACAGGGTTCTCAAGATAGCGGTAGGGCTCGTCCCCCGTGATGAACTCCTCCAGGTCCATCGGCACGGGGTCAGACAGCACAGCCGCCCCGTCCTTCACTGTGACGGTGTACAGGGAAAAGGTGTTGGCATCCAGGGTGTAGAGGCGCTCACCGTCCGAGAAGATGTGGTTGAACCCTGGCTGAATGGCTTCCTCACTTTCTTCGGAGGCGAACATGATGTTGTACATCCCCGCCTCCTGCTCCTCGTCCAGCAGCTGCCTTGGGGCGCTGTCCCCAGGCGTGTAGGCATAAAGGTTCCGGTAGGTGCGGATGTACAGGGTGTCCCCCACGGTGGCCAGGCTGATGATGCTGTCGCCAAGGTCAGACAGCGTGCTGCCAAAGAGGTTGGTCACCGGCCTGGTTTCCGCCCGGGCCAGGGGCGCTGCCAGCGGCAGCAAACAGAAAGCCAGCAGCAAGGCTGCCAGCCGAACCATGGTTTGCCTGAGAAGTTTGTTCGGGTGGGATGGATGTCTCATAGGCTCCTCCTTGTTCCTGTGTGGTTTCAATGTGTGTCGCGCGCACCGGCGCGCCAGATCCTCTGGAAAGCAGCCTGCCAGAAGTATAGACAAGGCGATGCTTTATGTCAATTTAATAACGATTTTGTGCCCTCTTCTTTACAACTTTCTTAAAATTTTGTCGCGTATCCACAAAAAAACCAGGCTCATCGTCCTTTCCACCCATATAGACGGTCAAGGAAACACAAATGTTGCATGCCGGGTTGGTTTGGCCGGTTTTTTGATGGGACAGATTTGTCCCGTCTGGCAGCCCGGGTGCCTGCGCGCCCTTGAGGGCGGGGCGCCCAACGTGCTATACTGCTTGAAAAAAAGGAGGTTCATCCCTCATGAATGTGGCAGTCATCGGCTGCGGCACCATCGCCAACGCCGCCCACATCCCCGCGTACATGAACAACAAGGCGGTCCAGATCGCCTATTTCTGCGACATCATCCCCGGGCGCGCCCAGGCGGCGGTGGAGCAGTACGGCTGCGGCCAGGCGGTGAGCGATTACCGCGACATCCTGAAGGATGAGGACGTGCAGGCAGTGAGCGTGTGCACCCCCAACCATGTGCACGCCCAGATCGCCATGGACTGCATGCGCGCGGGCAAGCACGTGCTGTGCGAAAAACCGGCCGCCCGCACCTATGGGGAGGCGCTGCAGATGCAGCAGGTGCAGCATGAAACCGGCATGACGCTCAACATCGGGGTGGTCAACCGCTTCAACGATGCCGTGCGGCATATCAAGGGCCATATTGACCAGGGCGAATTGGGCGAGGTCTACCAGGTCTATGTATCCTTCCGGGCGCACCGCGCCATCCCGGGGCTGGGCGGCACCTTCACCACCAAGGCCATCGCCGGGGGCGGCGCGCTGATTGACTGGGGTGTGCACTACCTGGACATCGTGATGTTCTGCTGCGGCGACCCCAAACCGCTCACCGTGTCCGGGGCGGCCTTCTGCAAGCTGGGGCGGGACATTGACAGCTACACCTACACGGACATGTGGGCCGGGCCGCACATCCCCGGCGGCACCTATGACGTGGACGACGCGGTGACCGCCCTCATCCGCACCCAGGGCCCG
>JAAYEI010000033.1 GCA_012728815.1 Clostridiales bacterium
CCTTGGGGATTTTCTTGAAAGAAAATCCCCAAACCCCTTAAGAACTTTAATATTTTGAGGATAGTGCGTGGCAGGGCTGCCCGCGGGCGGCCGGTTCAGCGCTTGCGATAGCCGGTCTGGTAGTCCACCAGGCTCTGGTAGGGCCCCTGGGGCCAGGCGGCCAGGTTGTGGCAGGCGATGGCCACCACCTGGTCATGGGTGGCCTTGAGGTGGTAGTAGCCGGAGATGTGCGGGGTAAGCAGCAGGTTGGGCTCCTGCCAGAGCGGGTGGTCCGCCGGCAGGGGCTCAGGGGTGGTCACGTCAATGGAGGCGCCGGCCAGTCGGCCGGATCGCAGCGCTTCCAGCAGCGCCTCCTGGTTGACCGCGCTGCCGCGGCCCACGTTGAGCAGGTAGCTGCCCTCCTTCATCAGCCGGAACTTGCCCCCGTCCATCAGGTTGATGGTGTCCGGCGTCTCCGGCAGCGCCATGGCCACCACGTCCGCCAGCGGCAGCTGGGCCTCCAGCTGGTCGATGGTGTACAGCTCGTCAAAGCCCTCCCTGTCCCCGCCCGGCCGGCGCCGCAGCCCGGTCGTGTGGCTGCCCAGCCCCTGCATCAGCCGGGCAAAGGCCGTGCCGATGCTGCCCGCGCCCACCACCAGCACCCGCAGCCCCCGGGGAGAGCGCACGCTGCCCAGGGACTGCCAGGCGCCTTCCTTCATGGCATCGCGGTAAAGGTGCAGCCGCTTCATCAGGGTGAGCAAGGCCGCCACCATGTGCTCGGAAATGCCCTGGCCATAGGCGCCGCTGGCGCTGCACAGCACCAGCTCCGGGTGTTGGCGGCCATGCGCCAGGTAGTGCTCCGCCACGCCGGAGGAGTTGAGCTGCAGCAGCTTCATCCCCGTCAGCTGGCTGAGGGTTTCCTCCCCCGGGTTGCCCACCACCAGGTCAAAGCCGGCCAGCTGCTGCGCGTCCAGATCCGTAAAGCGCGCGAAGGTAAACGCCGCCTCCGGGAGCGCCCGGGCAAACTGCTCCTTGTACTCCGCCGTGATTGGCATGCTCACCAGCACTTTGATCCCGTCCATACACACCTGTCCTCCTGCTTCAAGTCCTGCTGGATGTATACCCAAAAAGCCAAACATTGATTAAGCGCGCGCGCAAACGGTTATGATGCGTGTATGCGCTTGTCGCTGCGAAAAAAACAAGGAGATGATGACATGCAAGCAGTCACCAAGACCTATACACTGAGCAACGGGGTCACCATCCCCGCCATCGGCTTTGGCACCTGGCAGGTTCAGGAGGGCCCGGAGGCGGTGGACGCCGTCAAGGCGGCGCTGCAGGCCGGTTACCGCCACATCGACACCGCCCAGGGCTACCAGAACGAGGAGGGCGTGGGCCGTGCTGTCAAGCAAAGCGGCCTGGCGCGCGGGGACATCTTCATCACCTCCAAGCTGACCAACAGCATCCGCGGGTATGAGAAAACCGCCCAGTCCATCGATGACAGCCTGCGTCGCCTGGGCACCGACTACATGGACCTCTTCCTGGTGCACTGGCCCATCCCCGCGGGCAACCAGGACAACTGGGAGGAGATGAACGCCCAGTCCTGGCGGGCCATGGAGGACGCCGTGGAGGCGGGCAAGATCCGCGCGCTGGGCATCAGCAACTTCCGCAAGCGCCACATTGACGCCTTGCTCAAGACCGCCCGGGTGCTGCCCGTGGCCAACCAGATCCGCCTGTGCCCCGGGGACACCCAGGAGGACACCGTGAACTACAGCCGCGAGAAGGGCATGCTGCTGCAGGCCTACAGCCCCCTGGGCACCGGCAAGCTCTTTGAGGTGAAGGAGCTGGTGGACATCGCGAACAGGACCGGCCGCACCGTGGCCCAGGTGGCCCTGCGCTGGAGCCTGCAGCGCGGCTACAACCCCCTGCCCAAGTCCATCACCCCCGCGCGCATCAAAGAAAACCTGGATGTGTTCAGCTTTGAGCTCTCCGATGAGGACATGGCCCGCATCAACGCGCTGGACGGCGTGGTGGGCTACGCCACCGACCCGGACCACATCACCTGGTAAGCCAGGCCTGACCGCGACCAAAGCGCCGGGGAAGGACAGCCCCCAACAGGGCGGCAGCCCCGGCGCGGCGGCGCGGGACACCCTGTCGCAGCATGAACAAAAGGAGGACCCGCATGGAGTACATCCGCCTGCCCGGCACCGGGTTGCAGGTGTCCCGGCTGAGCCTGGGCACCATGACCTTTGGCGGCCAGACCAATGAGCGCGACAGCCTGGCCATCCTGGACCATGCCCTGGACCAGGGCGTCAACTTCTGGGACACCGCTAACATGTACACCGCCGGCACCAGCGAGACCATTGTGGGCAAGGCGCTCAAGGGCCGCCGGGAGCGGGTCATCCTGGCCACCAAGGTGTTCAACCCCATGAGCGAAGACATGAACGACTGGGGCCTGTCCCGCCGGGCCATCCTGTCCGCGGTGGACAAGAGCCTCAAGCGCCTGGACACCGACTGGATTGACCTGTACTACCTGCACTCCCCGGACTACCACACCGACCTGCATGAAACCCTGCACACCATGGACGGCCTGGTGAAGGCGGGCAAGATCCGCTACATCGGGGTGAGCAACTTCGCCGCCTGGCAGGTGGCGGACATGCTGGGCATCTGCGGGAAGGAAGGCTTCATCAAGCCCATCTACTCCCAGAACATGTTCAACCTCATCACCCGCGCCGCCCAGACGGAGATGCTGCCCTTCCTGCGGGCCCACAACATGGGCATGGCGGTGTACAACCCCATCGCCGCGGGCCTGCTCACCGGCAAGCACCGCTGGGGCGACCCGGCCGGGGACACCCGCTTCGCCCTCAACCCGAACTACTTCAAGCGCTACTGGCTGAAGGAGAACTTTGACGCGGTGGACAAGCTGGACGTCATCGCGCGGGAGCGGGGAATCAGCCTGCTGTCCCTGTCGCTCAAGTGGCTGCTGGCCCAGCCGGGGGTGCACACCATCATCTCCGGGGTGAGCCGGCAAAGCCAGCTGGAGCAAAACATCAAGGCGCTGGATGGCGATCCCCTGGATGAGGCCGCCCTGGCCGCCTGCGACGCGGTCTGGGCCGGGCTGACCGTGGGCAGCCGCGCCCCCTACAACAGATAAAGAATACAAGTTTGGAGGTTCACGTATGCAATACAGACGACTGGGCGGCACCGGCCTGCTGGTGAGCGAAATTTCCCTGGGCAGCTGGCTGACCTACGGCAACGCCGTGGAAAAGGACACCGCCATCAAGACCATGGACCGCGCCTACGAGCTGGGCGTCAACTTCTTTGACACCGCCAACGTCTACAACAACGGCGAGGCGGAGAAGGTGGTGGGCGAGGCGCTGCGCCGTCACCCGCGGGAATCCTATGTGCTGGCCACCAAGGTCTACTTCCCCATGAGCGACCGGCCCAATGACTCGGGCCTCTCCCGCAAGCACGTCCGGGAGTCCCTGCATGCCAGCCTCAAGCGCCTGAAACTGGACTATGTGGACATCCTCTACTGCCACCGCCACGACGCCAACACCCCGGTGGAGGAAACCCTGCGCGCCTTTGACGACCTGATCCGCGAAGGCAAGGTGCTCTACGGCGGCATCAGCGAGTGGTCCGCCGCCCAGATTGAGGAGGCCGCCCGGGTGTCTGACAGGCTGCTGCTCAACCACTTTGTGGTCAACCAGCCCAAGTACAACCTGCTGCACCGCTACATTGAGGAGGAGGTCATCCCCGTCAGCCGCCGCAACGGCATCGGCCAGGTGGTCTTCTCCCCGCTGGCTGAAGGCGTGCTCACCGGCAAGTACCTGGGCCGCAAGGAAGTGCCCGAGGACAGCCGCGCCGCCAACAAGAAGATGAATTACTTCATCCAGCACAACCTCAACGACGAGGTGGAGCGCAAGGTCAGCAAACTCAAGGACATCGCCGACAGCCTGGACCTGCCCCTGGCCCGCCTGGCCCTGGCCTGGATCCTGCGGCAGGACAACGTGTCCAGCGCCCTGGTCGGCGCCAGCCGCCCCAGCCAGATTGAGGAGAACGTCAAGGCCTCCGGCGTAACCCTGTCCCAGGAGACGCTGGACCGGATCGAGAAGGCCCTGGCCTGAGCGCTGGACACCCCCGCGCACCTTCCCCTACTGCCTGAGAGCCCGCCAGGGCTCTTTTTCTGTTGACCGGGTTGTATACAGGCAAGGCGGCCCTGCCCGGCTGCGCGCCCTGCCCCGGATGTGCTAAGATACACCTGACATCAGCGTTCACAGGGGTGGGGCATGAAATACCGCAGCGTCTTTGACATCATTGGCCCGGTCATGGTGGGGCCCTCCAGCTCGCACACCGCGGGCGCGGTGCGCATCGGCCAATTGGCGCGCAAGCTGTTTGGCCGCGCGCCTGAGCAGGTGGACATCCGTTTCTTTGGCTCCTTCGCCCGCACCTACAAGGGCCACGCCACCGACGTGGCCGCGCTGGCGGGCGTGCTGGGCCTGGCCGGGGATGACCCGCGCATCCCCGGGGCCTTTGAGCTGGCCGACCGGCACGGGCTGCGCTTTGCCTTTCATGAGGAGGCCGCCGTGCCGCCCCACCCCAACACCATGGTGATTGAGCTGAGCGCGGCTGACACCAGGATGTCGGTCACCGGCATCTCCATTGGCGGGGGACTGGTGCAGCTGACCCGGGTGGACGGCTTTGACCTGCAGCTGTCGGGTGAAGCGCCCGCGCTGCTCATCTTCCACCAGGACGCCTACGGCACCATCGCTTCGGTGACCCAGCTGCTGGCGGACGCGAAGATCAACATCAGCCACATGGAGGTGTCCCGCGCCCAGCGGGGCCAGGACGCGCTGATGGTGATCGAGACCGACCAGCCCGTCAGCGCCGACATCCTGCGCCTTGTCCAGGGGCAGCCCCGGGTGTTCAAGACCATCAAGCTGGACCTGTAGGAAGGAGTGGCCATGTTCAAAAGCATTCAGGACATCGTGGACCGGGCCAATGACAGCGGCCTGCCCATATCCGCCCTCATGATCCAGCAGGAGGCCGCCACCCAGGAGCGGCCGGCGCAGGAAATCATTGACGAGATGGCCGCCTCCTGGCAGGTGATGAAGGCGGCCGCCAAACGGGGCCTGCAGGGCCTGCGCTCCCACTCGGGCATGACCGGCGGGGACGCCAAGCGGCTGATGGATTACCTGGACGCCGGCCAGGGGCTGACGGGCACCACCTTCCTGCGGGCGCTGGCCTACGCCGTCTCCAGCAACGAGGTCAACGCCGCCATGGGCCTGATCTGCGCCACCCCCACCGCCGGCTCCTGCGGGGTGCTGCCCGGGGTGCTGCTGTCCGCCCAGGAGCAGCTGGGCGCAAGCGACGAGGAGGTGGTGAACGCGCTGTTTTGCGCGGGCGCGATGGGCCTGGTCATCGCCAACAACGCGGTCATCTCCGGCGCCGCGGGGGGCTGCCAGGCCGAGGTGGGCACCGCCAGCGGCATGGCCGCCGCCGCCCTGGTGGCGCTGATGGGCGGGCAGCCCGAGCAGTCGGCCCAGGCGCTGGCGATGGCGCTGAAAAACCTGCTGGGCCTGGTGTGCGACCCCCTGGCGGGGCTGGTGGAGGTGCCCTGCATCAAGCGCAACGCCGGGGGCGCGGCGGTGGCCCTGGCCGCGGCCGAGATGGCGATGGCGGGCATCCAGTCCCAGGTGCCCCCGGACGAGGTCATCCAGGCCATGTACCAGGTGGGGCTGGCCATGCCCCTGGCGCTGCGGGAGACCGCCCAGGGCGGCCTGGCGGCCACGCCCACCGGGGCGCACTGGAAGCAGCTGCTCTGGCAGGGGCAGGAGACGGATTGACAAACACCTGACTGCTGAAAAAAACCGCGCCCCGTCATTGGAACTTCTTCCGGTGACGGGGCGCGGCGCGTTGCGGCGCATCAATATGGGCAGACTGATCAGGCCAGTACCTGTAGCAGCGCCATGTAGGCCGCGGTGGCGGAAAAGACGCTGAGCAGGGTGTTCTTCCGGTAATGCTGCAGCAGCCCGGCCACCAGCACCCCCAGCAGGGCGGGCAGCCAACCCGACAGCGCGGTGAAGGCCAGGTCCCTCAGGCTGTACACCACCAGAAAGCCGATGATGGCCCCGGGCAATGACTGGCTGAGCCGGAGCAGGGTGGGTGGCAAACCGCGGTCCCGCCCGCCCAGCAGCAGCACGGGCAGCAGGCGCAGGGCGGCGGTCACCAGGGCAATGACCAGGATCTGCGGCAGGGGGCTCATGGGGCGGACTCCCGGGTGCCCAGCCGCGGTTTGAGCAGCAGCAGGCCGGTGATGCCCAGCAGGGCCGGCAGGGTGAAGCCCCCTGGCCCCAGGGCAAGCAGGCAGAGCAGGCTCAGCGCCAGCCCCAGCAGGGCGCTGGCGCGGGCCGCCTTTACCCGGGATTGCTCCACCAGCATCACCACAAACAGGGCGGGCATGGAAAACTCGATGCCCCGCAGGTCAAGGGGCAGCCACTGCCCCAGGAGCGCGCCCAGCAGGGAGCCCGCCACCCAGTAGAGCTGGTTGAGCAGGCTGACCGCGGCGTAGAACCGCGCCTCCGGGATGTCCGGCGGCACCTTTGTGAGGCTGAGCAGGGCGTAGGTCTCGTCCGTGAGTGCGAAGGCCAGATAGGGCTTCCACCTGCCGGCCCCGGCATAGCGCCTGGCCATGGACAGGCCATAGAACAGGTGGCGGGCGTTGACCAGCAGGGTGAGCAGGGCGGCCTGCGCCAGCCCCGCGCCGGACACCAGCAGCCCGATGGCGGCATACTGCATGGCCCCGGCGTAGATGCCGGCGGACATCAGCAACGCCCAGGGCGCGCCATAGCCCGCCTGGTGCAGCAGCACGCCAAAGCCCAGGCCCAAAAACAGGTAGCCCGCCATCACCGGCAGGGTGAGGGGGAAGGCCGCCTTCAGGGCGCGCGCGCTCATGCTTGCCTCCAGACGCTGTGATGCCGCGTAGTATACCAAAGCCGGGGGGCGCGGGCGGCGGGAATGCCGCAAAAAAACATGCCGCGCCGGCCCACGCTCTACGTGGCCGGCCAGTCGGGCTTGTGCTATCATGGTGGCAGACAAAGGGACAGCATACCCGCTTGGCCCGCCCAGGTGAACAGGGCGGGCATCAGGGGGCGGGCTGTCCCGGCACAAAGCAATACAAACCTGGAGGATGATGGGATGAAGTTTTCAGTCTGCGCCAGCTCGGTTTTCCGTGACCAGCCCCTCAGGGAGGCGCTGCCCAAACTGCGCGCGGCAGGCGCCCTGGCCTATGAGTTCTGGCTGTGGTGGGAGGAGGAGGCCGCCCCGCTCAAGGCCCTGCAGGAGGAGCTGGGCCTGCGGCTGATCAGCGTGTGCGCGCGCTTTGAGCCCACGAACCAGCCGCAGCGGCAGGAAGCCTTCCTGGAGGGCCTGAAGGAGACAGTGGCCTACGCGCAGGCCCTGGGCTGCCCTGTCATCATCGGCCAGACCGGGGCCCTGCTGCCCGGGGTCGCGCGGGCGGAGCAGGAGAAGCGCATCCAGGACACGCTGGGCAAGGCTGCGCGGGTGCTGGAGGGCAGCGGCTGCGTCCTGGCGGTGGAGCCCCTCAACACCCAGATTGACCACAAGGGCTATTTCCTGGACCGCGCCCAGGATGCCTTCCGCCTGGCGCGCGCGGTGGACAGCCCCCAGATCCGCGTGCTGTACGACATCTACCACCAGCACATCACCGAGGGCGCGCCGGTCCATGACCTGCTGGACAACCTGGACCTCATCGCCCATGTCCACCTGGCCGGCCACCCCGGGCGGCACGAGCCCTGGCTGCCCAATGAGATTGACACAAACGGCCTGCTGCGCGCCATTGAGGCCGCGGGCTACACAGGCTACATCGGGCTGGAGTACTTCCCCAGGGAGGCGGGACAGGCCCTTGAGGAGCTGGCCGGGTTCCTGCAAAAATCACAATAAAGCGCAGGGAGCGATAGCGGATGGCATGGGATGAAGCCGCCCGGGCCGCCCACCAGGCCCAACTGACGGAAGAAAAAGCGCGCTGGGATGCGGAGACGGCCCGGCGCTATGACACCCCGGGCGAGGGCATGTTTGAGCCCGGGCTGCTGCAGGCAACCGCGGGCTTTTTGTACAGCCTGGCAGGTGGCGGCAAGGCGCTGGAACTGGCCGTCGGCACCGGCCGGGTCGCCCTTCCCCTGGCTGAACTGGGGGTGGAGGTGCACGGCCAGGACCTCTCCCCCGCGATGCTGGCCCGCCTGCGCGGCAAGCCGGGCGGGCAAGGCCTGCGCCTGGCCCTGGGCGACATGGCCACCCACTTCATGGGCGAGGGCTACGCGCTGGTGTATGTGGTGTTCAACAGCATCTCAAACCTGTTAAGCCAGCAGGCGCAAGCAGCCTGCTTCCGCAATGCCGCGCGCCACCTGCGCCCGGGCGGGCACTTTGTGGTGGAAAACTTCGTGCCCCAGCTGCGCCACCTGCCGCCGGGCATCAACGCCCTGGTCACCATGTCATCGCCCGGCTATTTCTGTGTGGACAGCTATGACCTGCTGCACCAGCGCCTGGTTTCCCACCATTTCCATTTTGGCGAGGGGCAGGAAGCGCGGCTCTTTCGCAGCCCCCACCGCTACCTCTGGCCGGCGGAAATGGACCTGATGGCCTCCCAGGCCGGGCTTTCCCTGGCACAGCGGCATGCGGACTGGCACAAGGCGCCCTTCACGGCGGACTCCGCCTCCCAGGTCGCGGTGTATGTCAGGGACCGCTGATTTACCAGATCAGCTTCACCAACAGGCCGATCAGCCCACCCCCCAGGATCAGCCAGAAGGAGTTGACCCTGAACCTGAGCAGCAACAGCAGCGCGCCCAGGAAAAGGCCGATGGTCAGCCCGTCGCTGAGGGAGGCCAGGCCCAGCTTCAGGCTGACCGCCGCCATCAGCGCCAGGCTGGCCGCGTTCACGCCGTCCAGCAGCGCGCCCAGCCATGTGGAGGCGCGCATGCGCGGGATGAGGGGGTTGAGGGCGAAGACCAGCACAAAGGAGGGCAGGAAGATGCCCGCCGTGGCCGCGCCCGCCCCCCAGGGGCCGCCCAGCAGGTAGCCGATGAAGGTGGCGGTGGTGAACACCGGCCCGGGGGTGAACTGGCCCACCGCCACCGCGTCCAGGATCTGCCGCATGTTCAGCACGCCCAGCTTGCTGACAAACTCCCCCTCCAGGAAGGCCAGCAGCACATAGCCGCTGCCATACAGGAAGGAGCCAATTTTCAGAAAGGTCCAGAACAGCCCGGCAGTGCCCAGGCGGCCGGCCGGTTCCAGGGCCTGGGGCAGCGCGGCTGCCAGGGGCAGGGGCAACAGCGGCAGGGCGAACAGCTTCTGCCGGATGCGGGGCCAGTTCCTGAACAGCATCACCGCCACCCCGGCCAGCAGCAGCAGCGGAATCTCCGGCAGGCCCAGGGCGTACAGCCCGATGGCCAGGCCCACCACCACGGCGCTTGGCACATCCTTGATGACGGTTTTGGACAGCCGGACCAGCGCCTGGATGATGACGGCCAGCACCACGGGCTTGATGCCGTACAGCAGGCCCTCCACCTCGCGCACCTGGCCGTGGCGCTGGTAAAGCACGGCAAAGACCAGCACGCTGACAAAGGCGGGCAGGATAAAGCAAACCCCGGCCAGCAGCAGCCCCAGGGGCCCCCCGCGGGCAAAGCCCAGGTGGATGGCCATCTCCGTGGAGTTGGGCCCGGGGATCAGGTTGGTGGCGCCCATGAAGTCCAGAAACTGCTCACGGCTGAGCCATTTGCGCTTCTGGACCAGCTCCTCCTCCATCATGGCGATGTGGGCGGCCGGGCCGCCAAAGGCCACCAGCCCCAGCCTGAGAAAAACCAGGGCAACCTCCAGCAGCCGGCGTTTCCTGTCCGGCGGGCTCAGGGTCTTGTAAGGGGCTGATTGCATGCTGCCTCCCGGAAGGTGTCTCCGGGATATGTACCCGGCCGGCCGGCGCCGCGCGCGGCAAAGAAAGGCCTGGGCAGGCCCGGAGCATATATTTTACATGGATTTGAAGTCTTGAACGATGTCCCGGGCTGCCAGGATGCCGCTGGCCCAGGCAAAGAGCAGGTTGAAGCCGCCGGTGTCCCCGTCCACGTTGAGCGCCTCCCCGCAGGCGTACAGCCCATCGAGCAGGCGGGAGCGCAGGCTGTGGGGCTCAAACCAGGCGCAGTCCAGCCCGCCGGCCGCCACCTGGGCGTGGTCAAAGCCGCGGGTGCCGGTCACCCGCAACCGCAACGCGGTCAGCCAGGCCGCCGCCTGGGGGATGGGCAGCCTGGCCACCTTGTCCGCCAGCGCCCGGGGGAGCAGCCCCGTGTACATGCGCCGCTGCCCCAGGGCCTGCGCGCGCGCGCGCAGCAGCGCAAGCGCCGCTTGGGCGCTATCCGGATCCTGCTGATGCGGATCCAGCCGCCCCATGTGCACGGGGCAGGTGTTCAGCAGCGGGGACAGGTCCACCCCCACACTCACCGGCAGCCCCGCCTGCAGGCCTTCCTGGGCGGCGCGGGCCAGCTGCATGGCGCACAGGCCGGACAGGCCTTCCTGGGTGTAGAGCAATTCGCCCGCGGCCGCGTCCACCGGGCTGTCCCCGTGGTAGAGCCACAGCCGCGCGTAGACCCGCTGCCCGGCCAGGCCCCGGATCGGCCCCGCCTGGGTGGTGAGGGCGCACAGCGAGGGCGAAAAGGGCGTTGCGGGCTGCCCCAGCGATTCCAGCACGCGCACCATCCCGTCGTCCCCGCCCAGCTTGGGCGCGGCCGGGCCGCCGCTGGCCACCACCACCCGGGGCGCCTGGTGGCTTTCCTGCCCGCAGTGGGCCACCCACTGGCCGCCCGCCCGCGTCAGCCTATCCACCCGGCTGCCGGTCAGCAGCTGCCCGCAGCCGCCGGCATCAATGCCCGCAAGCAGGCAGTCCAGCACGCTGGCGGCCTGGCGGGTGGTGGGGTAGGCGCGGCCCAGCTCCTCCTCAAAGATGTTCAGGCCCAGGCCCTCAAAAAACCGGGCCACCTCATCACTTCCGCAGCGGCGCAGCACGCTGTGGGCGAAGCCGCTGTCGCCAAAGAAGGCGGGTGGCCCGAAGTTGAGCAGGTTGCAGCGGCCATTGCCGGTGGCCAGCAGCTTGCGCCCGGGCTTATTTTCTTTTTCAAGCAGGGTGAAGGGCACCTTGTTTGCTGACAGAATACAGGCGGCGGCGAGGCCGGAAGCCCCGCCGCCGATGATGAGCGCCGCCGGCTTATTTCCGGCTGGGCGCGACGTCATATGCGCGTTGGATGGCCTTCATGTGGTTGGCGTCCACGTTGCCGGAGGTATGCACCCGGCTGTTGTAGAAGTGCACGCACAGCTGGCCGTTGAAGTCGTTGTTGGGAATGGTGTCCCCGTCCGGGTAGTTGTGGGGCACGCCATAGAGGCTGGCGGCGAAGGAGCGCCCCTTGAGGGTGATCCAGACCGGCCGGCGCTGGTAGAGGTTCCTTTCCAGGATGTCCTGGGCGGTCTTCACCCCGTAAATCCGCGCCAGGGCCGCCGTGTCGGCGCTGGTGAGGGGCTCGCCGTCCACATGGTAGCCGCCCGCCCAGCGGCGCACCCGCAGCGAGATGCCGCTGGCCACGTCGGTCAGCACCGCGGTCTCCCCGCGGCCCCAGAAGGTGTTGATGTCGCCCTTGTACCAGTCCACCAGCTCCACAGGGTAGAGGGTGGGGGTGACGGTGCTGCCGCCGCCGGGGGTGTAGGTGTCCTCGGGCACCGTGCCATACAGCTTGTGCTGGGTCTGGCTGCCGGCGATGCCGTCCACCGTCAGCTTGTTGGCGCGCTGGAAGGCCTTGACGGCCTCCGCGGTCCCGCTGTCATAGGTGCCGGTGGCGCTGCCGGTGAACAGCCCGCGCCGGATGAGCTCGTTCTGCAGCCGGGTGACGTCCTCGCCCGTGATTCCCAGGCTCAGGGTGCGGTAGCTGGCCGGCTTGGGGGCGTCCGGGTCCCCCGTGTCCCTGAGCATCTGCTCCTCCAGCTTGGTGAGCACGCGCAGCAGGTCCCCGCGGATCCAGCCGTTGATGCCGCTGGCGCGCACCGCGTACCAGGTTTCGGTCCCCACCTTGCCGGTCTCCCCGCGCAGGGCCACCACCGTGCCCTGGCGGTAGATGATGGCCAGGTTGCGGCTGTTGCTGCCGGGGGCGGAGCGGATGATCACGCTGCTCATGGTGGTGATGGCCGTCTGGCTCATGTCCTCAGGCGGGGGGGTGGGTGTGGGGGCCGGGGTGGGGCTGGGGCTTTGCTTGTCGAGGTAATCCTGGTATTCCTGGGCGCTCATCTGCCGGGCCACCTTGCCCAGCAGGAAGGCCTCCTGCCCCTGGTAGCTGATCTTGTACCACAGCTGCCCGCCGGAGGTGAGGGTGCCCAGCATCGGGAAGGCCACGCCGGCGTTGTCAATCTGGCCCAGGGTGCGGGCGGACAGGCTGGCGGTGGCGCGCACGTTGACGCTGGTGAGGGTGGTGACCACATAGCCGCTGGCCTGGTCCGGCAGGCTGGGCAAGGGGGGCTGCAGGCCGGGCAGGGTGCCGTTGTTCAGCCAGGCGGTGATTTCCTGGTCGTTCATCTGGCGCACGCAGTCCCCGCGCAGGTAGCCGGTGACGCCGGCGGCCTTGACCTCAAACCAGCTGTAGCCGTTGGCGCTTTTGATGGGCCCGGTGATGGCCAGCACCTGGCCGATGTCCACCCGCCCGATGACCAGGCCGCTGTTGCTGGCGGTCTTGCGCAGGTTGATGGCTGTTTTGATGGTCACCAGGTAGCCCAGGCTGCCCGGCTCGGGCGTTGCGGGCGTCTCAGGCGGGACGATGGTGCCCTCCTTGACGGAAACCACGTCAGAGCGCAGCCAGCCGGGGCCCTTGGGGCTGTTCACCTGGTACCAGGTGTAGCCCGCCTGCAGGGTAACCGCGCTGTAGTTCATCTCAAGCCCGCGGTCCAGCTGGGCGATGGTGAGCCCGGCGGGCGCGTTGCGCAGGTTGACCCCGCCCTTGGTGATGGTGAGGCTGCCCACTGAAGGCGCCTGGGGCTGGGGCGCCTGGGGCTGGGTGGGCGCGCCGGAGATGATTTCATAGCAGTCCGAGCGCACATAGCCGTGCTGCTGGCTCAGGTCGTCATACACATAGACCCAGCTGTAACCATGCTGCTGGGTGGGGCTGCCAAAGAAGGGCAGCACCCGGTTGCGGTCAAGGACCGCGATGACCGCGCCGCCAGGCGTCTGGCGCAGGTTGACCCCGCCCAGGGTGATGCGCACCTGGGCCGTCCCGGTGGTGGGGGGGGTGACGGGCCGGGTGTCCACCGGCGTGCCGGTGACCACCTCGTAGCAGTCCGAGCGCACATAGCCGCTGAGCTTCCTGCGGCTGTCCTCCACCTTGGCCCAGTGGTAGCCGCCGTAGAACACCGGCGCGCCCACAAAGGGCAGCTCGGTGCCGATGGTGTACTGGAACAGGGAGGTGCCGCCCGGCTCCTTGCGCAGGTTGGTGCTGGTCTTAGTGATGCGCAGGGTGCCGCCTGTCTGCCCGGCGGCCTCCTGGTTGGTGATCACCTGGGCGTCCTCGCCCACAGGGGCCTGCACCGCTTTCTCTTCCTGGATGGCCGCGGCCGCCATCTGCTCGGGCGACTGCTCCACAACCTGCACAGGCGCCAGCGCCTTGTCCAGGGTGCCGGCCTGGTAGGCAGCCAGCTCCGTGGGGCTGAGCGCGCGCACCTGGTTCTGCGCCAGGTAGCCCTCCATACCACCCACGCGCACCTGATACCAGGGGCTGTTTGCGGCGGGGAAGGCCAGCAGCTGCACCAGGGTGTCCACCGGGAAGGCGCTCAGGCTGACCCCGCCGGGCTGGTCGCGCAGGTTGGCGCCGGCCACGGTGACCAGCCCATATTCCCCTGTCAGGGGGGGCGCGGTCTTTGTGGCCTTCGCGGTGCCCGCCGCTGTGTCCTCAGCCGGGGCGGGCTGCGCCTCCGGCCCCGGGACACCCTCCCCCGTCAGCGGCAGGTAGGGCTGGGGCTTGCCGCCCGCCAGCCAGGCGCTTTGCTCCGCCTCGGTCAGGAGGCGGAAATAATCGGAACGGATGTAGCCGGTGTAGGTGCGCTTGGGCGCGGTGGGGGTGTTGGCCTCCACCTTGAACCAGGTGTGGCCGCCGGCCTTGACCTCCTCCTCCAGCACCTGGGCAATCCAGCCCTGGTCCAGGTGGTCCCAGTAGTCGCTGCCCGAGGTGGCCTTGCGGAACAGCACCCTGTCCCCGGTCACCACCCCGTATTTGGTCTGCCCCAAGGCTGGCAGGGCGGCCCAAAGCAGCACCAGCGCCAGCAGGCCGCTCAGCGCCCGGCGGAAGGGGAAACGCCGGTTCATGTGTCCCATGCGCATGCTTGTATCCTCCAAAATTACACCCCGAAGGCAAGTGGAAATGTCTATCGCGCATTATATTACAAAATGATTACATGGTCAAGCGGGCAGGCGTGAAAATGCCTGAAACCTGCTGGCAATCTACATCTTGTGGTTGACGGCCTTCCCCGGCCATAGATGGTGGGCGCGCTTGCGGCAAAACAGCCGCTGTCCTATAATGGGCACAAAGAGGAAATACATGTCAGGAGGTGCTGTCATGGCCTATGAGGCACTGTGGGATCAGTGGATGACGCTGAGCCGGGACGAGGAGGATTTGCGGCAGGAGCTGCTTCGCATCCGGCATGACCCCAAGGCCCTGGAGGACCGCTTCTACCAGGACCTGGCCTTTGGCACCGGGGGCATGCGCGGCATCATAGGTGCTGGCCGCAACCGCATGAACATCTTCACCATCAGGCGCGCCGCCGCTGGCCTGGCGGACCATTTGCTGCGCGACCCGGACAGCCGGGGCAAGTGTGTGGCCATTGGCTATGACTCGCGCAAATATTCCGCCCGCTTCGCCAAACAGACCGCGCTGGTGCTGGCCGCGCGCGGGGTGAAGGCCTGCCTGTTTGAAGGCCTGCGCCCTGTTCCCCTGCTGTCCTTCGCGGTCAGGCAGCTTGATGCCGCCGCCGGCGTGGTGATCACCGCCAGCCACAACCCGCCGGCCTACAACGGCTTCAAGGCCTATGGGCAAGACGGCGCCCAGCTGTCCCCGGAGGCGGCCGACAGCGTCACCCGGCGCATCCGCGCCCTGGGCTTTGAGGACTGCCAGCCCATGGAGGAGCAGGCGGCGCTGGACGCGGGGCTGCTCAGCTACCTGGGCGAGCCCATGGATGCCAAATACAACCAGATGGTGCTGGGGCTGATGGTGCGGCCCGAGCTGGCCCGGGCCCAGGGGGACAAGCTGTCCATCGTCTACACCCCCCTGCATGGCGCGGGCAACCTGCCGGTGCGCCGGGCGCTGAAGGAGGCGGGCTTCACCCGGGTGCATGTGGTGCCCGAGCAGGAGCTGCCCGACCCCAACTTCTCCACCGTCAAGGCCCCCAACCCCGAGGACCCGGCCGCCTTCACCCTGGCCATCCCCCTGGCCCAGCGGCTGGACGCCACCATCATCCTGGGCACCGACCCGGATTGTGACCGCCTGGGCGTGTGCGCCCGGGACACCCAGGGCGCCTACCGCACCCTGAGCGGCAACCAGATCGGCTGCCTGATGCTGCACCATATCCTGGACAGCCTGAAGAAGACCGGGCGGCTGCCCGGAAATGCCGCGGCGGTCAAGTCCATTGTGTCCACCAACCTGGCCAACGCCATCTGCGAGGACTATGGCGTCACCCTGTACGAGGTGCTCACCGGCTTCAAGTTTGTGGGTGAAAAAATCCAGCAGTTTGAGCAGACCGGCAGCCACACCTTCCTGTTTGGCTTTGAGGAATCTTACGGCTACCTCACGGGCACCAGCGTGCGGGACAAGGACGCCGTCAACGCTGCCCTGATGATGGCCGAGGCCGCCTGCGCCTGCATGGCGGAGGGGCTCACCCTCTTTGAGCGGCTGCAGCAGCTCTACCAGCGCTACGGCTATTACGCCGAGCAAACCCAGGCCGGGGATTACCCGGGCAAGGAGGGGGCCGAGACCATCCGCGCCATCATGAAGCGCATGCACGGGGAGCTGCCTGAGCACATCGGCGGCCTGCGCGTGCTGGCCAGGCGCGACTACCTCAAGGGCGAGGAAATGATTGACGGCCAGCCCTACAAGCTGGATTTTCCGCCCGCTGACGTGGTGTACTTCAAGCTGGAGAAGGGCGCCTGGGCTTGCGTGCGCCCTTCGGGCACCGAGCCCAAGATCAAGTTCTACGCCGGCGCGATGCATAGGGACAGCATGGAGCAGGCCCAGCGGGCCACAAAAGAGCTGCTGGACGCCTTCGTGGCCCTGGGCGAGGGCTGACAGGGGCTAAATCTGTCAGCTCCGCGGCACAAAAACCAGCCCGCCGGTGTTCCGGCGGGCTGCTTTTCTATCACCTGGTCATACCAAACGAATGAATAAACGCACTCATGGGCCGAGCAATTTTTTGTCTCCGCTAAGCTGAGAGAGGGAGGCATAGCCGTAGCCTACGCCGACTGAACGAAGCAACGCGGAGGCGAAAAAGGGCCGGCTCATGGAAGCGTTTGTGATTGAGTTTGGTATCAATCTGAGACTCTGACCGGTAGGATCAGGTAGGTGTACTGGTTTCCGCTCACCGGCGCCACCACGCAGGGGCTGACGTTGGTGTTGAAGCGCATGGACAGGTCCTGGGTGTCGATGTTCTTGATGACATCGTTCAGGTAGTTGGCGTTGAAGGCGATGTTGAGGGGGCTGCCATCAAAATCCACCGGGATCTGCTCGGTGGCCGCGCCCTTGTCCGCCATCGCGGAGATGGTGAGCGTCTGGTTCTCAATCTTCAGCCGCAGCAGGTTGTTGCTGCCCTCCCTGGCAATCAGCGCCGCGCGCTGGATGGAGCCGGACAGGGCGCCCCGCTCCACCCGGATGGCCGTGGTCCAGGAGGTGGGCAGGATCTGGCGGTAGTTGATGTACTCGCCCAGGATGAGCGGGGCGAAGACGCGGGTTTTGTCAAACTCCGCCATCATGTGGGTGCGCGACAGGGACAGGGTGATGGGCTGCTCCGAGTCGCTCATCATCCGGGCGATGTTGCCGACCAGCAGGCCCGGCAGGATGTAGGAGAGCACCTCCTTGCCCGCGGGCATCTCGTGCTTGCAGTACACCCGCTGCATGGCCAGGCGGTAGCCGTCCAGGCAGACAAAGCGCACCTCGTCCGCGCTGGTTTCCATCAGGCAGCCTGTCAGGATACGGCGGGTTTCATCCGTCGCGATGGCGAAGATGATGCTGCGCACCGCGGATTTGAACTGCTGCTGGCTGATGCTGGTGATGGATTCAGCCTCCACCGGGGCGATTTCGGGAAACTCCTCCGCCGCGAACAGCACCAGCCGGGTGCGTGACCCCTGGTTGCGCACGATGGCCGCCTCGTTGGACTCGGTCTCCAGCTCCACGTTGCCCTCCAGGTTGCGGACCAACTCCCCCAGCAGCCGGGCGGGCAGCAGCGCGCTCCCCTCCTCCACGACTTCGGCGGCGATGGTGGACTGGATGGCTACCTCACCGTCTGTGACCGTGAGGCGCAGGCCGGTGTCCATCGTCTCCAGGAAGACACCCTCCTGGTAAGGCTTGATGACCCGGGCGGGCAGCGCGTGGCTGACCATGCTCATCCCGTGGTTGAAATCGCTGGCGTTGAAGGCAACCTTCATGTTCTTCCTCCTTGTGGGGCCGCCCCCGGGGGCAGACTTGCAGTACGTATATATCCTGGTAGTAGTAGTAGGGCCTGTGGACAAGGTGGATAAGGCCGGAGGACATTACGCCGCCTCACAAACTTGTGGGGCAGGGCTGAGGATAAACCTGCCCCCGGCTGTGGATGGCTGTGGACGACGGCCCCCCCACCCAGCCTTTCGCCGCCCGGCGGGCAGCCTGCCGGCCAATGCGCCGGGGGTCGGGGGACCTGCTATCGGCCCTTTTGCCCCGGGGTCAGCCAGGGGCGGGTGTACATCTTCCACAGAAACAGGGGGCTGTGGAGAGACTGTCCCCGGATGAAAACCGGGCCTGGCGCCTGATGGACGGCCTGTCCCGGGAATTTCATCCCGGACTTGTGCACAGGCTTGTGAACAGATGTCAGGACAGCAAGGAGGCGGCCGCGCGGTCCAGCAGCACGGTCACCCGGGGATGGCCGCGCAGGATGGAGGCGGGCACCTGCGGGGTGATGGAGCCTTCCACCATGCCCTTGACAACTTCGGCCTTGCCCTGGCCCAGGGCCAGCAGCAGGATGTGCCGGGCCTGCAGGATGGTGCCGATGCCCATGCTCAGCGCCTGGCGGGGCACCTGCTCCTCCGAGTCGAAGAAGCGGCGGTTGGCATGGATGGTGCTGGGGGTGAGCGCGGTCAGGTTGGTGTCAAACACAAAGGATTCGCCCGGCTCGTTGAAGCCGATGTGGCCGTTGTTGCCGATGCCCAGCAGCTGCAGGTCCACCCCGCCGGCCTCACGGATGAGCGCCTCATAATTCAAACACTCGCGTTCAAGGTCGCCCGCCATGCCGTTGGGCAGGTAGCTGCGCTTGAGGTTGATCCGGTCAAACAGGTTGCGCTTCATGAAGGCGATGTAGCTCTCCGGGTGGCTGGGCGGCAAGCCCACATATTCGTCCAGGTTGAAGCTGGTGGCCCTGGAAAAATCCAGCACGCCATGCTCATGCAGCCGGATCAGCTCCGCGTAGGTATCCACCGGCGTGGAGCCGGTGGCCAGCCCGAGCACGCTGTCGGGTTTTTCCAATAGCTGCGCCGTGAAAACCGCCGCCGCCGCTTCCGCCACCTGGGATGCCTGATCGAATACGTGTACTACCATCTGCCTGCCTCCTTTTTTCTGGATTATACCATAATCCGGCCGGGCGTGTGTACGCTTTTCGTCAAGCGCGGCTGAAATGCCGGGCGGGGACTGACCCGAGGGCCGCGGCATGGTATACTGCCATCAGGAAAAAACGCGGCGGAGGTTAACATGGCGTCAGAGTTTCAACTGGTATCAAGCCCGGAGGAGCTGGGCCTGTCCAGCCGGGCAATCACCGAATTTTTCAGCAAACACGGCAAGCTGGGCCTGCACAGCCTGGCGGTGGTGAAGGGCGGCAAGGCCTACGCGCTGGCTGTCAGGCCCTTTGCCGTGGACAGCCCGCACACCCTCTTTTCCCTGTCCAAGAGCTTTTGCTCGATGGCCGCCGGCATGGCGGTTCATGAGGGCCTGCTCTCCTATGAGGACAGCGTGGCGGAGGTGCTCAGGGACTGCCTGCCGGAGAAGTACGACAAGCGTTTGAAGGAAGTGACCCTGCACCACCTGCTGTCCATGTCCTCGGGCCTGGAGGAGCAAAGCGACCACGAAATCCGCTCCAGCACGGACTGGGCGCGCGCCGCGCTGTCCTACAAGGTGGTGCACAAGCCGGGCACCAAGTTCCACTACAACACGATGGGCACCTACCTGGCCGGGCGCATGGTGTCCGCGCGCGCCGGGATGAGCCTGCGGGACTACCTGATGCCCCGGCTGTTTGAGCCGCTGGGCATCAAAAAACCCCAGTGGGACTGCTGCCCCCTGGGCCACAACACCGGCGGCTTTGGCCTGCACCTGGGCGTGGCGGACCTGGCCAGGACCGCCCAATTACTGCTGGACGGCGGCGTCTGGCAGGGAGAAAGGCTGTTGAGCGGGGAATACCTGGCCCGCGCCACCCGAAAGCAGGTGGACAACAGGGATTTGAACTGGGATGACCCGCACGTGGACTGGATGAGCGGCTACGGCTACCAGTTCTGGATGGCGCGGCACGGCCGCTACCGCGGGGACGGGATGTACGGCCAGGTGATGATGGTGGACCCAAAAAGCAAACTGGCCGTCTGCTGCACCGCCGGGCTGAACCTGATGGGCGATGAGATGGACGCCCTGCACGATTTGATGGATCAACTGGTGAGCCTGCCCAAGGAAAAAGCGGAGGGACAGGCGGCGCTCAAACGCCTGGAAAAGCGCCTCGTCTTCCGCGCGCCGGCGGACAAGGACGGGCCGCTGTTTGGGGAGGGCAATTATTTCAGGGAGGACGGCAAGAGCCTGCGCGTGGAAATCCCGGATGACAACAGCCTGCGGCTCATCTTCCGCTCGCCGGATTCGCAGCAGCCGCTGTTTTTCAGCTTTGGCAGGAAGACCGCCCACCGGGGCGAGTTTCCCTCCTTCGCGATGGGCGAGCGGCCCCAGGCCTACCTTGGCCGCTTCGGGGTCAGGGACGGCGTCATCACCGCGCGGGTGGTGATGCCCCAGGCGCCCTACAGGACAGAAATCAAACTCAGCCCTACGCCGGAAGGGCTGCGGCTGGTGATGGACAGCGTGGGCTTTGACAGCGGCACCTTCCTGTTGAAGCGCGCGGGGCAATAAAGGAGGCGGCATGGCGGGACAGCTCTGGGTGCGCGAAATTCGGCGCAACAAAATCCGGCGGGACGTGGTGGTGCCCTGCCCGGACGGCGACTGGCAGCAGGCGATGGCCGCCGCCTGCCGCGAGCTGGACATCGCGGTGCCGCTGGTGGTGGCTCGCCACCTGCGGGATTTTGAGGATTACCGCCAGCTGCGCTTCCTGCCGGAGCACTTCCTGGAAAGCGTGCCCTTTGACCGGCTGGAAGTGGAGTTCTTTGACCCGGAAGACCGGAAGGGCTGAGCATGCGGCACATTCCGGGCGCGACCATGCACGAGCTGGGCCTGAAGTCCTTTGAGGAGGCCTGCCTGGCGGTACCGGACGAGGAGTTTGACCGGAAGGCCTGGCTGTACGTGCCGCCCAGGTACGAGGAATACCGCTATGTGCTGGGCACTTTGGGCGAAAGGCCGGTCATCTGCGTGGGGCTGAACCCCTCCACCGCGGCGCCGGGCAGGCTGGACAACACGCTCAAAAGCGTCCAGCGCGTGGCGGGGAACAACCGGTATGACAGCTTTTTGATGATGAACCTCTACGCCCAGCGCGCCACCCGGCCCGGGGACATGGACAGTTTGGTCAGCGAATTCCTGCACCGGGAGAACCTGAAGGCCTTCGCGTATTTATTGAATCGGACAAAGACCGTGTGGGCGGCCTGGGGCGCGGTGATGGAAACGCGGGGCTACCTCAGGGACTGCGTGCGGGATTTTGCCCTGGTGGGCGCGGAGCTGGGCGCAAACTGGGTGACCGCGGGCCGGCGCAGCAAGGCCGGCCACCCGCACCACCCGCTGTACCTTAAAAAGGACAGCCCCTTTGAGCCCTTTGACATGGATAGCTACCTGCGCAGCCTGGAAGGCGGCTGAAAACGGCGGCACCGGGGTAGATTTTGTGGGAGGAAAGATGATGGTCACACAGCGCAGGACGGTCCTGTTGCGGGACGGCACGCCGGTACTGCTCAGGAGCCCGGAAGTAAAGGACGCGCAGGCCTTGCTGGATTTTTTGAAGGCGACCGCCGGGGAGAGCGACAACCTGCTGCGCGCGCCGGGGGAAATCACGATGACCCTGCAGCAGGAGGAGGCCTTCCTGGACGCGCTGCTGACAGACGAGCGCCGGGTGATGGTCAACGCCTACATTGGGGACGGGCTGGCGGGCAACGTCACCCTCTTCCCGGTGGGCGGCCGCTCCCGGATGCGCCACCGCTGTGAAATCGGCATCGCGGTGCGCAGGGCCTATTGGGGCAGGGGGCTGGGCGCGCTGCTGATGCGGGAGGTGCTGTCCCTGGCGCCCGGCCTGCGGTTTTCGCAGGCGGAGCTGGGCGTCTACTCGGACAACGCCCGCGCGGTGAAGCTGTATGAGGGCCTGGGCTTTGAAACCTGGGGCCGGGTGAAAAACGCCTGCCTGATGCCCGACGGCCGGCTGCGCGACGAGCTGCTGATGGGCCTGGTTTTTTAAGTACTGAAGAAGGAGGATCATACTCAACGATTGGGTAAACGCAAAAAGGCCATCCCTTTGAAGCGTTTACGATTGAGTTTTGTATAAAAACATGGAAAAGATTGTGCCGTTTCTGTGGTTCGCGGACAACAACGCCATGGAGGCCATCACCTATTACTGCGGGGTCTTCCCCGGCAGCGCCGTCCACCATGTTGAGTACTACCCGGACGAGAAGCTGGATGAACATTTTACCGGCATGGCCGGCAAGGTGCTCACGGCGGACTTCACGCTGAACGGGCGGCGCTTCATGGCGCTGGACGGCGGGCCGCACTTCCGCTTCAACGAGGCCATCTCCCTGCTGGTGGAGTGTGAGAACCAGGAAGAGATTGATTTTTACTGGGACAGGCTGTCCCATTCAAAAGAGCATGAGCAGTGCGGCTGGTGCCGTGACCGCTTCGGCCTGTCCTGGCAGATTGTGCCCCGGGACCTGGGCCGCCTGCTGCGCTCGGAGGCCGCGGTGCGCGCGATGATGGCGATGAAGAAGATTGTGATCAGCGAGCTTATAGAGGCCGGCCGCACGGCGGACTGAGGTCTTTCCTGGTTCACGCGGGCCGCCCTTTTGGCGGCCCTTTTTACATCTTGGTGACAAGTCCGCCGGCGCGCTGTGATACAATTGCATGAGACCAAACGAATGAGTCAACGCAAAGAGGGGATGAGAATTTTTGATGGCTCCGCTAAGCCGAAAGAACGAGGCGTAGCCGAAGCCTACGCCGAGTGAAAGAGGCAACGCGGAGACGCAAAAAGACCATCCCATCCAAGCGTTTACGATTGAGTCTAGTATTAAAAGCACATACAGGCGAAAGGAGCGGACATGCCATCGCGCATTCTGGTGGTGGAGGACGAGCGGCCCATCGCGGAACTGGTGGAGATGACCCTGAAGGTCAGCGGCCATGAGGTTTCCATCTGCGGGGACGGAAGCCAGGCGCTTTCACTGCTGGCAAAGGGCGGCTTTGACCTGGTGGTGCTGGACGTGATGCTGCCCGGGCTGGACGGCTTTTCCATCGTGGAAAGGCTGCTGGAGCGCGGGCGGGAGCTGCCGCCCATTTTGTTCCTGACGGCCCGGATTGAGGTGGCCGACCGTGTGCGCGGGCTGCGCCTGGGCGCGCAGGACTACATGGTCAAGCCCTTCCACCCGGTCGAATTGCAGGCGCGGGCGGAGGCCATCCTGCGGCGCGGCAAGCCTGCCCATGAGGCCTACCGGGCGCTGGACGTGCTTTTGGACCCGGCCACGCGCCTGGTGACCAGGGCCGGGCAGGAAGTGGAACTGACCCCGCAGGAGTTCGAATTGCTGCACCTGCTGATGCGGCACAAGAACATGGCGCTGTCCAGGGAGCAGCTGCTGCAGGCGGCCTGGGGCTATGACTACCTGGGCGGCACGCGCACGGTGGACATGCACATCCAGCGACTGCGCGCCAAGCTGGGCTGGGAGCAGGTAATCAAAACGGTGTACAAGCTGGGCTACCGCCTGGAGGCGCCCTGATGCGGCTGCGCTTGCGGGTGACGGCGCTAGCCATGCTGATGAGCCTGGCCTTTGGCCTGGTGCTGTCGGGCATGTTGCTGGTGCGAGGGTTTGAGGACAGCCTCTTTTCCGAGCGCGAGCGGGGCAGGCAGGAGGCCGCCCTGTTCTCCTTTACGCTGACCGCCGGGCTGGAGGCCTTTTCCGCCCTGAACCAGCCGGACTTCGCTTCTCGCGCCGCGCGCACCGCCAGGCGGTACATGAGCGGCAGCGCGCTGTTTGCGCTGCTGGATGAAAACGGCCGGGAACTGTATACCAACGCGATGCCCGGGGACGCGCCGGTGATGGAGCGCGCGGCCGCGCTCAAAGCGCGGGAGACCCTGGTGAAACTGGACGGGCGGGCCTGGCAGCTGCTGCTGGAAACGCCGGGCGGGCGGGCCGGCGCCTACAGCCTGCGCTACGCCCGGGACATCACCCTGGTGTATGAGACGGCTGCGCGGCAGACCCGGGAGGCCGTGCTGCTGCTGATTGCGCTGTACGCGCTGACGGGCATCCTGCTGTCCCTGCTGCTCAAGGCGCATTTTGAGCCGCTGCGCCAGCTGGAAAAAGCGGCTTTGCGCGTGTCGGGTGGTGATTACACGGCGCGCGCCCCGGTGTTCAGGCGGGAGGACGAGGTGGGGCAGGTGGCGCTGCGCTTCAACGAGATGGCGAGCGCCATCAAGGAGCACATCGGCAAACTGGAGGACAGGGAGCGCGCGCAGCGCCAGTTCATCGCGGACATGGCGCATGAGATGAAAACCCCGCTCACCGCCATCATCGGCTTCTCGGACCTGCTGCGCCGGCATGAGATGGATGGGGAAGGCCGCCAGGCGGCGCTGACAGCCATCGCCAGCCAGGGCGAGCGCCTGGAGCGCCTCAGCCTGAAGCTGTTGAGCCTGTCCCGGCTGGAGGGCGGCACCCTGCCGGAGATGAAACAGGTGAAAGCCGCGGCGCTGTTTGAGCAGGCCGGACAGGCCTTGGAGCCCCTGCTGCAGGCAAGGGAGGTGACCCTTGAAGTGACGGAGCGGGGGCAGGCCTTTACCTGTGACCCGGACCTGATGGCCAGCCTGCTGCAAAACCTGCTGCAAAACGCCGTCCAGGCCTCCGCCCCGGGGCAAAAGGTTTTTTTGACGGCGGAGGACATGGGCTTCACCGTGCGGGATGAGGGCCGGGGCATCCCCAGGGAGCACCTGCCCCGGGTAAAGGAACCCTTCTACATGGCCGACAGCAGCCGTTCCCGCGCGCAGGGCGGCGCAGGGTTGGGGCTGGCGCTGTGCGCGCGCATCGCGGAACTGCACCGGGCGCAATTGCAAATTGATAGCGAAGCGGGCAAGGGCACCACGGTTCAGGTCATCCTAAACGAATGATCAACGCAAAAAGGCCATCCCATCCAAGCATTTACGATTGAGTTTTGTATCAGATTTACAAGACCGTGACAAGCCGGAAACCGCGTGAAGACAAGCGCGGCGTAACATCAGGGCAGCAAAGGCAAAGGAGGCAAACCGATGAACAGACAACTCAAACCCTGGCTTTTCGGCCTGCTGCTGGGCGCCCTGGCGCTGACCCTGATCCTGGCGCTGCCGCTGATGATGGACGGCGTCATGCGCCGCAGTTTCAGCCGCGCGGAGGCGGCCGCGCAGACTGAAACCAGGAGCACCCCCGAACCCGCGCCACAGGAGGAGGAAGCGGAAGAAACCGCGCAAACACCGGCCGGGCAGCTGCCCCCTGCCGCTTCCCCTGATGCGGGTACGGCCGAACCCACGCAACAGGAGGTGGAAGTGCCGGAAAGCGGACAGCCGGTAAATGGGTTGCCGGTTCCCACCTTTCCCCCGGGCCCGAGGGACCCGGCGCTGCCCGGCGGCCTGGTGGGCATTGAGGACGCCGGCAGCCGGATGACCTTGCTTTACAGCGCGCCGGGCACGGGGCCGGAGCAGGCGGTTGACATCAACGCCCACGCGCGCGGCCTGCTGGACCACCTGACCGGGCAGAGCTTTACCGGCCACTGGACAGACTGGGCGGCCAGTTTCAACATCAGCCGCCACAGGGACGGCCAGATGATCCGCGCGGGCTATGAACCTGCGCTGTCGGAGGAGCTGCTGATGGACCCGGACAGCGGGCTGTACAGCATCTATGTGCTCACCTTCTGGGGGGATGACGCGCCGGGCAGCGGCCTTGCGCTGGACAGCTTTGAGCGCTCCGAGCTGCCCTTTGGCAGCACGGTGGAGAAATCGGCCGCGCTGAACATGGCGGCCTTCAGCCAGGCAGCCTTCCTGGTGAAGGAGCTGCGCGACAAGGGGGAGGAGGACACCGCGCGGCTGCTGGAGCAGACGGCCGCCCAGCCGGAAGCGCCTGCCCGGAACATGCTGGAAACGCTGCGCACGGCAGGGCTGCCAATGACGCCGGTCTCCTACGACCTGGTCAAGCTGGCCTACCTGGTGCCCTCCAACAACAGCCTGCCCCGGTATGAGGTCCGCCTCCAGCTGCAGGTGGAGGACAGCGCAAAGCGCCAGTACAACCTGGAGTTCACGGTGGGGCCGGAAGGCGAAAGCCGCCTGGAGCACCTGCACTGGATGGACGCGGAGGCGCTGCTGAGGCGGTACTGAGGAGGTACTGAGACGGGCGTCGGGCGGAGCATCCTGACAATCATGACAGCCAGTCTGGCGGCTTGCCGGTTCTTCCGGCAGGCTGCTTTTTTGCGGCTTCCCGGGCAAACTGTGGTATGCTGTGAAAAAACAGGGGAGGCGGGCAACATGAAGGTGACACGGCAGGATGTGCTGGACATCCTGGGCGAATTGCCCCGCCCGGAGCGGCCCATTACGGCGGAACTTGTTTGCACGGAAGATGCCGGGAATTATGTGCTGGAGCGGCTGGTGCTGGACCTGAACGGTTATGAAAGGGTGCCGGCGCTGTTTTGCCGCCCGAAAACCGGGGCGGAGCCCTTCCCGGCGGTGCTGTTCAACCATTCCCACGGCGGGATGTACCACATCGGCAAGAGCGAGCTGCTCACCGGCTGCGACTACATGCAAAAGCCGGGCTACGGGCCCGCGCTGGCGGAGGCCGGCATCGCCTCCCTGGCGATCGACCACCTGTGCTTTGAGGAGCGCTCCGGGCGAACGGAGAGCTTTGTGTTCAAAAAATTGCTCTGGGAAGGCCGCTGGATGTGGGCCCAGATGGTGTATGACAGCCTGCGCGCGCTGGACTACCTCTGCTCGCGCCCGGATGTGGACAATTTGCGTGTGGGCACCCTGGGCATGTCGATGGGCAGCTCCATGGCGCAGTGGGTGGCGGCGCTGGATGAACGCGTGAAGGCCTGCGCGGACCTCTGCTGTCTGTGCAATTATCAGGAGCTGCTGGCGGAAAACAGGCTGGACCTGCACGGCATCTATTACTACATCCCCGGCTTATTGAACAGGCTGACCACCGCCGCGCTCAACGCGCTCACCGCGCCGCGGCCCCACCTGTGCCTGGTGGGCGAGCATGATTTGCTGACCCCGGCGCGCGGGGTGGCGCGCGATGAACAGGAAATCGCCCGGGCCTATGAAAGCCTGGGCGCGCCCCAAAACTGGCGGCTCAATCGCTACCCGGTGGGCCACCTGGAAACCCGTGAGATGCGCCGGGATGTGCTGGAGTTTCTGAAAGAACAGCTTTAGACATACAAATTTCATAACCTGTACCGCGCGGCCCGGGGCTGTTTTCCGCCCCTTCGCGGCGGGCCGCCGGGCATTTTTTTCAGTGCACGGGTATGCTATAATTGAATGGGACGGTATCCCCGCCCAGAGGAGGTGCTTCCCGATGAGGAGCAAACCGGTCCGCCTGACGGTGACAGGCATGGCCTTCAACCGCCATGACGAGGACGAAGCCATGCACATGACCACCTTTGGCACGCTTTCCGGCGACAGCAAGGAGTGGAAGCTGCGTTACACCGAGCGCCGTTCCGACAGCGACGAAAAGCACGACATCACCATGACCATGGGCGAGGGCATGGTGAAGGTGGTGCGCAAGGGCGCCTTCGCCAGCGACCTGGTGTTCCGCAAGGGGCACCGCTACGAGGGCAGTTACCATACACCCTTTGGCGACCTGAGCATGGGCATCTACCCCACGCAGGTGGATTACAATGTCAACAAGGACGGCGACGGCGAGGTGAACCTGCGCTACCAGCTGGACATCCAGGGGCGCTACACCTCGGTCCACCGGCTGGACATCGCCTTTGAAACCAACAAGAAGGATGGCAGGGCTTGACCATGCCGCGGCCGCGCTGAGGGGACTCCTCGGCGCGGCCGGTTTTATCCGGCGGGACAGGGCCCGCCGCGCGCTGTTTGTCAGCGACTATCCCCGGCGCCTGGACGGCGCGGGCATCACGGAACTGGAGCGGGCACTGGCGTTGCGCGGCTGGCGGGCGGCCCATGAGGGCGGCCTGGCGCTGCTGGACCTGGATTTTTCCGGGTACGCCGCCTTCTTTGAGGGCTTGGCCACGCAAAGGGAAGACAGGCTGCCTTTGGGATACGCGGGCCTGTTGCGCGTCTACGCGCGGCATCAAAATGCCTTCACCCCCGCGATGCTGGAAACCGCCCGGGCGGCGGTGCTCGCCTGGGATGCCGGGGAGCACGGCGCCCTGCTGGACCTGGCCGGCGCGCAACTGGCGCTGGCCCTGCGGCGGAAAGAGCCGCCGCCCGGCTTCATCCCCCGCCTGCTGGCCGCCGCGTGTGACAACAGAAAGGAGAGCCCGGCATGCTGATCACCTACCACGGCCATTCGGAGTTCCTGGTGGAATTGTCCGACGGCCGCCGTGTGCTGTTTGACCCCTTCCCCGCCCAGGTGGGCTACCCCCTGCACCGGGTGAAGGCCGACGTGGTCGTTATCTCCCACCACCATTTTGACCATGACTATGTGGACAAGGTGGACGGCAAGCCCGTGGTGGTGGACACCGAGGGCACGCACAGCCCGCTGCCGGGCATCAGCCTGCGCGGGGTGAGCGCCTTCCATGACAAGGAGCAGGGCAGCAAGCGGGGCAGCATCCTCTGCTTCACGCTGGAGGCCGAATGGCTGAAAATCCTGCACCTGGGCGACCTGGGCGAAGTGCCGGACGAGCGGCTGCGCGAGCAGCTCTTCATGCCGGACATCCTGTTGATCCCGGTGGGCGGCACCTACACCCTGGACGCCAAAGAAGCGGCGGAGACCATCAGTTTGCTGCAGCCGCGCATCACCATCCCGATGCACTACCGCAACGAGCGCGGCGGCTTTGAGGTGCTGACCACCCTGCGGCCCTTCCTGGACGCGGTGGCGCCGCTGACTGCCTCCACCCAGCCGCTGCTGCGGGTGACCCGGGAGGACCTCTCCCAGCAGCCCCGGCTGGTGGAACTGGAAATACGCTGAGGGCACCGGGAACGGAACAAAACACAGGAGCGATGATGGACTACAACAACCCGCTGGGCAGCCCCCGCAAGCGCCTCGGCAGCCTGTACAAGCTGCGCGCCGTCCGCCTGCCCTGGTACGGGGTGGCGGCGGCCTGCATCGCCGTGCTCATCATGGGCTGGGTGGTGGCCGGCAACATGGACCGGGGCATTGAGGACCTGCGCCTGCAGATTGACCAGGCGGACGACCTGGTCTTCGCCCGGGAGCGGGACATCCTGCGCCTGACCGAGCAGGTGCGCCTGGCCTCCACCGACCAGTTCATCGCCAACGAGGCGCGCACCAAATACGGCTACCTCTTCCCCGGGGAGATCCGCTTTGTGGTGACCAACCCCGAGGTGCTGGGCCTGCCGCCCCGCCAGGAGGGGGAATAAGCTTGGGCCCAAGGGCCAGCCGCCGCCCGGCGGCTTTTTGCTGAAAGGATTTAAGACGCAATGCGCACAAGCAGCCCCGCGCCTGCGCGCGCCGCGGTGATCGCGATAGGCTCCAACTCCACTCGATTGCTGGTGGCAAACCTCGAGGAGGGGCTGCGCCAGCCCCTGCGCGGCCGGGTGGAAACCCGGCTCTTTCTGGCCCTGGATGAGCGGCAGGGCTTTGACAACCTGGCGCTGCGGGGCCTGGTGGAGGGCGTCCAGGCGCTCAAGGCCCAGGCCCTGGCGGCCGGGGCCAGCCGCATCGACCTGGTCGCCACCGCCGCCGTGCGGGACAGCCGGGACGAGGCCGGCCTGAGGGACTTGCTCAGGGCGGGCACCGGGCTTGAACTGAAGGTGCTCTCCGGCGCCCAGGAGGCGCGCTACGCCTTTCTGGGCGCTGCCCACCCCTACCTGCAGGCCGGCCGCCTGGGCGTAATTGACATTGGCGGCGGCTCCACCGAGCTGGCCCTGGGCCAGGGCCAGGCCCTGGAGGACAGCTGTTCGCTGCAGCTGGGGGCCTCCCGGCTGTACGCCAGCCAGCCCATCAACAGCCCGCAGGACCTAAAGGCCGCACAGGCCCTGGTGGCCCGCCAGCTGGCGGCCCAGCCGCCCTGGCCCGCCCCCCCGCCCGCGCGCTGGCTGCTGGTGGGCGGCACCGGCGCCGCGCTGCTGTATCTGAGCCGGGGCAGCTTTGATGTGGACCCCCACCTGGACCACCCGGTCAGCCAGGCGCAGGCATGGCGGGCGCTGCACCAGCTGGCGGCCCTGGACGCGCGGGAACGGACCCGGCTGCCTGGCATGATGCCCGGGCGGGAGCACATCCTGCCCACCGGCCTGGTCATCCTGGTGGCGCTGATGGACAGGCTGGGCATCCAGGAGGTGCTGGTGACCCACCGGAACAACTGTGATGGCTACCTGTACGGCATCCTGCTGGAAGCGCATGAAAACACCGGGCG